>QHZW01000014.1:0-10758 GCA_003224815.1 Acidobacteriota bacterium | reverse complement strand
TCAGACGCATGATGGCTGTTTCTGCACCCGCCGTAATGGATGATCCCGAAGCCACTCGGCTGCCAGTCTCGACCAGCGTGCCCGAGCTTCCCACCGCAACAGGGACCGCGGTGGGTTGCACTCCCGCCGTGAGTGCCGGAACCGAGGGCGGCTTGGCTGTCGCCGCCTGATCGCCGCGGATACGAATGTGTAGCCGCGTGCCGCTTGCGTCCCAGGTGTAGCGGACCGGGCCATTCAGATCTACAACCACTCGGCTTACGGCAGGGTCGGTCTGATACTGATTGATGCGAATGCCTTTGATCTGTTCGTTCCTAAAGGCAATGCGGTGTTTTGTTGTGGCGAGGTTGGAGTTCGGCAGATCAATCACCAACCGCAGCGGATTCTGGACGGTCTGTATCTCCGGCGTCAATGGCCGGGTAGTAACGATCTCAAGCACTGGGCCATAATCGTCCGCTCCCACGGTGACCGACTGCACTTGCGCGCGCGGCCCTCTGAGGGCTCTTGTCTGGGCTGGTGGTGCTGGATCTTGAGAGCTTCCACTGTCCTGTTGTGCCCAGACGCTTACGGGCGCAGCCGACACTACCGCGACCGCTGCTAACCACACATACCGACGTGACGGGGCGCTGAACAAGGCAATTCCTGTTTTTCGGGAAGAACTTGGGTTGAGAGTAGCACTACTTTACTGATTTATAAAGATGTACTCGATGGGCGTTGCTGGATTTACCGATGCCAAAATCAAAGTCATTCTGAGCGGAGTTTGGTTATTCCGTTTAGGAATGATCCAAGGCAGTCGAAGGATCCCGCGTTGCGAAGTGAGCAACGGCGTCTCGGGGACTTCTCGCTCAGGTCAGAATCCCTCTCTGTGCTCATGCTCTGCGGTCGGGTGAGGGATCCTTCGGCTCATCAGAACCTCGCGTTGCGAGGTTCCGATTCCTCTCAGGATGACAAATTATTTAGTCGAAAGGCCGAGCGAGCGCAGCTTAGCCCATTCAGAGCTGGGTAGCACGAGAGAATGATCAAAGTCCCGGAGGGACGGTCGGCTTTACGCTTCAGCCAAAAACTCGTACTCGTCAATCACTGCCGCCACCGGCACCTTCGCATCCGCAAGGTTGTTTTCAACGCGGACGACTTTGCCCTTGCATCGCACGCGAATGCTTTCGGTAAGCGTAATTTCAGGGGGGAGGGTCAGGGTGAAGTCAATTTCCGAGCCGACGGCCAGCGGAGCCTCAAGGTAAAAGCAAATGCCGCGCGCGCTGACGTCGCGCGTCTGCGCCGAGATCGCCGGACCGGAGTTGCCGGAATAATTCACTGAAACCGGCAGCCTGAGCGCGAACCGCCGGGTAGTGCGTTTTTCGGCTTGCTGAACTTCGACGACCATGGGGGAGACTCCTAAAAACCACTGTAAGGATCAAACTTCCCCGCCAGCATGTCAAGCCGAACTTAGGCCAGTAATAGGCACTGTCCGGGTTCTAGTGGCGATGGCCCGACGTACATAGGAAGCTCGACTGTTATAACCTATTGAGAGCACATATGGTTTTCGTCCTCGACAACTACGATTCGTTTACCTACAACCTCGTCCAGTACTTAGGGGAACTGGGAGCAGAGGTCGTCGTCCGCCGCAATGACCAGGTGACCGTCGACGAAATCGAGGCTCTTCACCCTGAACGCATTGTCATCTCCCCGGGGCCTTGCACACCCAACGAAGCAGGGATCAGCATCGACATTTTCCGTCACTTTATCGGCAGATTGCCCATTCTCGGCGTCTGTCTCGGACATCAGGCTCTTGGGGCGGCTCTCGGGGGCAAGGTCGTGCGTGCGCCCCATTTGATGCACGGCAAGACCAGCCAAGTCACCCATGATGGTCGAACGATCTTTAAGAACCTCGACAGGCCCTTCACCGCTACCCGGTATCACTCGTTAATTGTCCAAGACGATGCCCTCCCAGCCGACCTCGAAGTCAGCGCTTGGACTACCGAGTCCGATGGCACCCGCACCATCATGGGTCTCCGCCACAAGACGCACCCTGTGGAAGGCGTGCAATTTCACCCAGAGAGTGTATTGACGGCAGAGGGGAAAAAGCTGATCGCGAATTTCCTGGACATGTAGGGGCGGGTGCCCTCACCCGCCCGGCCGAGCGTAGCTCGGCTAGGGGGTGCAATGATCTAGCCCGGGCCCTTCCCGGCGAGATCTGCTCGCCACCCTCGGATGCGGTCGGTTCGTGCCTACGCATTGCCGTTCCTCGCCGCCTCGACCGCTCTGATCACAGCTTGGGCTTTATTAAGCGACTCCTGATATTCACTCGCCGGATCTGAATCTGCGACGATTCCCGCGCCCGCCTGCAAGTATGCCTTTTTTCCCTGCATTACCATTGTCCGAATGGCGATGCATGAATCCAGATTCCCGGCGAAGTCGGCGTACAGCACTGATCCGCCGTAAACGCCTCGCCGTGTAGGCTCCAGTTCCTCGATGATCTGCATCGCACGTACTTTGGGTGCGCCGCTCAAAGTGCCTGCAGGGAAGCAAGCGGCGAAGGCATCGAGAGCGTGCAGTTCTGCCCTTAACTTTCCTTCAAGCGCCGAAACGATATGCATGACGTGGGAGTAGCGCTCGACGTACATTAGCTCTTTCACTTTGACGGAGCCGTATTCGCTGACTCGGCCGAGATCGTTGCGTCCGAGGTCCACCAGCATCACGTGTTCGGCGCGCTCCTTCTCGTCGCCGAGCATTTTTTCTTGCAACTTCTGATCTTCAGCTTCGTCCTTTCCGCGTGGATGTGTCCCCGCAATTGGCCGATATTCCAGCGTGCGGCCGGTGACGCGCACCAGCATCTCCGGCGATGAGCCCAGTACATGCGTGTCGCCCATCTTCAAAAAATACATGTACGGGGAAGGATTCACTGCGCGCAGCGAACGGTAAACATTGAACGGTTCGACTCCCGGCTCGAAATCGAGGCGTTGTGACAGCACCACCTGAAAAATGTCTCCCGCCGCAATGTACTCTTTTGCCTTGTGCACCGATTGCTCGAAGGCTCTGCGGTCGGTCATGGCGCGGACGCGAAGCCTGCCGTTTGCCTTCCCTGCCTTTTGCCAAATCCTCGCGCTCAGCCCCGCCGAAAGTTTCTTCTCAATCGCGGAGATGTCTCGTATCGCCCGGTCATATGCTCGGCGCGGGCTCTGGTTCGATACGTCGGCGGCAGCGATAATGTGAATCTGGTGGCGCAGATGATCGAACGCCAGCAGCCGGTCAAAGAACATCAACCGGCAATCGGGAAGATGCAAATCGTCTTTGGTGTGATCGCCGATGTTCTCCAGTTGGCGAACAATATCGTAGGAACAGAAACCCACCGCGCCTGCAGTGAACGGTGGCAAGGCGGGCACTACTGCCGGACGATGCTGCTGCAGAAGTTCCTTTGCGGTCTGGAAAAGGTTCCCGCGCCGTACTTCGCGTTTGTTCTTGCCCTGCGCGCGTTCGATTGCAAGTTGATCGCCACGCGCGTGCAGTTGCATGTAAGGCCGCGCGCCCAGAAAGGTGTATCGCCCAATCTGCTCTCCACGCTCGACTGATTCGAGAAGAAATGCATTCTTCTCGCCGTTCGCAATGGCCAGAAATGCCGACACGGGCGTCAGGAGGTCCGCCATGACGGACTTCACTACCGGCACGAGTGTTGCCTCGCGCGCGAGGCGGGAAAATTCCTGGTAGTCGGGACGAAGCATTTACCCCATTTCACCGCCGAGCACGCGACGTCGCAGAGAAGAACTCGAACGGAGCAAACATTATAGGGGAGCTAGGATTGTGGGGTGAAAGCCGCGCTTCAGGTTTTCTCGGCGGACTCGGCGTGCTTGGCTGTGAACGCTCCTACAAAATCTTTTTTCCAAATGCAGAAAGCGCCAACTCTACGGCTAGATCCGCCGTGCGGTTGTGCTCATCGATAACGGGATTGACTTCGACAATCTCGAAACTTAGCATGCGGCCATGATCGGCGATGATTTCCATGGCTAAATGCGCCTCGCGGTAAGTGGCGCCCCCGCGCACTGGAGTCCCGACGCCAGGCGCATCTTCGGGATCGACCCAGTCCATATCGAGGGACACGTGATATCCCGCAGTGCCCCGTCCGGCCATGCGCAATGCTTCTTCCATGACAGTTCTCATGCCGCGCTCGTCAATGTCGCGCATGGTGAACACACCAATGCCCGCCTTGCGCACATTTTCTTTTTCAACCGCGTCAATGTCGCGCACGCCGACCAGCACGCAATTCTCCGGCGCGACCTTGGGAGAAAAATTATAGATGTTCGAAAGATCTGCCGGACCCAGGCCCATCACCGCAGCCAGCGGCATGCCATGGACGTTGCCGCTGGGCGAACTGTCTGGCGTGTTGATGTCGGTGTGCGCATCAATCCAGATCAGGCCAACTTTCTGTCCGCGCTGCCTGTAATATTCCGCCACTCCCGACACCGTACCCGCGCCCACAGAATGATCGCCGCCCAGCACGATCGGCACCTTGCCGGCTTCGAGCGTTTTCAGTACGAGATCGGCTTCCTTGGTGCAGGTCGCGGTAATCTCTTTCAGATACTTCGCGTTCGGATCGCCCGTCTTCTTCTGCTCAGCAATCGCAACCGTAATGTTCCCCGCATCCTCGACCACGTGCCCAAGCTCTTCGAGGCGTGCTTCGAGCCCCGCCACTCGTACCGCCGAGGGGCCCATATCAACGCCACGCCGCGACTGACCGAGGTCGAGTGGTACTCCGATGACACGGAGTTTCTTGGGGGCAATTCCGGCGGTGTTGCTGATCGCACTCATAGTTTATTCACCGCCAAGCGGCGCCGAGAAAATCATCATGGGAAGAAAAATCTTACGGGTACAACCGATGCAGCGTCCTCGCGAACGGTATCGTCTCTCTCACGTGTTCCAGTCCGCAGACCCAAGCCACCACTCGCTCTACGCCCATGCCGAAGCCGCCATGCGGCACGCTGCCGTATTTCCGCAGATCCAGATACCACTTGAAAGCCTCTTCTGGTAAATTGTGCTCGCGAATGCGCTGGAGAAGTAAATCGTAAGACGCCATACGCTGCGATCCGCCAACAATTTCGCCATAGCCCTCCGGCGCCAGCACATCTACGCACAGCGCCAGATCTGGACGCTGCGGATCCGGCTCCATATAAAACGCCTTCACCTTCGCCGGATAACGATGCACCATCACAGGCTTATCGAATTGTGCTGACAGATACGTCTCGTCGGGTGATCCCAAATCTCCGCCCCACTCAAACTTGTTTTCCAGTGCGCCCCTGGCGTGTCCTTCCTGCAGCCTCCCCACTGCTTCGTCATACGTGATTCGCGGAAAAGGAGCGGCAATTTTTTCTAGGTGAGAAACGTCGCGCCCGATCGTTTCCAAATCCGCGCGCCGATTCCCCAGACATCGCTGGACGACGGAACTGATCAGTGCTTCCGCTAAGTCCATCAGATCATCGAGTTCGGCATACGCGACTTCCGGCTCAACCATCCAGAACTCGGTCAAATGCCGCCGCGTTTTGGACTTTTCCGCGCGGAACGTCGGGCCAAACGAATAGACCTTTCCGAGTGCGAGCGCCGTCGCTTCGATGTACAGCTGCCCCGACTGCGTCAAGTATGCCTGCTCGTCAAAGTAGTCGACGGGAAACAGAGTTGAAGTACCTTCGCATGCCGCCGGGGTCAGGATTGGTGGGTCAGTCAAGGTGAACCCGCGATCGTCAAAAAAATTACGCACGGCTCTGATGATCTCAGCGCGTACCCGCAGAATGGCTGCCTGCCGCGGCGTTCGCACCCACAGGTGCCGGTGTTCCATCAGGAAATCTACGCCGTGCTCTTTCAGGGAAATAGGGAACGGATCGTTGTCCGGCACGCGCTGCAGCACCTGCACATTTGCCACGTCCAGTTCATATCCGCTGGGTGCGCGTTTGTCGGCGCGGACCTTGCCCTCGACGATCACGCTTGATTCCTGCGTCAGCCCTTTGACGGCCTCGAACACCTCAGGAGCAACAGCATTCTTAGGGACGACACCTTGAATCGTTCCGCTGCCGTCGCGAAAAATCGGGAAGAGCAGCTTGCCACTCTCTCGCAGGTTGTACAGCCACCCGCGAATGGTGACCGTCTCACCTTCGTGCTTGCTGATTTCCGCAATTGTGCTGAGGGGATTCATCGCAAAATTTAATCATTGAACCATCGGGACATTGAATCATTGAAACCCTCGCGCGGGGCCCGCGGTTCAAATGATTCAATCGCTCGATGACTCAATGATTCAATACAGCCGAGGCTATGCAGGAACTAAATTCCCGAAGATCTCGCTCATCTTCTCCACTGGATTGATCTTCTCGTTCTCTTCAATCTCCAGCAGCAGCGGAGGCTTGTTCGGCGCTTCGCCCAGTAGTTCCAGAGTCTGCTTCCAGTCAATGCTGCCTGCGCCCGGCCACAGATGAGAGTCTTTGTCCTTCGTATTGTCGTGTATGTGCGTGGAATGAATGTGACTCTTCAAGGTCTCGAACGCCTGCGGGACATCGCTCATCATATGTGCATGGCCGGTATCGAAGCAGACGCCAACATCATCGAAGTGCGTTGTCCGAATGAATTCGACCAGCCGATCCGGTGTGGAAAGATCATTCGGAATATTCTCGAGCAGGACCCGCACCCCCAGAGGCTTCGCGAATGCCCGCAGGTGTTCTACCGAAGTCATCGCCGCCTCAAACTTCCGCTCGTCATGCGATTCGTTTGGCAGCCCAATGTGCTGGATCAGGAAACGGAACGGAATCTGTTCGGCCAACTCGATAGCGCGCTTGATCTCATCCATTGCCTCAATACGTGTTGCCCGGTCCGTGGAAGCGATGTTTACCGGCGGCGCGCCAGTGCGTCCCCACTCGTAATCGGCATACAAAGGCGCGTGCACAGAATGCAGCGGAACACCGCTGGTTCTGAACCAGTCCGCGATTTCGCGCACATGCTGCTTGCGGTTGGCGTAGTCGAGGTGCTGGCGGGCACCGAATATCTCAATTGCTTGCGCACCGCCGCTCACCAGTTTATCCAGTAGCCCCGGATGCAGGCGCTCCTTCACAAAAATGTAAGTGGATATGGCCTTCTGCATAGTTCACTTCGTTGAAATCTGCCCGTGGCGGCTCGGGAAGAAGTCCAAACGGACTTCTGAGGCTAGCTGAGTGCCCCAGCAGAGTCAACCTCACAAACGCTCGTTCACACCTGTTCCCGCGCCTCGCCCAGCGTTACCTGCACTTGCATCTTGCGTTTGCCGCGATAGATTGTGACCCGAATTGTGTCTCCGGCGCGATGGCCGTTCATCAGGCGCGAAAGTTCCTGCTGGTCTTGAACATCCTGGCCGTCAATGGTCACAATCAGGTCGCCCCCAATCATGATGGGTTGGTTCCCCAGATAGGCACGCTCAGTACCCCCCTTGAGACCAGCACGATCGGCAGCGCCACCTGGAACCACGCGCACAATCAACAGGCCGTAATCGGACGCCAACCCAAGTTGGTCGGCAATGTCCGGGCTTATCGGAATCGTCAGAACCCCCAGCGCCGGCCGCCGTACCCGGCCCAGCGTGACCAGATCATTCAGTACAGCCTTTGCCGTATTGATCGGTATTGCGAAACCAATTCCTGCACTCTGGCCGGAATTTGACGCGATCATCGTGTTAATGCCGATCACTTCGCCGCGTGAATTCAGCAGTGGCCCACCCGAGTTGCCGGGGTTGATCGCTGCATCGGTCTGTATGGCCTCGTCGATCGTGACGCCTTCGGGTTCCTGCACCGAGCGGATCGAACTTACAATGCCGCTGGTCAAAGTTCCCGATAATCCAAATGGATTTCCTATGGCATAAACCTTCTGGCCCACTTGCAGGTTCTTCGAATCGCCCAGCGTCATTGCTGCAAGGTCTGGAGCTTTGATCTGAATGATCGCTAAATCATGCGAGCGGTCGGTTCCAACCACTGTCGCCCGGTATTTTTTGCGATTGTGAAGCGTGACTTCCACTTGTCGGGCCTCGGCAATCACGTGGTAATTAGTCAGAATATGACCGTCGTGATCGATGATGAACCCTGAACCTTGTCCTTCCTGCGGCACCAGGCCATAGAAAAAATCGAACGCCACTGCTTTTGAAGTGACGTTCACCACCGATCCGATGTTCTTGCGATAAACAGAGATGTTGTTTTGTTCATCGGAATCGAGGGGTTCGTTGCTGGCCGCTTCTGTAACTTCGATCTTCTCGGCAGGCGAGTTCACCAAATGAAACGTTCTCGAACGATAGGTGGTGAAATAAAAAAAGAAGCCTACGAGCAGTACTGCTATAACAACCGGACGGAGCAACTTCATAGATGAGCGTACCTTGCCTTATGGTAGAGATCGCGCAAGCGAAGCAATATTCTACTGTGCTTCTCCCTGCTAGTGCTCAGCCCGATAGTAGGTAGCGGAGATATCGCTCCGAGTTGACAAAGTAAACCCGCACTTCTAGCTTAAGTTTTCTGAAAAGAATCACTTGCCTACCTTTAAAACCATAGCTCGCCTGCTGCTGCTTACGCTGGGTGCGCTTGCGATCCATGGCTATCATCCTTATGCGGAAGACGCCGAGATTTATCTGCCAGGCGTCGAGAAAGTACTGCATCCTGAGTTCTTTCCTTTTCATGCGGAGTTTTTTCAGACGCAAGGAAATCTCACCCTCTTTTCGCGGCTGATTGCCTTCTCCGTGCGCTTGAGTCATCTTCCGTTTGACCATGCCCTTTTTCTGTGGCACCTGTTTTCGATTTTCATGCTGCTGCTTGCTTCGTGGAAATTGGTGGCAAGGTTCTTTAGCAGCGAATCCGCACGCTGGGGCGCCGTGGCGTTGACGGCTGCGCTGCTCACACTGCCTTTGGCTGGGACCGCGCTTTACGTGATGGATCAATATCTCAACCCGCGGAACCTGGCCGCGTTCGCCGGATTGTTCGCAGTGCAGAACGTGATCGACGGCAGGTTAGTTCGAGCGGCCACCTGGCTGATCTTCGCGGTTTTCATTCACCCGCTGATGGTTTGGTTTGCACTGTCATTTTGCTTGCTCTGGCTGGTTTTCAGCAGACTTGAGGCCAGGCCAACTTCCACCACAACGGCTGCTGCTCCGGCGTTCTTGGTTTTTCTGCCGAAAATTTTCTATCCCGCGTCGACCGGTTATCACGAAGCCATACGCTTTCACGAGAACCACTACATCCTGCAATGGCAATGGTATGAGTGGTTGGGAGCGATTGCGCCGATTCTGATTTTCTGGCTTCTCGAACGCCTTGCCGGCAAACGGGGGATGGTGCTGGCAGCTCGTGCCTGCCGCGTGCTGATGTTTTACGGCATCGTCTATTTTTTTGCCGCTCTGGTGATTTCGATTCCGCAGAGATTCGAAGCACTCGCCCGCCTGCAGCCACTCCGAAGCCTGCACTTGCTTTACATGCTCTTGATTATTATCGGTGGCGGCTTTCTCGCGGAATACGTTTTGAAGAACCGGGTCTGGCGCTGGTTGGGTTTGTTCGTGCCTCTTTGCGCGGGGATGTTTCTTGCTCAACGAAGTTTGTTCCCTGCCAGCGACCACGTCGAATGGCCCTGGGCCAAGCCCAAGAACCTTTGGGAGCAAGCTTTTATCTGGATTAGAAATAGCACGCCAAGCGACGCAATCTTTGCTATAGATCCCGTTTACATCGAGCTTCCAGGCGAAGACACCGTCGCCTTCCGACCGCTGGCGGAACGAAGCAGCATTGCCGACGGCTACAAAGACAGCGGAACGGTTTCGATGTTTCCGCCGCTTGCCGATCTCTGGTGGGAACAGTTTCAGGCAGAGCGAAACTGGAAGAATTTCACAGTCGCAGATTTTCGACGCCTGCGTGATCGCTATGGCGTGAATTGGGTAGTGCTGCAATGGCCCGGCGTTGCCGGACTCGAGTGCCCATATCAAAACCAGGCTGTCATGGTCTGCCGCATTGGCCCGTGACAGCGGCTTCCGTTCCGCGTCATGAAGTAGCTTCGCCTTCTACAGCTCCGCGTGCGTAATAGGCAGCGCTTCTTGTTTCAAGCTTTCGGCCCCCAGGATTGAACAGTGCGTAGTGCGCCAGCCCCCACTTCTGCAGCGCGAACTTCAATGTCGTACTCAGCACTTCGAGTCCATACTTTACGCTGCGCCGGAAATTGATGGACGATGCTTCGGGGAAATACTTTGTTGGACACGACACCTCGCCAATACGAAATCCGAAGTAGGCGCACTGCGCCAGCATCTGATTGTCGAAGACGAAATCGTCTGAGTTTTCGAGCAGCGGAAGCTTCGTCAAAACCTCACGGCTGAACGCGCGATAGCCGGTGTGATACTCAGACACCTTAATTCTCAGAAAAAGATTCTCGAAACCTGTCAGCAGCCGATTGAAAACGTATTTGTACAGCGGCATGCCGCCGCGCAGGGCCTGGCCTCCGATAATCCTCGATCCCAGAACAACGTCATAAACGCCGTAGGCGACCATGCTGGCCATTGCGGTCACCAGTAGCGGCGTGTATTGATAATCCGGATGCAGCATGATCACAACGTCCGCGCCTTCCGCCAACGCTTCGGTATAGCAGGTCTGCTGGTTGCGTCCATAACCGTAGTTGCGGTCATGAACGAAGTGGACCAAACCCAGTTCGCGCGCCACTTCGACTGTGCGATCGGCGCTGAAGTCGTCAACCAGAATGCGCACGTCCACAATCTGCGGCAATTCATCCACGGTCACACGCAGCGTTCTC
>QHZW01000202.1 GCA_003224815.1 Acidobacteriota bacterium | reverse complement strand
AGCGTTACGGCGACGAATGGCTTCTTCATGAAATTTCATTTGCCGGAACAGCCCAGCAGGTTGGATCGTCAAGAACGTTGAAGAAGTGATCGGTACTCAGAACTGCTCGGGCGAAAAGGTGGGGTGTGCGCCCGAACAGTTCGAAATCACGCTTACCTCAGAAAAAAGGAGAACTAACATGAAAAGAAACGCAGTCGGACTCAGCTTGCTCGGATGCATGTTCATGGTCGTGAGCGCCATGTGCGCGGACGCTCAAGAAAAGGCAAAAGAACCAGCATCGGCAGGGGTGGCACAAATCGTCGCCCTGGACGAGTGCGAACCGACCAGTTTTAACGGCGTATTGGGACCGGATTTCTGCAAGAACGTTGCGCTGGCAGCACTGGGGTTCTCCACGAATCTGTCCGACCTGTTTTCCAAGGCGGCAGCGGGAACACCCGACCCCGGCTGGGATTTTGAACCGGATGAGCTCCAGGTCAAAAAGGGAACTACGGTACTGGTAACCGATCAAGGCGGCGAGCCCCATACCTTCACTGAAGTCAAACAGTTTGGAGGAGGCTTCATCGATGGACTCAATCACGGGGAGGCAGTCGTTCCGGAATGCTCGGGCGGTTTCTCCAATGTTGCCGTCGCAAAGACTCGAATCATTCAGGGCAGCACCACTGCGTTTCCGAACCTTTCCAAGGGAGAGCACTTGTTCGAGTGCTGCATTCATCCCTGGATGCGCGTCAAAGTCGTTGTGAAGTAAGCGGTCGGGGAGTGAGGAGTGGCCTAACTTGCCAAAACTGGCTCGGCCACTCTTCGCCCGTTCAGTGCGGGAACAAATTACGAGGAGGTTTTTATGAAGAAATACATAATCGAACGCGAAATTCCCAAGATTGGAGATCTTAATCGGGAGCAGTTGCGGAACGCTTCCGCCAAATCGAACCAAGTGCTGGACGAGCTTGGTAACGATATTCAGTGGTCAGAGTCGTTCGTTACTGCAGACAAGCTGTATTGCATTTACCTGGCCAATGATGAAGCAATCATTCGCAAGCATGCGGAGTTGAGTGGATTTCCGGCCAGCAAAATAACGGAGATTGGCAACATCATTGATCCTACGACTGGCGCTTGAGATCGAGCGCCGCTCTTGCGCAAAGGCCCATATGTCTTTCATCGAACTCGAGCTGATCGAGGAGCTTTTTACCTCGGGCGAAAAGCGGGAGATCATCGGGAAGCTCAAGGATGGTATGGCCGCGCTTCATGGCGAACGCCTCCACCGGTCCGGCGAACAAGGGAAAGAATTGGCTGAAACGAAAAGGCAATAGCGGTCACTATTGCGCAGGGACAATTCAGCCCTTCAACCTGAACAATCAAATCATGGAGGATGCAGTGAAAAGAGTACTTGCGCTGATTTATGGAGTCGCTGCGTATCTGTTCTTCTTGGGAACTTTGGCGTACGCGGTCGGATTCGTGGGCAATATCGGCGTTCCCAAAAGCATTGACTCGGCAACAAGATCTTCGCTTGGCGTAGCGATTGCCATCAATGCTCTGCTGTTAGCTGGCTTTGCGATCCAACACAGCGTAATGGCGCGCCAAGGCTTTAAACGGATGTGGACGCGCATCGTGCCCAAATGCGTTGAGCGTAGCACCTACGTGTTTGCGGCGAGTCTGGCATTGGCCCAATTGTTTTGGCAATGGCGAGCGATTACTGACACGGTGTGGGACTTGCGCGGTTCAGTGGCCGGCACGATATTGACTATCTCATTCTGGATGGGCTGGGCCGTCCTGCTGGTGAGCACTTATCTTGTCAATCATTTCGAACTCTTCGGCCTGGAGCAGGTGTGGACATATTTTCGTGGACGCGAGCCTCAGCCGGCATCGTTTAGGACTCCAGGGTTCTACCGAGTTGTGAGACACCCCATTTATGCCGGGTTCGTCATCGCGTTCTGGTCAGCTCCGGTCATGACCGTGGGGCATTTAATTTTTTCGATCGCCACTACGGGCTACATCCTGGTAGGGATTGCGTTCGAAGAGCGGGACCTGATTACGTTTTACGGGCAAACGTACCGTGAATATCGACAGCATGTCCCAATGCTGGTTCCATTTCTGAAGCGCGGGAAAGCCTCGGCGGAGCTTGAGGTTGCCGAGGTGCGGGAAGAGACCGCGTCCTAGCGGTCGGGCTCAGTTCTGGCTAACCGTGCTTCGCAAGAAAGCGTGATTCGTCTAAATCAAGCTCGCGTTCCAGTTGTCGGAGCAGTTCATCGCTGATACGGCGCTCATTACGAAGGCGAACCGCTGTTTGCCGTTCGATCCGCAGCAGTTCGCGAGAAACTTCAATGTAGCGGTTATAGAACTCGGGGCCAATGCCATCCGTCGGCAGTTGCCCGTCTTGACTCAAAGTACTCAAACGATAACGGTAGTGCTGCGCAAGGTCGTCGTACACTCCGGCGAGTTCGGGCTGCGCTTGATCACGAAGCTCATTTAGGTAACGAAGCGCCGCTTCCACAACCGCGCGGCGGGCACTTTTCTCCTCTGGATGCTGATGAGTATCGCCTGCAAGGCCCAGCGCTCGAATGAGCGGGGGTAAGGTCAGGCCCTGCAGCACAAGCGTGACCAAGATAGCGCTGAAGGCCAGAAAAATAATTATGTTCCGCTGCACAAACGGATTGCCATTTTCGAATGTTTGGGGCAGCGCGATGGCCGCCGCCAATGATATGACTCCGCGCATTCCTGTCCAGCCAACTACAAATATCTGGCGTCTTCCAGGCATGGGTTCATTCTGATGAAGGATGCGCCTGCGAATCAGGTTTGCGAAATACGCGCCGGGGAACAGCCAGATCACTCGCAACAAAATGAGAAATGCGCTGAAGACCGCGCCATATATCACCAAAGTTCCCAGGTGGTGGTCCTGAATGGTGCCGAGCACGTACGGTAATTGCAGCCCGATGAGTACAAAGACCAGGCCATTCAGGATGAAAGTCAGGGACTCCCATACCGCCCAGGCTTGCAGTCGTACTCCGGGTGAGAAGAAATGCGAACTCTTGCGGCTGAGATAGAGTCCACAGGTCACAACCGCCAGCACGCCGGAAGCACGGATGTGCTCAGCAGTGAGATAGGCAACGTAAGGCGTCAAAATGCTGAGCGCGATCTCGATGGGACCGTCATCGACCCGATCCTCCACAAAGTGCACGATCTCGCCGATGACCAGCCCCACCAGAATACCTACGCTAATCAGGTAAATAAGACGTAAGAATCCGAATTCAAAACTAGGCCTCTCACCGCCAACTAGTAAAGCCAGCCCGAATTCGAGCGCAAGCAAGG
>QHZW01000201.1 GCA_003224815.1 Acidobacteriota bacterium | reverse complement strand
CCGCCGGCAAGATCGAATGGCAGCTGGTACGTTTCCAATGCCAGATCGATCGCGGAATCAAGCGGGGAAGTGCCGTTCCTGGGTGCAACTTGCTCGGCTGGAACTTGAATGCGAAGCTCCGGAGCAATGACCTGGACCGGGTGAGCATTTTGCATCCTGAACGTCGTCCGTAAAGCTTCATGGCGGCGGATGATCTCGTTGAGGCTAGCTTCCAGGGCTGCCCGATCCAGTGTGCCGCTGAGCCGCACAAGACGCGGAACGTTGTACAGATAACTGTTCGGATCGAGTTGGTGGATGAGCCAGAAGCGTTGCTGGGCAAAAGAAAGACGAGCGGTGCTGCGATCTTCAATACGGCGCAGAACTGGGGCAGCGCTGGATTCGCGTCGCTTCCGTTCCAGGAGCGCGCGCTTCGCAGGGCTCAGATTTGCCAGTTGTTTTTCTAGGTCCGACGACGCCATTGTTCCTGGCTACTCCTCACCGCCAATAACCGCATAAACATGTGTTCACAATTCTGACACGCTGATCGTAGAGCACAAGCCCGAACCAAATCTCTCTGCGTGAAGAGAAGCAGGCCAGCGTCCTTGGAGCGGGTACAGAACCAGGCATACTGAAGGCAAACAAAAACCAGCAAGGGGAGCACAAATTGATGGGTTCGCCTTGGGGAGGAAGCCGAACAGTCCATATTTTCACCAGATTTTTGGGGTGAGTCAAGCCGTTTCGGGCATCTAGATACCATTATTGGCGGGAGTTCGGGAGTACTGCAGGAATCGCGGGCAAAACAAAAGTAACTTCGTATTCTGGTTACGTGGTTGGAAACGGCAAATTACTTGGTACCGATAGATCCGGGCCATTCAATTGGAGGTGTTTTGTGGCTCGGGGGCGATTCTTGGCGAGGGATTCGGGTCGACAGCGAACGGAATCGACCGCTCCTTCACTGAGTACTTCAACAAACACCATAGGGCGCGCACGCCGTCCTTCCAGCCTATTTTCTTCCCTTCTTCGTAGGTGCGGCCCCAGTAGCTGATGCCAACCTCATAGATTCGCAGCCGGCGTTTGGCAACTTTGACCGTAATCTCAGGCTCGAAGCCAAAGCGGTTTTCTTCGATGGGGATCGTTTGGATGATCTCGCGGCGGAAGACCTTATAGCAAGTTTCCATGTCGCTCAGATTGATGTTGGTCAGGCAATTCGATATGAGCGTAAGAACGGAATTTCCGACCGAGTGCCAAAAGTACAGAACGCGATGTGGCCCGGCACCGAGGAAGCGCGAGCCATAGACCACGTCAGCTTTGCCTTGAAGAAGAGGCTCCAGGAGGAGCGGATATTCTGTCGGGTCGTACTCGAGGTCTGCGTCTTGAATGATGACGAAATCGCCAGTAGCTTCCGAAATCCCCCGGCGGAGGGCCGCGCCCTTTCCCTGGTTTTGCGGCTGAAGGAACACTCTTATCTGTGGGTGCGCAGCCAGGAGGTCGGCGAGGATTTCGCGCGAACCGTCTCGCGAACCGTCATCGACGCAAAGCAGTTCGATTTCCAGCGGTGCGGCCAGAACTCGCTCAATCACCGCGCGCAGGGTGGCGCGCTCGTTATACACGGGCATGACTACGGAGAGTTTCATGCGGTTCGCAACAGTTTACGGCAGTCGGCGAGATCACGCATGGGCCATCTGGGAGGTTGGACCGGCTGAGTCCGGCCTGGGTAACGGTGACTATGGTCCGCTGTGTAAACAAATTTTTACCTGCTTAGTACTTGGGAATGCATCCTTCAATCCTGTACCCTGAATCTATCGCTATAGCCTTTCGCCTCTTGCACGTAGATCGAAGTAATTAAGGTGTGATTCATGAAGAAAAGAGCCGTCGCGTACGCGTGCGTCACAGCGCTGTTGATCACTGCCGGCGGCACTGGAACCAGCCAGGTGAGTTCCCGGAATCGAATTATGCGGGCCGTGGATGCATCGCAACCGGCGGCAGTGAGGGGAACGGCGCATCCGATGGCGCGAGCGCAGTTCGATCGCGGACGGACAGATACGACCAAAGCGCTAAGCGCAACATTGACCTTCCGGCTTTCACCTGCGCAGCAGGCGGACATGGATTTGCTGTTGCAACAGCAGCAGGACCGCACTTCTCCTAATTATCACAAGTGGCTCACGCCTGAGCAGTATGCCGTGCGCTTTGGAATGAGCGCGGGCGATTTAGCAAAAGTAACTGCGTGGTTGCAATCGCAAGGCCTGATCGTGGATGGCATTTCCCGCGACAGAAACGAGGTTTCTTTCAGCGGAAGTGTCGGGCAGGTCGAGTACGCGCTCAACACCGAGTTTCATGATTACTCGATCAATGGCGAGCAGCACTTTGCCAATGCTACCGACCTGTCGTTTCCAGCAGCTTTTTCGTCAGAGGTGTTGAGTGTGCGAGGTCTGGATGATTTTCATCCGAAGCCACGCGTTCGTCCAATGCCGCGGTTTACGTCGAACGTCAGCGGAAACCATTTTCTGATTCCCGGCGACTTCGCGACGATCTACAACTTACCGGCCAACCTTGATGGCACTGGCGTGGCCATTGCAGTGATCGGACAGACAACCGTCAGTCATACTGATCTTGCCGCATTCCGCACCGCTGCCGGACTGCCGGCGGCGACTAGTTCAAACTTCATTACGACTAATGTGCCAGGTACGGGCACAATCCCGGCTTGCAGTGGCGACGAAACCGAAGCGGATCTGGATTTGGAGTGGTCAGAAGGCGTCGCGAAAAATGCAACGATAAATTATGTGATTGCTGGATTAGGCACGGGAACCAGTTGCAGCAATCGAACCAAAAATGTTTTTGACGCCTTGCAATATGCCATTTCGAACAATATCGGGCGCGTTATCAGCATCAGCTACGGAAATTGCGAAGCGAATCTTCCGCCTGGATTCCCGCTCACCATGCGGCAGTGGGCACAGGCAGCTAACGCGAAGGGGCAGACCATCAGCGGGCCGTCGGGCGATGATGGGGCTGCCGATTGCGAATCGGCAAGCGCCACGAGCGCCTCTCACGGTCTTGCTGTTGATGTGCCAGCTGCAATACCGGAGGTTACGGGAGTCGGCGGATCTGAGTTCAGCGGTGATGCCGGCGTGTGTGCCAACAGTTCGTGCCCAGGAGGCACGGCCCCTGCTGACAATCCGTACTGGAGCGGATCTAGCAGTGCGACGAGTGGTGCGAGTGCGTTGCAGTACATCCCCGAGGTCACCTGGAATGACACCAATTCATCGGGACTCTCTTCGAGCGGTGGCGGTGCCAGCACGATTTTTGGGAAGCCTTCTTGGCAGACGGGCACGGGTGTGCCGTCAGATGGAAAACGCGACGTACCTGATATCGCTCTGAGCGGCTCGAACGGGCATGATCCCTATTTGATTTGCTCGCAGGATTTCTACAGCAGCACAACCTCGTCCGTAACGAGTTGCGCGAATGGTTTCCGGGCGAGTAGCGCGGATACGAACTTCAATAATACTCTAGCCGCGATAGGCGGGACCTCCGCGGGCGCGCCTACATTCGCCGGCATTGTCGCGCTTCTCAATCAGGCTACGGGAGCGAGCGGGCTGGGCAATGTCAATCCCATGCTGTACGCGTTGTTTGCGAACAATTCGCAGAATCATGTTTTCCATGACATCACCTC
>QHZW01000213.1 GCA_003224815.1 Acidobacteriota bacterium | reverse complement strand
CAGGACTTTGCGCAACGACGAGGACGGGGTGAAGAGCATCGCAACCGCTTTTGTGCAGGCAACCTCGAATGCATTTGTACGCGTACCTCTGATCTCAGCTACAGAGCCGTCGCCAGACACTTCAAAAGCATTAAGCCTGTTTTCGTCTAGCAACTCCAAGAGAACCCTTGTTATGCTCTGGAAGTTCGCAGGGCAAACGCAGAATCTTCTCAAAGAAGCTGTTCGTCAAATCAGACGGGAAGTAGTTTGAGAGTCGCCCGGGCATTATGTCGTGCGCGCGGAAAGCAGTCTTAGCCCTGGTAAGTCCATGAAAATGAGAAAACGGATTTGGGCGGGTTTGTTGACTCCGGCTTCCGAGTAAGGTTTAGAGGTTTCGCTCGATCTGAATCCTGCCTTTTTCGGCGACGAGGGCATCGCTGCAGCCGTGCCCGCGACAGCGAGTCTTGAGGTTTCCTTGAGTGATGGCGGGAATTCAATGCGGCTGCTAGTGCACTCCATTCTGCACAGATGGACAGCAATTCTGGCTCTCAGTTCCAGAGAGCGGTAAAAATAGAAACTGCCGGGAGCTTCAGCTTCAATATCCGTTCATGCCACAAAATAATCGTGTCGGCATCCTCTTTTCGGCTGTTCATGACCTCGAGCACCATCGCGCCGTCTGGACGCTTGAAGGCCATTGCCCGTATTCCGTCCTGCGATCCCGATGTTTTCACCCGAACGGCCCCCGGACGCACGAATCTGCTGAAGTGCGCGAGGTAGTAGTAAAGACCGGTGTACGTGATCTTTTTGGTCTGGCGGTCAATAATCACAACCGGATGCTGAATGTTCGGGTCGGGATTACCGTGAACGTATGACACCGACCAGGGGCCGCCTTTTTCATCGAGGATCATGTTCCAGTAAATCCATGCGGAGGCGTGCGCCTCGAGATCGTTGAAGATTTGAGTGCCCCAGAAGTCTCCGTCCTCAAACTCGTAGCGTGGAAGAGAGAACGACTTCGGCGTTCCGGCCTCGTAGGCATAGCAAACTTCTGTCATCCAGAGAGGAATGTCGGGGTACTTTTCGTGCAGCTTTGCGATCTCGGCATAATCCTTGAAGTCGTAGCCATGGTACGGCGCAACTGCAACATACTTCCGCGCAGCAGGGTCATCGAGAACCGTCGGATAGTTTCGATAGGCTTCGTCGCGCTCGGGCGCTTCACTCAGCATGATTTTCGTACGTAATCCCGAATGCTCCAGCAGCGGGCCGACATGATCGCGCAGCAGGTCTCGAATGTGGTTGTATGGAATTTTGGTGTAAACACCCGGCTCATTGAAAAGGCTTAGATAATCGATGGTGATTCCGTTTTTCTCATATTCCTGCAGGTAGCGCAGGTAGTAACGCGCTAGGGCATCGTAGTATTTCGGATTTACGTCCTGGTTTGTGTCCACGTCGAAGAGCATCCAATCGGGCGGATAATCCATCGGGGCCTGAAGCACGAAGTTGCCATAGCGGCGGGCACGTTTGATGAACGTGATCAGGCCGTTGGGTTGCAGATCGCGAGTAATTGAGAAGTGATTCATTGCCACGTCACCGGGAACGGGGTCGTAAGTGTAGAAAGGACCAGCAGTCATGAAATCCGTGGAAGCAAGTACTGTTTTCATCGCCGAAAAGCCAGCGCCCTCCTTCGGATCGAACAAGGCGCGCAGGACGGACTCCTGCTCGGCGGGTGCGAGATCGTTGATGACCATCAGGCCCGCTTCCAGTAACGAGGCTCCGAAACCGTCCATTTTTTGAAACGCGACGCTGTCGTCGATTTCGAAGCCGGGCGACCCAGAGCTAGTGCCCGGTTCAAAGTGGAGCTCTGGCTTCGCCGCGAGGCGGTCTCCGGCTTTGGAAGACACGTAGATCTGAACATTCTGCGCCGCGGCCGGCCAACATGTAAGGAGAACGACTACAGCGTGTACCAAAATTGCAGCATTCCCCAAAATAGCCTTTCGGTTCTGGTTTCGCATGAGACTCCTCTCCGGTTCCGAATAGTCTGCTTTCCGACATTAATATTGAACAAAGCCGGTGGCATAGCGGAAGGCTTCGACGTAATGGCCATCCTTCCGCGGCTGCTCACTTCGCATCTCTGACTTCGCCTTGGCCAGATCGGCAGGTTCCCAATCGGGGCGATATTTATTCACTGCCGGCTCAAACTGGCTGACCTGCTTGGCGGCAGCGTCGAACTTGAGTTCGGCGACGTCATCAATATTTACGAAGTAGTTGGCTTCCTGAGGCGAAGGATAGAAGAAGTACATTTCGGGGACTTTATACGGCTGCAAACCCTGTTGCAGGCGCTGATTCGGGAAATACAGCCAGAACTCGGCCGCGCGCACCGCGTCAATCGTGTTGAACGCAGCCATGCGATGGTCCGTCTTGTGCCAGCGTTCATACCACTCACCAGGATCCACACTGAGCAGCACATCGGGACGAATACGGCGGATGATCGCTGTAGCTTCTTCCACGAGTTTCGGCTGCGACGCGTACTCCAGCATGCCGTCGTCATAGCCCAGCCATGTGATGTTCTCTTTAGGTGTGCCAATGAGGCCTTCTGAGACTTCTTCCTCGTGCTTTCTGATCTCGGCGAGCCGCTGGGAAGTCATTGCGGGATCGTAGGAGCCCTTGTCATCGTTGGTGTAAATGACGATATAGATCTTGTTCTGATTACGGTTGAGCAAGGCGATCGTGCCTCCGGCGCCGAACACATCATCGTCAGGATGAGGCGTAAAAAGCAGAATTGTTTTCCCGTGCAGAATCTCCAAACGGGTGTTCTGCGCCTGTGCAACGATACACATGAAGATCAAAACCATCAGAGCCGTCAGCTTCATGATCGTATGCCCCTTTTCATTTACCTGATGTCGAAATAGAAGCCTCAAGCTCGGTGGAGAGCTCGGCGGCCGCATCAAGTTTGATCGTATGGCGCTGCTCGATCGCCCGCTGCAGCATGGGGAAAAGAGATGAGTGAGGTTCGA
>QHZW01000212.1 GCA_003224815.1 Acidobacteriota bacterium | reverse complement strand
GTTCGCGTGGACAGACGGGGACTTCGACTGTTACCGTTACCGCGCTCAACGGATTCGCCACGACAGTTGATCTCACCTGCGCAGCGAGCAACACCAGCGTGCAGATTTCGTGCACACTGAACCCGACCACGGTTGACCTGAGCAGTAATCACACTGCAACGTCGCAGTTGAGTATCGCGACGGTTGCCGATATGCGCTTGCCTTCGGGTTCACGTTCGCGCGGCATGTGGTTCGCGGCGAGTGGCGGATTGTTTGCGGTTGTTTTGTTAGGCGGCTTGTCGTCGCGGCGGCGCCGGTTCGGATGGCTATCACTGATCGTGCTCTCAATTATTGTCACTGGAGTTGCTTGTGGTGGTGGGGGCAGCAGCAATCAAAAACAGCAGAGCACCGGCACTCCGGCTGGAACCTACTCCATCGTGATTACTGGTACAAGTGGAGCGTTGTCGCATACGGCTACGTTGAGCTTGACGGTGCCGTAGCAACCAGCCCTAAAGCAGATATTGAAGTCTGCCGATAGGGAGATGGTGAATGCATCTCCCGCGTCCGCAGCTGTGGGGCTCCGCTGGTTCCGAGCCGGTCCCATATGGTTACGTTGCGCGCCAGCCCATCTTGACCGCCGATGAAAAAGTTTTCGGCTACGAGCTTCTGTTTCGCGACGGAGTAGAGGACTACTTTCGCGAGAAGGATGTGGACGCCGCTCACGGCACACGCTCGACAAATCACTCCAAATAGGTCTGCAGACCCTGTGCGACGGTAAACGCGCATTCGTAAACTGCACTCGCGATGTACTTCTCAAGGACCACATCACGGTATTTCCATCGCCGTACACCGTGGTGGAAGTGCTGGAGGCGGTGCCCCCTGACGACTTGGTGAAGTCGGAATTGGAGCGGCTGAAGCAAGCCGGTTACATGATTGCGCTGGATGACTTCACGATTGACGATCCTCGAGCGACGTTAGCTGATCTGGCCGACATCCTGAAAATTGACATGCAAGCCACAACAGCAGAGGACCGGGCGACCCTGGTGAGCCGATACGGCCCCTGGCGGTGCCGGATGCTGGTCGAAAAGGTTGAAACCCGAGAACATTTCACGCTCACCAAAGCGGCTGGTTTTATTTACTTCCAAGGCTATTTTTTGTGCAAGCCGGAAGTAATGCATGCGAAAGAAATACCCGCCAACCGCCTCAACTACATGCGCCTGTTGCAGGCCGTTTCTAAGCCTGACCTGGAAGTTCGGGAACTCGAAAGCTTGATGAAGAGCGAAGCTTCCGTTTGTTACCGCCTGCTGCAATACATGAATTCGGCTGCGATAGGCGTTCGCAACGAAGTCCACTCGATTCGGCACGCGATCACATTGCTGGGAGAACGAGAGTCAGGCGCTGGGTGAGGCTGATCGCGACTCTCACAGTGGGCCAGAACAAGCCCAGCGAACTGCTGAACAGCGCCATGACCAGGGCACGTTTCTGCGAGATCATCGCCGAGCGCGTTCCGCACGGTGAGTCGGACCTGTTCCTCATGGGATTATTCTCGATGATTGACGTGCTCCTTGACATGCCAATGGTCACGGTACTCGAAAACATCCCGGTCGATTACGAAACCAAAGCTGTGCTTCTAGGAGGAGCAAGCACCCTCAGGCCGCTTTACCAGTTGATGCTAGCCCGCGAGTGCGGCGACTGGCAGGGGACTAACGATCAGGCTGAACGCCTGGGGCTGGATGAAAGCGAAGTCGCCGCAGCCTACTGGGAAGCTGTGCAATGGGTACGGCAGGTAAATTCCGTTTGACTTAGCGCGTCAGGGTCGTGCTGTTTCGTTGGGCGATCACCTTCTTCGCGTTCTCCGCGAGTTGCCGCGCCTGCGGCAGCATATCCAGACCCTTGAGGACTTCCGGATCAGTTTCGGCTTTTACTTTCAGTCCTTCTTCCTGTCCGAAAGCGTCCACAAAGATTTCGCTCTTGATATTCGAACGGACCCACTCATTGTTCTGCACCAGATCGGCCTCGGTGTAAGGGATCTTGTCAGCCTCGAGTGACTTGCGGAAATCCTGCAGCACGTTCTCATCAACTTCGAAGCTCTTGGTCACATGATGAGTATTGGTATAGTGCTTGGCAAAGTTGAAGAATGCGTAATGCTGCAACAACGTGTCCTGGAAATGGTTACTCTTCACGGGATCGATCTTTACGTCGGGGGTGATTCCGCCGCCGCCGTAAACAGTGCGTCCGCTATCAGTCAGCTTTATTTCTTTATTAGCGGTGTTATTGTTCTCATCGCGCTCAAAATAGTAGTCGTAAAGAGAAACGTTGCTATAGTCGCGCTGAATCAGACGTCCACTTGGCGTGTAGTACTTGGCGGTGGTCAGCGCAAGGCCAGTGTCGTTCGACAATGAGCAACGATTTCAGCAGCGGACGCAGTCCCGCGATTTACCAACACAACCAATGGGTAATCCCGCCCGCTATTGCCGTGCGCAGCAACGTAACGCCGCTCAGGTGATGAGCGTCCGTGGTGAGAAACGATGAGTTGTCCTTTGTGCAGGAACTTGTCAGCGACACCCACCCCTTCGTTGAGCAATCCACCTGGATTTTGCCGAAGATCGAGGACCAAGCCTTTCAAGTCGGCTTGCTGCGTAAAAGCGTCGAGCGCATCCTGAACTTCTTTTTCGGTGGTTTCGTTGAAGCCGGAAACATGCATGTAGCCGATGCCGGGTCGAATCAGGAAATGCAGATCCACGCTGTAACGTGGAATCTCATCGCGCACAACTGCAAATTCCAACGGTTTGTCTGTGCCTTCCCGAAGAATCGTAATATGAACGGTGGTGCCCTTTGGGCCTTTTAACAGATCGGCGACATCGCTGGTGTTCAGATTGTCAGTTGGTTTACCGTCAACCGCGATGATGATATCTCCCGGATGAATGCCGGCGCGGTATGCAGGGGTTCCGACAAACGGAGCAATGACGATGACCTTGTTATTGCGAGGTCCAACGGTCATCCCCACGCCGTAGTATTTGCCGCGTTGGTCTTCGCGCAGAAGCGAATATGACTTTGGATCGAAAAAGTTTGAGTGCGGATCGAGCACGTGCAACATGCCTGGTATCGCGCCGTTATAGATAGCCTTGTCGGCGTTGACCGGTTCGGCGTAGTTCTGCTCGACTACGTCATAAACCTGGCTGAATTCCTTCAGGCTATCGCTGACATCGGAGTCGCCGTCATGCGCCGTGGCGGGATTTTTCTCGGCATAGACCATGCCCAGAAAACCGCAAACTGCGAGAAATGAAACGATCAATACGGAAGCGCGCTGAGAACTGCGGGCCATCTTTATTTTCCTTCGGCCGGGGAATCGAGCGAACCCAGGCAAGCTGATTTGGTGAGTATAACACGCGCAACAACAAAGGTTTACAGACAATCGCGTGAACGGAAGTTACCCAAAAGTCACCTCATCTTGAGATGCAGGATACGGGAAAGATGATGCGTAAAATGTCCGTTGACGATGAGATTAGCTTGCCAGCTTTTTCAGGAACTCCTGCTCATCGAGTCGGTATTTGAAGGCTTTGCGCCCGTCGATGAAAACGACGGGAACTTCGTCGGTGAACTGGCGCCGTAGAAGATCGTCGGTTTCGACGTCAACCTCGCGCCAGCGGAAGCCTCCTCTGCGCTCGAGCTTCGTGAGCTTTTCTTTCACGATCTCGCAGAGATGACAACCCTTCCGGGAATAAACGATAACTTCGCGAAGGAAGGACATCGGCGGGAGTCTAGCAAAACCGACGCTGAGTTTTCCACTGAATATTTCCAAAACGCGCCTTTGCGGCGGGTAATGCAGTACACGATAGAATCCAAAATACGAATGCCAAGCCAAATCAGGCCGCTAGCGGGAAAGGTTGCGCTTATAACTGGCGCTGCCAAGCGCCTGGGACGAGTTTCGGCCCTTAAGTTGGCTGAGGGTGGCGCTGATGTCGCAGTCACATACCTACATTCGGCACGCGAAGCGCGCAACACTGCAAGGGAGATAGAGAGACTTGGGGTCCGAGCCCTTGCCGTGCGTTGTGATGTGACCGACGAGAAGAGTGTGCGAACAGCGGTCCAGCAAGTCTTAAAGAATTTCGGCGGGATCGATGTTCTGGTTAACAACGCGGGGAATTACGAGACGGTCGAATTCGAGTCACTGACCCTTAGGCAATGGGACGCGATCTTCACTTCCAATGTCCGCGGACCATTTCTAGTTTCGAAGGAAGCTCTGCCGTATCTACGAAAGCGCCATGGCCGGATTGTTCACCTCGGCTCGCTTGGAGGACTGCGGCCATGGGCCGATCATGCGCACTATTGCTCATCGAAAGCTGCGTTGCACATGTTGACTAAGGTGATGGCGAAAGCGCTCGCACCGGAAATCTCGGTCAACTGTGTTGCGCCGGGAATGATCGATTTAGGCGAGAAATCCGCTGCGGGTTTAATGAGACGCATGGCGGTGCAGACGCCGATGAGACGGAATGGAAACGCTAACGACGTGGCCTCGGCGGTACTGTTTTTCGCCTGCGCTCCGCAGTTCATTACAGGACAGATTCTTTACGTGGATGGTGGATTGGGCCTTTAGGCCAGTTTTGGTAGGAAAGGAATTGATGAAACACATTTTGCTGCTCTTAGTCGTCGCAAGTGGGGCTTCTTATGGGCAGTCAATCGGGCAGGGCGCAAACGAAATACAGGTATGGACATCGGGAGGACATTCGGTGTCCGGTGGCCGAGGCGACACGGGAATCTGGAATGCTGGACTGCGCTACGGCTGGGTGTTAACGGGGCCACACGGTCCTGGATTTTTCGCGGGAAGATTCGAGTACGCAATTGATGGGGTTCCGGTCTATTTGATATTTCAGCCTCGCGGCACTGTCTATGGCGTCGGTGTTAACCCGATAAACCTGAAATGGAATTTCGCCACCCGAGGCCGGGTGCATCCGTATATAGAGCTTGGCGGTGGGACTCTTTTTACAACCGACAAGGTCCCGCGCGCAACTTCGAAGGTCAATTTCACTCCAACCGCTGCGTTTGGATCACACTTTTTGGGCCAGAAGCACCCATGGACAATTGAAGCCCGCTACCTTCATATTTCTAACGCCGGTCTCGGCGACTTTAATCCCGGAATAAATACATTTGAAGTAAGACTCGGCATTGGGAGATTCAGGACCAAATAGCGAAGACGGGAAGAGAAGTCGCAAGTTCGCGATATGGTAGAGTCGAAATTCTTGTGGAACCAGCAATTCTTACCGAAGGATTGACGCGCCGTTTCGGCAGCTTCACGGCGGTGGACGCAGTAAATCTTTCTGTTGCCCCAGGCCAGTTCTATGGATTTCTTGGACCAAACGGAGCCGGGAAATCCACCACTATAAAGATGTTGACCGGCCTGATGGCTGCTACCTCCGGGCGCATGCAGATTCTGGGACTGGATCTCTCCACACACCTCGTCGAAGTAAAACGTCAAATAGGGGTTGTGCCGGAAGGCATGGCACTGTTTGGGCGACTCACCGGCTCCGAGTATCTGAACTTCGCAGGGAGAATGTACGGTCTGGGGCGCAACACCGCGGCACAGCGCTCTGCTGAGTTGCTCGACTTTATGGAGTTGGCCGACAAACCCAAGACGTTGATCACTGATTACTCGCATGGAATGCAGAAGAAACTGGCCATGGCGGCCGCTGTCATTCACGGTCCGAAAGTTTTATTTCTGGATGAGCCTTTCGAGGGTGTCGATGCCGTTGCGTCGGGAACTCTGAAGATCATGCTGCAGCGCATGATCTCGCGCGGAGTGACTATATTTTTAACTTCGCACGTCCTGGAAATCGTGGAACGTCTTTGCACGCATGTTGGGATCATCAACAATGGGCGGCTCGTGGCACAGGGGCCGCTCGACGAGTTGCGTTCCAATGTGACTGCTGAAAGCGGTTTGCAGGCTGGCGAGAAAACGACTCTGGAAGAGTTTTTCCTGCAACCCGTTGGCGGATCGCGCCGTGAAAGTCAGGAACTCTCGTGGCTGGGATGAATTCGGCTGCGCGTGAGCAACTCC
>QHZW01000013.1 GCA_003224815.1 Acidobacteriota bacterium | reverse complement strand
GCAAAGTCGTCATAGTTGCCTTCAGGAATTTTCAGGCCGTATCCGACGAACACGAGTCCCGCTTCAACGTGAGCCGCGGGCATGATGCGCGCGCTGATGATGGCGTCCTCTCCGATCCTGAGCAGTTCACGATTGCCGTCGCGGATCAACGTCAGATTAGATTCGCTCTCAACAATTTTTCGGGAAACAAATTTCACCGGCTGATAGAAGCCGTTCACGCCTGCTGGTTCCACGCCGGCAGATTTGAATTGCTGGATTGCGTACTCCTGCGCGGCGTGCTCTCCACGGCTCCCGGTGTCGCGGCCTTCCATTTTGTCATCGGCTAAGACTTTGACTTTGTCCCACCAGCTGTGCCCGTTGAAGTGAAGATGATCTGACGATGTTGAACTTTGTTGGGTGAGACCTAACGCAGAAAATACAAATGTAAACAAAAGTAACAGAGAAGTACGTTTCAAGACTTTCCCTCCGAACCGCCGCATAGGATAGCAGCACTCGTGTGTCCGTCAACAGAGGTCCAGCCTCATGCCATGCGAACCAAGCTCGATGGCATTAAGACGATTGCCGGTCAAGTAGAATAGGAGCTTGCATAGAAAACAGGCCCTCGCCCGCGCTCGTCGCGCTTTGTACGGACCGCACAGCGGCCACAAATTCGTTTCGGACATCCGGAGTCGCGCATGCGCCAACTAATGCGGCTCTTGCGGTACCTGGTGCCCTACCTGTTCCAGTTAATTGCTGGCTCGTCATTGTTGGCGGCGGTAGGTCTTCTATTCACGTTCCGGCTGGTGCTGCTGAGGCCAATTCTCGACCGGGTGCTCAATCCTTCTTCCGGCACTGGAGACATGCAGCTGCTGGCCATCCCGGGCACGCATCACGTTATTTATCTACAGACATTTGTTCCGGCGCGGATTCACAGCGTGTGGAGCATTATTGCTTATGCTCTAGTCCTGTCATCGTTGCTGAAAGGGATTTGCGACTACGCTGGCACATACTTGGTGAACCATGCCGGATATGGAATGATCACCAGCCTCAGAAACGATCTGTACGAATTTATCCTTAAACGGTCCTCTGCATTTTTTCAAAAACATTCGACCGGCACGCTGACATCCACCATCGTCAATGACGTTGAGCGCGTGCAGTTCGCCATGTCGAGCGTTCTGCCGGAATTTCTGGAACAGTTCTTCACTTTTCTTTTTACGGCCTATGCCGTAGTTGCTCTGGGACATAATCTCGCGTGGGTACTGGTGGTGTTCGTACCCTTCATTCTTTATTCAGCCAGGCGCATCGGCATTCGCGTGAGACACACAACTCGCCATGGCCAGGATCAACTGGCCGACGTGCAGAACATTCTTCAGGAAACGATCACGGGAAACCGCATCGTAAAAGCTTTTAGCATGGAGGCGTGGGAGATCGCCCGCTTCCGCAATGCCGCGCGCAGGCTGTTCAAAGCGAATATGCGGTCCGTAGCCGCTTCCGCGGTAAGCTCACCGCTGATGGATTTATTCGGTGCGATTGCGGTGGCCCTACTGTTGGCCTTTGGTCGTGACCAGGTCAAAAGCGGATATATGTCGCTTGGCATTTTTGCGGCGTTCATCGGTCTGGTGTTCAGCCTGTACAACCCTGTCCGCAAATTTGCAATGTTTTACAACAATTTTCAGCAGGCGTTAGGGGCTTCGTCGGAGATCTTCAAGTTCATGGATGCCTCCGACGAGGTAGAGGAAAAACCGAACGCGGTTGTCCTCCCGCCGTTTTCCAAGAGAATCGCGTTTGACGATGTCACCTTCTGCTATAAGTCGGATGGCGTGCAAAGGCAAGTGCTGCACCACATTCAACTTGAGGTTAAAGCAGGAGAAATTCTTGCGCTCGTAGGCTCGAGCGGCGCCGGCAAGAGCACTCTGGTTTCGCTGGTGCCGCGTTTCTTTGACGTGACTACCGGACGGATTGTGATCGACGGGCACGATGTCCGCGACCTTACCATGCAGTCATTACGATCGCAGATCGGCGTAGTTTCGCAGGAAACCGTGCTCTTTAATGACACACTCCGCAACAACATTGCTTACGGACAGCCTGCGGTCTCCCAGACGCAAGTGGAAGCTGCAGCCCGTGCTGCTCTCGCGCATGACTTCATAATGGAGTTGCCCGCCGGCTACGAGACTGTGATCGGGGAAAAAGGCGTGCGCCTCTCCGGCGGCGAGCGCCAGCGCATTGCGATTGCGCGCGCGCTGCTGAAGAACGCGCCGATATTGATTCTCGACGAAGCCACTTCCGCTCTCGACAGCGAATCCGAAGCGCTGGTGCAATCGGCACTGCAAAACTTGATGGCAGGCCGCACCGTGATCGTGATCGCGCACCGGCTTTCAACAGTCCGGCGCGCCGACCGAATCGTAGTGCTTGAAAATGGCGCCATTGCCGATATTGGCAGTCACGAAGAGCTCATGCAAAAACTTGGGATCTACCGCCGGCTGTATGATCTTCAATTCATCGATGTGCAAACCATGTCCACCGCGTCCCAACCGCAGGAAGCCGGGAAATTCTAATGCCCATCCGATCCATGACGGGCTTTGCCCAGGCAAAGGGACAACTGAATAACATCGGATTCACTCTGTCCATTAAATCTGTTAACCATCGTTTCCTCGATCTTCACTTCCGCCTTCCCGCAAACGCCGATGCGCTGGAAATGACGCTGCGCCGCGTGCTTAAGGAAAAGCTTGCTCGCGGTCATGTTGACGTGAACCTTTCTTTCGATCAGGGCGGCGGAGCACTGGCGCTGAACCGACCATTGGTCACCGCTTACGTGCAGGCTTTCCGCGCGGCCGCAGCCGAGGTAGGCATCGCCGCCGAGCCTGATCTGAATGCCGTATTCCGCCTGCCCGGAGCGCTTGATGGCGGATCCGGCCCGCTGAACGAGGAACTTGCCCCCGCTGTTCTTCCCAAATTGGAAGAAGCGTTGCACTTGCTGAACCGCATGCGCGAGGAAGAAGGCCGAGGCATGGAGCGCGAACTACGCGAACGAATGGCTCATCTTTCCTCGGCGTGCGATGAAGTCAAGAAACATCGCGATGCCGTTGTGAAGGCGTACCACGAGCGCCTGAAGTCGCGCCTGCAGGAGTGGCTGGGCGCATCGGTGGCCCAGGAACGCATCGCTCAGGAAGCCGCTCTGCTGGCTGACCGCAGCGACATCCACGAAGAACTTGTGCGTTTGGAGAATCACGTGCAACATTTTCTGGGGTTGTTGGATGCCACGGGCGAAGTCGGCAAGAAGCTGGACTTTCTGCTTCAGGAGATGAATCGCGAAGCCAATACGCTGCTCTCGAAAACCTCGGGCCTGACCGGTGACGCGGTCAAGATCACGGAAGCTGGCCTGGCTATGAAAGCCGATATCGAAAAGGCCCGCGAGCAGGTGCAGAACATCGAGTAATGATGACCAACGTCTTCATCATTTCGGCGCCGTCCGGTTCAGGCAAATCAACGCTGGTCGGGCGGATTCGCGACACTATTCCCAACCTCGAATTTTCGATCTCCTATACCACGCGTAAACCGCGAGGCGCGGAGCAGGACGGCCGCGAATATTCTTTCGTTTCCCGCGACGAATTCGAAGCGATGATCCGCCGGGATGAATTTCTGGAGCATGCGGATGTCTTCGGAAACTATTACGGTACGGCGCGCCGGTTCCTGCAAAAGGCAGAGGAGAACGGAAGCGACCTGTTGCTCGACATTGATGTGCAGGGCGCGGCGCAGATCAAAGGCAAACTTCCCGATGCAGTCAGTGTGTTTATCATGCCTCCCAATCGCGGGGAACTCGAGCAGCGCCTACGAAAACGCAGTCAGGACGCGGAAAGCGTCATCCAGCGCCGGCTTGAGGCGGCCGCCCGCGAGATTGAGAATTACAGGAAATACGACTATATTCTGGTGAACGACCGCCTGGAAGATTCTGTGGACGCTCTCAAGGCCATCCTGCTTTCTGAGCGCCAGAAGCGCGACGGGCAGCCAGATGCTGAGTTGCTGGCCAAAGCGGAGAGGTGCCGCCTCGAACGAATTCGTGAACGCCTGCAACCCATTCTTCAATCGTTTCAGAAAACCGCCGCCGGCGGCGGGAAGTGAGCAGGGGAGAATCCAATGAAGTTGATCGATGGCTTCGACAGTAACTATCGGTACATTCTGGTGGCAGCGCGCCGCGCGCGCCAGTTGCAGGGTGGAGCGCCACCCGTAATCGACACCCTTTCGCGTAAGCCTTGCCGCATTGCGCAAGACGAAATCAAAGCGGGAAAGGTGAAATGGATCATTCCCGAGACGCCCGCATCGCCAGTCGAAGTCGCTGGCGAAATGCTGGACAAAGCGATCGGGGAAAACTAGCTCTTAGCTACTAGCTTCTAGCCAGTAGCAACCTAGGCAACGAGTCTGTTCGGGTGCTAGAAGCTGGTAGCCAGCAGCTCTGATCATGAAAATCGCACTCGGAGTTTGCGGCGGAATCGCCGCCTACAAAGCAGCTGAAGTCACTCGCCTGTTGCAGGACCGCGGCATTCGCCTCCAGGTCGTCATGACCGCCTCGGCTCAGGAATTTCCGAAGCGAACATCGATTCCGCGATCGAACACATTGCGGTGGCGCAGTCCATCGACGCGCTACTGGTGGTGCCTGCCACCGCCGACGTTCTCGCGAAATTCGCGCAAGGCGTTGCCAACGATTTTCTGACGACGCTTTATCTTGCAACAACTGCGCCGGTTGTCGTCGCGCCCGCGATGAACGTCAATATGTGGGAGCATGCGGCGACCCAGCAGAATTTGGGAATTTTGCGCAAACGTGGCGTGACTATCGTCGAGCCCGGCAGCGGATATCTCGCTTGCGGCATGACGGGCCCCGGCAGGCTCGCCGAGAACGAAGCCGTTGTTGCCGCGACTCTTCAGGCCCTAGGATGTTCACAAGACCTCGCCGGCGAAACCGTGCTGATCACTGCCGGCCCGACGCGCGAGAAGATTGATCCAGTGCGTTATCTCACCAATCGCTCCAGTGGACGCATGGGTTACGCTCTCGCCGAAGCGGCGCTGCGCCGAGGCGCCCGAGTTCTGCTCGTCAGTGGACCGACTGCGTTGAACCCTCCAGCGGCGGCTGAAGTCACGCCAGTGGAGACCGCCAGCCAAATGCTGGACTCCGTTCTTCGCCTCTTACCGGAAGCGTCTATCGTTATTAAGACCGCCGCTGTCGCGGATTACACAATCGCAAATCCACCGAAGCAGAAGATGAAGCGTTCCGGCCCGCTTATCCTCGAACTCGATCCGACACAAGACATCCTTGGTGAAATCGCGCGCCGCAAAACTTCGCAGCTCGTCATCGGCTTCGCCGCGGAAACGGAAAACGGCCTCGACAACGCCCGCCGCAAGCTCGCCTCGAAGTCGCTCGATGCCATCGTCTTAAACGATGTATCACGCGAAGGCGTCGGCTTCGACTCCGACAGCAACGCCGTCACCATTATGACAAAAGACGAAACTGTTGACGTCCCAGAAACCACCAAATGGGACGTTGCGCAGCGCGTGCTGGACGCCGTTGTGCGGATGAAACAGAAGCTGTTAGCTCTTAGCCGGGCTTAGCTGAACTTGGCATCCGCTTCGCCATTCGAAATCTTCCTCCACCCTCTGTCATCCTTCGCGAAGCGAAGAACCTATGTACTTGCTGTTTCGATTCCGCTTTTCCTCAATCACTCTACGTTTACAATCTCGCCATGCCATCTCCGCTGGATCCGCACCTGCGTCGCGCCGTCGCCGAGCGGCTGCAGTACTACAAGGATCTTGGGATTTACGATTTTTACCGCCGGCCGGTGGATGCCACGATCGAATTGCCGAGCGCAGGAAGTGGAGCGGTTCAAGCATACGACGCGACCCCACCTGTTCAGCAGAACCCGACCGCACCCGTTTCTCGATTGAAAGGCAGATTGTCTTCGGCGTCGGTAATCCACGCGCGGACTTGATGTTTATTGGCGAGGCCCCCGGGGCCGACGAAGACATTCAGGGCGAACCCTTCGTCGGCCGCGCCGGCCAGTTGCTCACCAACATGATCAAGGCCATGGGCTTGCGTCGCGAAGACGTTTACATAGCCAACATCATCAAATGCCGACCGCCAGGCAATCGCACGCCCGAGCGCGATGAATGTGAAACCTGCTCGCCATTTCTCTTCCGCCAGATCGAAGCGATCAAACCGAAAGTGATCGTCGCGTTGGGCGCGGTCGCAGCCAAAACCCTGCTCGCCATGAACTCATCCATGGGCGAGCTGCGCGGACGCTGGTACGACTTCCGCAATACCAAACTCGCAGTCACCTACCACCCGGCATTTCTATTGCGCGACCCTCGCCAGAAGAAAGAAACCTGGAAAGACCTGCAGATGGTGATGAAAGAGCTGGGGCTGGCACTCCCAAAACAAATGGTTGAATAAGTCCGGAACGCATTCTTGAACAGCACAGACGGCGTACTCAGCCCAGCGCAAGTCGTCAGTCGAACCGGCCCGCATCGGTATGCGTGAGGAGTGAAGGCCGGTACTCAATCTACGGGAGCAAATACGAGACACACTGGCGAGGGTACGCTTGCGACTTGTATACCGGCATTCAGTCGCCCTGTCGTCTGATCAATGCGAAACTCCACAATGTTCCCGCTGTCTTGGTTCGCCGCGAATAAGTGTTCGCCAGTTGGGCTGACCACAAAGTTGCGCGGCGCCTTGCCATGAGTTGGCACACGCTGCATGAACGTCAGCCTACCGGTCCCGCCGTCGATCGCGAACACAACAATGCTGTCATCGCCGCGATTCGACGCATAGAGAAACTTTCCATTGGGATGAACCGCAATTTCTGCGGCATCGTTTTTCCCTGAAAACCCCTGCGGCAGCGCTGAGATTTTCTGAATAGCGCGATATGTCTCACCGTGATCGTTCGCAAATACAGTCACGGTCGAATCGAGCTCACCGAGCACGTACATGAATTCCCCATCTGGGGAAAACACAACGTGCCTCGGTCCCGTCCCGGGCGACAGTGTCGCCGACAAAAAATCCTTTGCGGATGCCGGCTGCCCACGGCTCAGTTTACCCCTGGTCGCATCGAAGTTGTAGATCAGCACCCGATCGAGCCCCAGATCCGAAACATATGCGAAACGATTTCGGGCCGAGACCTGTATCCAATGTGCGTGTGCTTTCTCCTGACGCTCCTTATTGGGCCCGACCACACCTTCATCATCCAATACCGATGAGGCTTCTCCGATTCGGCCATCGGCGAGGACTGGAAACACTGCGACATTTCCGCCAGTGTAGTTTGCAACCAGCAGATACTTTCCAGAGCGGTCGAATGAAATAAAGCATGGATCAGCGCCGCGCGATGCAACTTCATCCAACTGCTTAAGCATTCCCGTCTTGCGGTCAATCGCGAACGCCGTTAGCCCGCCACTCGACTCGTTCCGATATTTCTGGGTTTCATTGACCGCATACAAGTGCGTGCGTCCGGAATCTATAACTAGAAATGACGGGTTCTCCGTCTCCGCCGCAAGCCCAATAGGCGAGAGCCTGTCAGTGTTCCCGTCATAGTGATAGGCATAGATCCCTTTGCTGCCATTTGTGGTATATGTGCCCACGTACAGGATGTAATCTTTGCTAGTGCCAAAGCATGCAACACTGGCACAAAAAAGAATCGCCGCCGCAAAAGCGCAGTGGCGCGCACGATGTCGAATTCTGTCCATAATCGTCCCAACCTCTGGCGTATGTGCGATGTCATTGCAATGATGCTCGCGCCTAATAGCGCTGTTGGCAAAGAGTCTGATTCACTTCTTCGGCGTCGCTCCTGCCGCGAACTTCACGTTCCCGATCAACTCGTCCAGTTCGTCCTGGCTGCCGCCCACAAACGTAAACGACACAATTTCACCCTTCTCGATTATGACCAGCGTGCTCTGCCACATTTCCAGCTTGCCGCGTTGTTTGCTGTAGTCCGCGCGAACCATCCTACGCGCGCCACTAGTGAACTCATACGGCCCATTTTCCCCTTTGAATCCGCGCTGCTCGGCCAGTTCGGTCACCGGCCCGAAATAATCGGCGGCTGTCTTGATCCCGTGATAATCTTTTAGACTTTCCGCCGCAACCACCACCGCCGAGTTGACCGTTTCGCCCGGAGCACCGGGAGGCCGTTCGAAAATAGCAAGCAAGGTCCGGGAGTTCTCCGCCCGCGGGGAGGACGGCGATCGGGCTTCTGGCGAATCCTCCTCTGCCGCATCCTGCTGCATGTCACTGGTTCGATCCACCCAGCCAAACGGCACCGTGTAGCTGAACCCAAGTTCTGGGCAACGGAGTACTTGTCGATTTAGAGGTCCGCACCCCGCGCCGGACGGCCTCGTTGCGGGCTTTGATCTTTGCGCTAGGCCAGGTTGCGCAATCGCCAGTGGCACGAAGAGGAAGAGGATGAAAGCACGAGTCACTCCGTAATCGTAACTCGTAAGCGATCGGATTTGAAATCCATGTTGATCGGCTGAGAGAAAAATTTGTAGCTATGCCGCCTGCACCGCCCCTACCGGCTGGCCGCAGTGTGAGCAACGCCGCGCATCAATGGGAATTTCGCTCAAGCATTCCGGGCACTTCTTTGAGGTTGGGCTCGCTGGCGCGTCCGACCTGTGCATGCGCGCGACCAGCATATTCACTGGAGTCACCACAAAGAAATACACTGCGGCCGCAACCAGCAGGAATGAAACCGAGGCATTGACGAAGTCGCCCAACATGAACTTGCTTCCATGCACCGTGAACACGATGGCAGAAAAATCCGGCTGCCCTACAATGGCCGCAATCAGCGGCGTCAGGAGGTCCTTGGTGAACGCGCCAACCACTGTGGCGAACGCCGCGCCTACCACCACGCCGACAGCCATATCTACGACATTGCCGCGCAATATGAACTGTTTAAATCCACTCAGCATAAGGCCCTCCAATGAGAGACAGTCCGGTACTGTAAGCCGGGGATGGCTTCAGGTCAAGAGCGAAGCACCAGAACAGAAGAGAAATCGGGCACGTATACAATAACTTGGTGGCGGACGCCGTTCGCATCGGCATCTTCGGAGACTATAATCCTCAGTCGCCTACACTTCCCGCAATTGAAAAATCGATTCAGCACGCGGCAAAAAAGTTAGAGCTTGAGGCAGAAGCGATATGGCTGCCCACTGAATCGCTAGTTGTGCCCCAGCTTGACACGAAGCTGGAACTCTTTGATGGCCTCTGGGCGGCACCCGCAAGTCCTTACAAGAGTTTCGATGGCATGTTGCGCGGAATAGAATTTGCGCGGCGGCGCAACTGGCCATTTGTCGGTACTTGAGGGGGCTTTCAATACACTCTGGTAGAGTGTGCGCGCAATTTGCTGGGCATCAAGGACGCGGATTCGGCTGAAAATAACTCCGATTCCAAGAACATTGTGATCTCTCCCGTAGCCTGCGCTGTCCCGGGCCGTGCGCCGAATGCTCCCAAGCTTTCCGGCCCAATTTCAGAAATCCGCATCCGCCCCGGTTCTTATCTGCATTCGTTCTACAAACAGGACGTAGTCACGGAAGAGTTCTTCTGTAACTACGAGGTCAACCCTGAATTCGAATGGGCCTTTTTGGAAGCGGGCTTTCCAGTGGTAGCGCGCGGAGCGCAGGGCGAGGCTCGCGCCATCGAGTCTCCCGCACACCGCTTTTTTATTGCCACACTGTTTCAGCCGCAGCTTTCGTCAGGACCAGGCAAGCCGCACCCGATCATCGTGGAGTTCCTGCACGCCGCTGCGAAGTGGAAAGCTGAGAAGCTGGAGGATGCAGTGCTGGAATAATCAGCCTGACCGATCAGACGGGCAATGATCAGTCGGGAATGAGTTCGAAGACCGGATAGCCGGGGGCGATCTCGGCAAAAGATTCCAGCGGTGCGTCGGACGGAATCGGAAAGAACCGGCCAACGGCGCTCTTGTAGTCCGTAAGGTACAGCTTAAGAACAGGCGGCTTTTCTGAATCCGCGAGCGGACGAATGCGAAGTTTGCGAGCTGTGCCGCGTTTAAGCGTGATCTCTCCGGCGGCTTCGGCATTCCGCACCCACTGCGTTCGGCCTCGAGGTGCGACCAGGTATTCTTTGTCGTTCAGATGAACGAGGTTGACGGCCGTCGAGTATAACTTTCCGGATTTCCTGCCTCTCACCTGAAGCAAATGGATGTAGGACGGCGACAGTCCTACCCCTGCTAGAAATCCGAACAATCGGTTGAACGTCTTTTCAAAAGAAGAGGGCTCTTCGTATTTGCGCTCAGCTGCCATGCCGTCTCATTCTACTCGGTGTAGCATTTTGTATTGTCGACACTTACCGTCTGGGAGAACGCCATGACCAGAACTCCAGCTTTGCAGCGCACGATCGTGTCCGTATTGGCTGTCGTGATCGCAGTCCCTGTGCTCGCAGTTTCGCCCGGCGTTCCGCAGTTGCCCGAGCCGGGCCGGGTCAGCATGTCGCGAGAGGATCAACGCACTCTGGGCCTCAAGGCAGCCGCGGAAGTGTACAAGCAGATGCCAGTGCTACCCGATTCAGACCCCATCACGCAGTATGTGCAGCGGCTGGGGAAAAAGCTGGTTAAGCAAATTCCGCCACAGAATTCCTGGCCGTACGAGTTTCACGTCGTGCAACAGAAAGAGATCAATGCGTTCGCGCTTCCAGGTGGACCGATGTTCGTCAATGTAGGCACCATCACAGCCGCGCAAAACGAAGCTCAACTCGCCGGCGTCATGGCACACGAGATGTCACACGTGTACATGCAGCATTCAGCTAAACAGAGTGGGAAGTTGCTGCCCAATATTCTGTCCGGGCTCGGACAAGTTGCCGGCGCAGTGATTGGCGGCGTTGGAGGAGCCATTGCCAGCGCCGGAGGGCAACTTGGCGGCGGCATCTTGAGCATGAAGTACTCCCGTGGAGATGAAGCTCAGGCTGACGCTGTGGGCGCGATCATCCTATACAAGGCGGACTACAATCCGATGGAACTTGCAAACTTTTTCGAAATCCTGAACAAGCAAGGCGGCAGTCCGCCACAGTTCCTCAGCGACCACCCGAATCCTGGGAACCGCTCAGCCGCAATTTCCAAAGAAATTCGCAACTGGCCTAAGAAGCAGTACATTGGCGCTAGTCAGGAATTTAAGGATGCTCGCAAACGATCGGAAAGTGTGAAGTCGTATAGTTCGCAGGAAATCGCAGATGGCGCCAAAACAGGATTGTGGGCGAAGCAGAACATGCAGAACGGCTCGGTTCCTGAGAGCTTCAAAACAGCAGTAGCTGCAAATGACACAGCCGCGAACCTCTCAGACTTGAACTTCGAGCAGGTGAAACCCAGCGGCGAATTCACTGAAACGCGCCAGAACGGATTCCAGATTTCTTATCCTGCCAATTGGACCAGCGTGGCCGGACAAAACTCGCTCACCATCGCTCCGAAGGCGGGAGTGGGCCAGAACGCCATCGCATATGGCGTAGTAGTAAGCACAGCACAGGACGCAAAAGCGGGATCACTGGACCAGGTAGCACAGGACCTGATTCAGAATCTGCAGCAGTCAAATCCAGGCATGCGGCAGAACGGAAGCGTAAGAAGCATCGAGGTGAACGGCACATCCGCGCGAGAGGTTGATCTGGAGAGCAACTCGCCGGTTCAGCAGAGTGGCGCGCCTTTGCCGGAGCATGATCGCGTGGTGGTCATGCCCGGGACCAACGGTGCGTACTCTTATCTGATATTCATCGCTCCAGAGCGGGACTTCAATGCGCTACAGCCGACGTATCACAAGATTCTGGACAGCCTACGCGTTCAGTGATGGTGTGAGCCTCCCCAGCGAGATACTGTTGAAAAGCCGATTAGGGCAGCTTCGATCCGAGCTTGTGATAATCACTCTGGAAGTAGAGCAGCGGTTCGCCCTCGCGGACCACGACATCTTCGACTTCAGCAATAAAGATTGTGTGGTCGCCTGCATCCTGCGCGTTTTGCAGCCTGCATTCCAGATACGCAAGCGCCCCATACAGCACCGGGGTTCCGTGTTGAGTACGCTCGAACCTGGCTTCATCCCAAGGGTCGACGCGTTCCGGATCCGCGTAATGCTCTGAAATTGCGCGCTGATTTTCAGCCAGCACATTGATACCAAATCTCTTGCGCGCGTGCAGATGAGCGTGCGTCTTCGCTTTCTGGTCCACACAAACCAGCACCAGCATGGGATCGAGCGAGACCGACGCGAAGGCATTCGCGGTCATGCCCTGCATCTCGCCTTCGAAATCCACGGTAATAATTGTCACACCAGTGGCAAAGCAGCCCATGGCGCGGCGAAACTGTTCCTGATTTGGCGGCATTGAGAATTTGTTTAACGGCGCTGGCCGCAGGAGGTCGCGTAAGCCATCGCGCGCTCTGAATTTCTATCACGAAAGACGGTGTCTCCGCCGCTGGCCGCGTTTCCGCTATGATCGTGTTTTGAACTGATGGATTCCAGAGTTCCCGCTTGCTGACTGAAATCAAATCTGCAGATGGTTTCCCTCTCCCTGCATCCGGCGATGGACTCGCTTCGCCCGCACCGCTTTCGCGGGCGGAGGCAGTGCGGTGGATTCGCGCTTCTGACGATGACCTGCCTCTTCTACTCTCAGCGGCTCGGCAGGCCCGAGACCGTTTCAAACCTGGCGTGATTACGTATTCCCGCAAGGTTTTTATTCCGCTGACAAATCTGTGCCGTGATTACTGCGGCTACTGCACCTTCCGTCGCGATCCCAACCAGGCAGGCGCACACACGATGTCTCCCGACGAAGTGCTTGCGGTCGCGCGCGCCGGTGAGAAGCTTGGCTGCGCCGAGGCTTTGTTCAGTCTTGGCGACAAGCCCGAACTTCTTTTCCCAGAGATGCGGGAGACCTTGCGAAAGCTAGGATATCGCTCGACGTTGCACTATTTAGAAGCGATGTGCGAACTCGTGCTGCGCGAGACCACGCTGCTGCCGCATCCGAACCCTGGCTTGATGAGCGCTGAGTGGATCACGCGGCTAGCGCGTGTTTCTCCGAGCATGGGCTTAATGCTGGAGACAACGAATGAATCATTGATGCGCTCCGGTGCCGCTCACGACAATGCGCCTGACAAGATTCCCGTAAAGCGCATGCGGACGGTTGAGGAAGCCGGTAAGCAGGGCGTCCCATTCACCACCGGCATATTGATCGGCATCGGAGAAACAGCGGAGGATCGCGTGGATGCGCTGCTTGCTATCCGCGACCTGCACGAGCGCTATGGGCACATTCAGGAAGTGATCGTGCAGAATTTTCGTGTGAAGCCTCAGATTCCGATGAGTCACTGGCCGGAGCCGAGCCGCGGCGAAATGCTGCGGACAATCGCGGTGGCACGTCTTCTCATGCCAAACGTAAACATCCAGGCGCCGCCGAATCTTTCGGATCCAGATTACGAAGAGCTGCTTGACGCTGGAATCAATGACTGGGGCGGGGTTTCGCCGCTTACGCCTGACTTCATCAATCCCGAGCGTCCTTGGCCGCACCTGGCACAACTGCAAGCCCGGACGCGCGCCAAGGGCTTCGAGTTGAAGCAGCGCTTGCCGGTTTATCCCGAGTTTCTGCCCAAACTTCTTCGACACGGAGCGCCGGGCGTCCTCGCCCAGCCTGCTGCTGGTTCGCATCACATCGAAGAATCTGGATCAGCCCTGCTGAAATCCAGATTGACCGCTATCGCCGATGCGCAAGGTTATGCACGGAGCGCCACATGATTTGCGTACTCACGGGTGGCACCGGAGGCGCGAAGTTCGTTGACGGCCTTCGCCGCGTCATCCCGGCTGAAGAACTTACCATCATCGTCAACACGGGCGACGATGACGACTGGTGGGGCCTCTATATTTCGCCGGACATCGATTCCATCATCTACGTCCTTGCGGGAATTTTGAGTGGCGAGCGCGGTTGGGGTGTTCGCGGCGACACCTTCCACTGCTTGCGTGCCATGAAGGATCTGGGCGAGCCCACTTGGTTCAGCGTCGGTGACCGGGACCTGGCAGTTCACTTGATGCGTACGAAACTGCTCTCGCAGGGCTGCACGCTATCTGAAGTGACGCGAATCATCGCCGAACGCTTCGGTTTGAGCTCACGCATTCTGCCAATGAGCGACCAGCGGGTGCAGACCCGCATCGACACTCCCGCCGGGGAACTCAGTTTCGAAGAATATTTCGTCAAGCGCTGGTTTCAAGATCCGGTTAATTCGGTGCGTTTCGCCGGCGCGTCCGAAACCGTGCCCGCGCCGGGAGTTCTCGATACCATTGCTTCAGCGCAGGCAGTGCTTATCGCGCCCAGCAATCCCGTGACGAGCATCGGTCCCATTCTTGCGGTGCCCGGGATTCGTGAAGCGCTGGCGCAGACTAAAGCGCCGGTGGTCGCAGTCAGCCCGATCATTGGTTCGGCTGCGGTGTCGGGCCCGGCAGCGACCTTGATGGCAGCCCACGGTCTGGAAGTCTCGATACGCGGCGTCGCTGCTGCCTACCAAGGATTTCTGGACATGCTGGTGGCGCACACTTCAGATGCCGCTGTGGCGGAAGCGCTTACCACCACGCGGTTCCAGGTCCATTGCGCCAATATTCTGATGGAGACGCAGCAAGACAGGTCACAAGTCGCGCGCACCGCGCTAAGCCTGGCCTGCCCCCAAATCGTCACTGCATATGCAGCCGAGGTCGAATGATTCTTATCCCTGTCAAGAATCTCTCGAATGCCAAGCAGCGCCTAGCCACGGTCTTTGACCAGGGCACGCGCATGGCATTGGCCCATGCGATGCTCGATGATGTCGTACAAACTGTGGCCGAAGACGGCGGAGATGACGTTGCTCTAGTTACAAGCGATCGTTTTGCAATGGACCTCGCCGACAAGCACGGCTTCGAGATCATCCGCGACGAAGCGAATCGAAGCGAAACCGATGCGATCGAAATGGCAACGCGTGTAGTTGAGCAACGCGGAATCGAAAGCACGCTGGTAATACCGGGCGATATCCCTCTGATTGAGGCTACAGACATTCGAGTGATCTATGAACGCGCGCCCACTCGAGGATCGGTGTTGGTTCCATCGGGCGACGAGCGTGGAACGAATGCGGCACTCCGCCGACCCGCGGGCCTATTCCCGCTGAGGTTCGGAGATGACAGCTTCGTGCCGCATTTGGCTGCTGCGAAAGCAGCGGCTGATCCGTGCGTCGTGCTTGAAATCCCACGTATCGCGCTCGACATCGATACGATTGAAGACCTTTTGGAACTCGCGCATGCTCCCGGGCAGAAGTCATCGCAGCTTTTGGCGAGGGATTTGATCTCCGCGATGGAGCATTCGCTCAAGCCGATTCTGGCTGGCTAGCCTCGAATTTTCGTTTCGGTCGCGTCCTTGCCAATACACTATCGACGCATGACTTCACCAAAGGTGCGGAAATTGCGCGATAGCATCCAACAGGCGAAAAGCATTTCTCTAATTCCCGTGCCATTGAAAGACGAAATTCTGCCGGGCGACAGCCTCTCTGAGAAACTTGCCACTGCGCTCCGACATCAGAAGATACGGCTCCGATCCGGCGATGTTCTCGTGGTTAAACACAAGGTCGTTTCAAAGACTGAAGGGCACCTGGTGCGTTTGAGTGATGTGAAGCCGTCACGTGACGCAAGGGTCTGGGCAGGCAAATGCGGCCTCGACGCGCGGATTGTACAACTCGCGCTGGACGAAAGCCGGAGCGTGCTGCGTAAGAAAGTCGTTGCAGGACGAGGTGTTCTGATCACCGAGACTCGCCATGGTTTTATTTGCGCAAACAGCGGTGTAGATGTTTCAAACGTAGATGGTGGCGAACATGCAGTGCTGCTGCCCAAAGATCCAGACCGATCAGCTGCCAAATTCCGTGCCGCGCTGCGAAAAAAGTTCGGCGTATCTGTCGCGGTGATCATCTCAGACTCATTCGGCCGTCCGTGGCGCGAGGGCTTGACCGATGTAGCAATCGGAGTTGCAGGTATGAAGCCGCTGATTGACTATCGCGGCAAACGCGATCCCCATGGATATGAGCTGCACGCGACTGCTGAGGCCATAGCCGATGAAGTCGCTTGCGCAGCGGGCCTGGTCTGCGGCAAGCTTGAGCGCACGCCATTTTGTATTGTGCGCGGAGTAAGCTATCAGGCAGGCACGGGTAACGCGCGAGAGTTGATCCGCAAGCGCGAAAACGATCTGTTTCGTTAAGGCGACGATGCGATCAGATCTGACTGATCAGAAAGAGAACGAAAATGCCTCCGCGAATCTGCACGCAATCTGAACTGGAGAATTTCCCGCAACTCGAATGGGCCGATGTCGCGCCGCAAATGCGACGTGAGGCGCGGGCTACAATCGAGCGAGTGCTCGAAACGCAAGACTGCGGCGCTCTCGATCGGGAAGACTGGCTGCGGCTGGCTTTTGCTGAAGGCGACGACCTGCTCGGCTTGCTGGTCGCTGCCGATATATTGCGTTGCGAACTGGCCGGAAACATCGTCACCTACGTCGTCAACCGCAACATTAATTTCACGAACATCTGTTTCGTTGGATGTAAATTCTGCGCCTTCAGCCGTGGCCCGCGCGAAGCGGACACATACTTTCTCAATCCAGAGCAAGTCGCCGACAAAGCTCTTGAAGCCTCACAACTCGGCGCCACGGAAGTCTGCATTCAAGGCGGTCTTCCGCATGGATTGCCGCCGTTCTACTACCGCGATATTCTCCGCGCCGTGAAGTCAGCCGTCCCCAGCATGCACATTCATGCTTTCTCGCCAATGGAAATTGTTTATGGCGTTGAACTCACGGGTATGCCTGTCGGCGATTATCTGGAAATGTTACGCGACAACGGACTGGACACGCTGCCCGGTACCGCCGCCGAAATTCTGGACGATCAGGTGCGCCACGTGCTCTCGCGCAATAAGCTCCATACGTCGCAATGGGAAGAAGTGATCCGAACAGCGCATTCCTGCGGCATTCGCACCACTTCGACTTTAATGTACGGCCATGTTGAAACGCCTGAGCA
>QHZW01000211.1 GCA_003224815.1 Acidobacteriota bacterium | reverse complement strand
GAAATAGGCCAACTCGGCAGCTTCATTGAAACTGATCTGCTTAATAGTGCGCGCGGCAGGACACAGCCGCGGGTCAGTCGTCATCATGCCTTCGACGTCGGTCCAGATTTCTATGCTGTCGGCGTCGAGCGCCGCTCCGAGAATGGCTGCTGAATAGTCGGACCCGCCCCGACCGAGCGTCGTTGGAACCCCGTCGGCGGTAGCCGCGATGAATCCTCCGAGCAGAGGGATTCGTCCTTTAGCCACCAACGGCCCAATCTTTTTTCTGCAGCGCGCTCGCGTTGATTCCATTTGTGGAACCGCCCGCGTATGTGTCGCATCAGTGACCAGGCACTCGCGCGAATCGACCCAGGCAGCGTTCAGTCCGCGCACCGCAAATGCATCAGCGACGATCAAGCTCGAAAGCAGTTCGCCGAACGAAAGCAGAAAATCGCTTCCACGAGGCGTCAGTTCCCTCACTGCAGCGAGGCCGCGCAAGAAATTTCCCAGTTCTGCGAACCGAGCCTCCAGCTTTGGGGCAAGTGTCGCTGCCCGCTTTTTTCCCAGAAGTTCACTCGCAGTGTAATGATGCCGCTGCCGGAGCGCCTTCAACGACTGCAAGGCCGAATCGCAATCCGCCAATGCCGCCTTCTGGCCCATCGCGACCAGTTGGTCGGTCACCTTCGCCATCGCACTGACCACCACAACGGGTGACCTCCTCTGCCGGCTGGCGACAATCTTCGCCACGCGCTCGATGGCTTCGGCGCTCTCGACCGACGTCCCCCCGAACTTCATTACAATCATGCTTTCACTCCATGCCTTCGACATTCATGATGGCCGACCCTGCACTGAAACTAAAGAATGAAAAGAAGCACATAAACGAAAGACCCACCAGCCAACATTGAAGGCCGTGGGTCTTGAGCAGATGTCCTGTACTCAGCTCAACGCCCACGCCACAGGCTAATTCGTGTGCCTGTTATTGCGCTGGGCATTCGCGAACTAATCTGGTGCGTGGACGGCATGACTCATCAATATACCGGAATCGCGGTTTCGCGGGCCAAGTTGCTTTTTCGATCTCTCAGATCAAAAAACCTGCTTCAGCTGCTTTTGGTCTCGCGTTTCTCGACAATGGCTTCGAGTGTGTGGGACACCTCCGAATTGTCAGTGCGATGGCCCCGAATGCGTTTGTCTGAGAACTCCACCTTATGTTCTCGGCCAGATCTTGTGCTTACGGCGAGGTCCCGCGGAATCACCAGTCGCCCTTAGTGCTGACCCTCACAATTCTGTGCATAATCGAACTATCGGCGGCAAGTATTTGAATTTCGAACACTGACAAATTGCTCTGAGTTCGTAGCCAACTCCGAGTTTCCGTGAGATCGCAAATGAAACTTCCCGAGAGGATCGAGCGCGTATTTGCGCACCGTGTGATGCCCGATGTGGTCGTAGATATGACCAGTCCCTTCCATATCGATTCAGACGTGGAGGAAGCACTCTGGTTCACAGGTCGCGATTGGCAGAGCATTACCCGGGATGACTGGCAGAAACATCCTGTTGCGTTCACGTTCTTTTCTAAAGAAGCTCTGGGCTATTACCTACCCAGCATATTGCTTCTCTCATTGCAAAGCCCGCAACAGGCGCTGGATCCTGCAGAGTCGTTGATATGGGAACTCGATCGCTCTCCGTCCACTGAGGGATGGACCGACAATTTCGCCAATCGTTTTCTAGGGCTCACCTCGACAGAACTGGATGTGCTGAAGGAGTGGCTTCTCCAAGTTTGCGAGTACGCCCCTTACAAAGGATGGGGAATCGCAGCTTCGGGCCCAGGAGACACTTTTGGTCGTGCATTCGACACGGTCGACCTTCTTCAAAAGGAAGTCGAGCGAAGGCGCCTGGCGAGAGGATAACGTTGATCCAGGATCTTTGGGGACGCGCGAAATTTTCCATTTCGCGCATCGAAATTCTGAATTGTACTTTTGACCCCAACCCGCTGTAACAAAGAGATATATCGGTTAGATCTGTCGTTGGCTGTTTCTCGTGGGCCATTCGCCATCATGCGCGCTGGCGAATTTGCATTGAGCCTGAAATTTTGGTGGATTAAGCCCCTTCAATTTCGCCAGCGACCAACCGCCAGCCGGGTTCACAAATTTAGGTTTCGCGCACGACCAACGGCGTGCGACGCACGACCTTTAGGAGTCATTTGCAGCACTGGAAGACAACTAACGGCTTGCCTCCGGCGCAGGGTCTTTATGACCCTGCGAACGAGCACGATGCCTGCGGCATGGGCTTCATCGCCAGCATTCGTGGAGATAAGAGCCATCAGATCATCGAGCAGGGAATTCAGGTCCTCATCAACCTGACTCATCGCGGCGCCTGCGGGTGCGATCCCGAAACCGGCGACGGTGCCGGCGTGCTGATTCAAATTCCGCACAAGTTTTTCGTGCGCGAGTGTGAAGCGCTTGGCATTACTTTGCCCGAGCCGGGAGAGTACGCGGTCGGCATGACATTCCTGCCGGTAGAGCAGCATCCGCGCCTGAACTGTGAAGGCGTGTTTGAGCGCATAATCCGCGAAGAGGGACTCACCGTCCTCGGTTGGCGCGATACGCCAGTAAATGGCGATGCCATCGGGCGCGTCGCGCGGGCGTCGCAGCCTTACATTCAGCAGATTTTCGTCGGTCGGCCATCGGAAATGGACGAAGACGCATTCGAGCGCAAACTTTACATCGTCCGCAAGCTCGCCGAAAAAGAGATCAGCGAGTCGGACATCGAAGACAAAGAATTCTTCTACATCCCGTCCTTGTCGTGTCGAACCATCGTCTACAAAGGCCTGCTGCTCGCGCCACAAATCGCGAACTTCTATGGCGATCTGTCCGATCCCGATGCGGTCAGCGCGCTCTGCCTTGTCCATCAACGCTTCTCAACGAACACATTCCCCAGTTGGAAGCTCGCGCATCCTTATCGCTACATCGCTCACAACGGCGAGATCAATACGCTGAAGGGCAACGTTGCCTGGATGCACGCCCGTCAGTCCATTCTCGAATCACCGCTCTTCGGCGATGACATTAACAAGATTTTTCCGGTTATCGATCCGCATGGCAGCGATTCTGCCAGCTTCGACAACGCGGTCGAGTTGCTTTTCCAGGCTGGCCGCAGCTTGCCCCACGTGATGGCGATGCTGATCCCGGAAGCCTGGGCCGGCAATCCGCATATCAAGCCGGAGACCTTCGTCCCGGCCGATATGTTGTTACCGACGACGATCTCGTGGTGATGGCCTCCGAAGCGGGCGTGCTGTCAGTCGCGCCCGAGAAGGTCAAACGCAAAGGCCGCCTGCAGCCCGGCAAGATGTTCCTGGTTGACACGGCTGAAGGCCGCATCATCTCCGACAAAGAAATTAAGAAGCGTCTCGCTTCACGCCAGCCCTATGGCGAGTGGCTCACACAAAATCAGATCACGCTTGATCAGCTGCCCGAGCCAGTTCGCGTACACGCCTCTGATCACGCGACCATCCTGGCGCGACAACGTGCCTTCGGCTACACCGACGAAGATCTGAAAATGATCATCGAGCCGATGGCAGCATGGGGTCAGGAGCCCATCGGCTCCATGGGCACCGACACGCCGCTTGCGTGCCTGAGCGACAAGCCGCAGCCGCTGTTCAATTATTTCAAGCAGCTCTTTGCGCAGGTGACCAATCCGCCCATCGATCCTATCCGCGAAGAGATGGTGATGTCGCTCATCAGCTACATCGGGACCGAACGCAACATCCTCGACGAAACGCCGGAGAACTGCCACACACTTAAGCTGCCGCACCCGATTCTGACCAATCGCGATCTGGAAAAACTGCGCCGCGTTTCCCGCGGCGATCTGCTGGCGATCACGCTTCCGGCGTTGTTCCGTGCTGCCGACGGCGAAGCCGGATTGCGTTCAGCTCTCGATGAACTTTCCAAACGCGCATCACTCGCGGTGAAGTCTGGCTACACGCTGCTGATTCTTTCTGATCGCGGTGTCGACAAAGACTACGCGCCGATTCCAAGCCTGCTCGCACTGGCCGCAGTTCACAATCTGCTCGTTCGCGAAGAGACCCGTACGCTGGTTGCACTGATCATTGAATCCGGAGAGCCGCGAGAGGTGATGCATTTTGCGCTGCTCATCGGCTACGGTGCAAGTGCAATTAATCCCTACGTTGCGATTGAAAGCTTGGAAGATCTGGCCGGGCGCGGCTACCTGCCCGGCAACATGACTTCGGACGTCGCGGTTAAGCACTTCATCAAAGCCATCAACAAGGGCCTGCTGAAAACTTTTTCGAAGATGGGCATCTCCACCCTGCAGAGCTATCGCGGCGCGCAGGTTTTTGAAGCAATCGGCTTGAACGAAGACCTGGTAAATGCTTATTTCGCGGGGACGTCCTCGCGCATTGGCGGCGTTGGCCTCGCTGTTCTCGCCCGCGAAGCGCAGTTGAAGCACGGGTTCGCTTTTCAGCCCATCACCGAGGCCGATACTGAGTTGGCCGTTGGCGGAAGTTATCACTTCCGCGTCAATGGCGAGTATCACCTGCTCAACCCGCTCACGATCAGCAAACTGCAGCACAGCATTCGTGATCAGAATTTCAAATCGTTCGAAGAGTACACCGCACTCATTGATCAGCAGAGCCAGAATCTGGCTACGCTGCGCAGCCTGATGAAGATCAAGAAGGGCCGCAAACCGGTACCACTCGATCAGGTTGAGCCGGCCAAAGAAATCGTCAAACGGTTTACCACCGGAGCGATGTCCTTTGGCTCCATTAGTAAGGAAGCGCACGAGACCCTCGCCATAGCGATGAACCGGATCGGCGGCAAGTCCAATACCGGTGAAGGCGGCGAAGATGAAGAACGCTACGGCAAGGACGCCAACGGTGACTGGCGACGAAGTGCCATCAAACAGGTGGCCTCTGCCCGCTTCGGGGTGACTACAAATTACCTGGTAAATGCCGAGGAGCTTCAGATCAAAATGGCGCAAGGCGCGAAGCCCGGCGAAGGCGGTCAGCTACCTGGGGACAAAGTTGATGATGTGATCGCTCGTTTGCGCCACTCCATCCCCGGCGTCGGTCTGATTTCTCCGCCACCGCACCATGACATCTACTCAATCGAAGATCTCGCGCAGCTGATCTTCGACCTGAAGAACACGAATCCGCAGGCTCGAATCTCTGTGAAGTTGGTTTCTGAGATCGGCGTTGGCACTGTCGCTGCCGGAGTGGCGAAAGCACATGCCGATGTTGTTCTCATCTCCGGCGACAGCGGCGGTACCGGTGCATCACCGTTAAGCTCGATCAAGCACGCCGGCATTCCGTGGGAGCTTGGCCTCGCCGAAACCCAGCAAGTGCTTCTGATGAACGACCTGCGCAGCCGCATTCGCGTGCAGACCGATGGCAAGCTCCAAACTGGACGCGACGTGGTCATCGCGGCCCTTCTCGGGGCAGAAGAATTCGGATTCGCCACCACCCCGCTGGTTGCGATGGGCTGCATCATGCTGCGCAAGTGTCACCTGAATACCTGCTCGGTCGGTATTGCCACGCAGGATCCTGAGCTGCGCAAAAAATTTGCCGGCAAGCCTGAGCACGTCATCAATTACTTCTTCTTCATCGCCGAGCAGGTCCGTCAATTCATGGCCGAGCTGGGGTTCCGCAAAGTGGATGAGATGGTCGGCCGCGTTGACATGCTCGATGTTCAACCAGCGATCAATCACTGGAAAGCCCGCGGTGTTGACCTTTCGGCCATCCTCTATAACCCGCCGCTACCCGGCCGCGTGGCGCGCCACTGTGTCCAGAAACAAGATCATGGCCTCGACGCCGTGCTCGATCACGAATTGATCGCGGGCTCAAAAGCCGCACTCGAAAATCGCGAGCCAGTGGAAATGAGTTTCCCTATTCGCAACGTGCATCGCACGGTCGGCGCTATGCTGAGCGGGGAAATTGCCCGCCGCCACGGCTCCGACGGCCTGCCCGATGACACCATTCGCATAAAGTTCGAAGGGTCGGCAGGCCAGAGTTTTAGTGCATTCCTCGCCAAAGGCGTGACCATGACGCTCGAAGGCGACGCCAATGACTACGTCGGTAAAGGTCTCTCCGGCGGACGCGTCGTTGTGCATCCGCCGAAAAAGTCTCAGTTTGCCGCCGAAGAAAATATTGTGATCGGCAACGTCGTTCTGTACGGCGCAACCAGCGGCGAAGCCTTCTTCAGCGGCGTTGCCGGCGAGCGCTTTGCGGTCCGTAACTCCGGCGCGACTGCAGTCGTTGAAGGCGTAGGCGATCACGCCTGCGAATATATGACCAATGGCTTGGTAATCGTCCTCGGTTCATGCGGGCGCAACTTCGCAGCCGGCATGAGCGGCGGAATCGCGTACATCTTCGACGAGCGTGGCGACTTTACCGAAAAGCGCTGCAATCTCGCGTCAGTTGACCTTGAAGCGGTGATCGAGCCGCGCGATGTCGAACTCGTTCACACTCTCGTGCGACGACATTTTGACTTGACTGGAAGCAACCGCGCGAGAAATATCCTCGACAACTGGATCGAAATGCTTCCGCGCTTCATAAAAGTCTTCCCGCACGAATTCAAACGCGTGCTCGGCGTCACCCGCACTCGCCAGCAATATATTCCTTGCCAGCCCCTTCCTTTACCTGAACTGGTGGAGGCGTTGCATGGGTAAACCTTCAGGGTTCATGAAGTACGGCCGCGAGAGCGCCATGCGCCGTCCCGTCGCCGAGCGCGTGAACGACTGGTTCGAGATTTACCAGGACTTCCCGGAACAGAAGCTGCGTGATCAGGGCGCGCGTTGCATGGAT
>QHZW01000210.1 GCA_003224815.1 Acidobacteriota bacterium | reverse complement strand
ATAGATTCCCGTACTGATCGCCGGAAAAGCTATGCTTCTGATATTGAGCTTCACCGCGAGATCGAGGGAGTTGGAATAGCACGAAGCGAGTAACTGGTCTTCATCGTGATCTCCACCGCGCCAGACTGGTCCGACAGTGTGAATCACGTACATTGCCGGGAGATTGTGGCCCCTGGTGGCTTTCGCCTCCCCGGTCCTACAGCCACCAAGCAATCGGCATTCGGCAAGCAGGCCGGGTCCTGCCGCGCGATGGATCGCGCCATCCACTCCGCCTCCGCCCAACAACGAACTGTTCGCCGCATTGACGATTGCGTCCACATGGAGGCGAGTTATATCACCCTGGATGACTTGAATCTTACGGCTCATGTCTTCTTAGACCCTTAGAATGGTTCCAGCCACAAGCGGTGTAGAACCAGCGGACTGGACCACAGCCGCGCTATTCCTGCCTTTTACGAGTGTCTATTCGATGGGGGGCCGTCGGAGGAGTCGTAAAAAGGCAGCTTACTCCCTGCCCTTCTTTTTGATTTCAATGCTCAATCGTTTGATTTTTTGATTGAGCGTGGAAAGCGGGATGTGGAAACGCTCAGCGGTTTCGGTCTGATTCCAATTACACTTCTCCAGCATGTCAAGAATGATTTGCCGCTCGCATTCTTCCATCACATCGAACAGCGATGCATCACCCCGAGCTTCAATCATTGGGATGGCGCCGCCACGACCAATGATTTGATCCGGCAACAGGTCGGGACGAATCTCTTCTGATGAAGCCAGCACCACCGCGCGCTCAATAACGTTTTCGAGCTCACGCACATTCCCCGGCCACGAGTAGTTCAGCATCGGACGCAGCGCTTCAGGAGTCATGCGATGAGGCGGATGTTGATTTTCTTCCGAGTACTTGCGCAAGAAGAAATCTACCAGTAGAGGGATGTCTTCTTTGCGTTGGCGCAGAGGCGGAAGATCAATGGTGATGACATTCAGGCGATAGAAAAGATCCTCGCGGAATTTGCCTTCACGCACGAGTTGCCGCAAATCCACGTTTGTAGCCGCGATGATACGAACATCAACCTGAATTTCATTCACTCCGCCCAGGTGCATGAACCTGCGGTCCTGCAACACCCGCAAAATCTTGGACTGCGTTTCCAGCCCCATGGTTCCGATTTCGTCGAGGAACAACGTTCCGCGATGGGCGATCTCGAAGAGTCCCTTCTTCGACGCAATGGCGCTGGTGAATGCACCTTTAACATGGCCGAACAGAGTGGATTCCAGCAGATCCGGCGGCATTGACCCTGTATTGACAGGAACAAACGGGCGGTCGCTGCGCGGTGAATTCAGGTGCAGCGCCTTGGCAATCAGTTCTTTTCCGGTGCCGCTTTCACCTTGCAGAAGAACTGTGGAACGGCTGGGAGCAACCTGCGCCACAAGGTCGAAAATCTTGAGCATGGGCTCGCTCTTGCCCACGATATTTTCGAAGTTGTACCGCCGCTTCAGCGCTCGCTTCAGCTGAATGTTTTCTTCTTCGGCGCGACGCCGGCCAACTGCAGCGCGCACATCGGCCAGCAACTTCTCGTTATCCCAGGGTTTCTGCAGAAAATTCGTAGCCCCGGACTGCATCGCACGAACTGCATCCTCAACGGTGCCATAGGCCGTGATCATGATCACCGAGATTTGAGGATCGACGGCGCGAATTTCGGGCAAAATATCCAACCCGCTGCGGCCGGGAAGTGCAAGATCCAGTAAAACAAGATCAAACGGCCGTTCGCCCAAACGAGAAAGGCCGTCTTCTCCATTAATCGCGGTTTCAACTTCGTAGCCTTCGATCTCCAGCAACGTCTCTAGCGATTCGCGGATTTCTGCTTCGTCGTCGATGATCAGCACACTGCCTTGAGCAGGCACGGCCACGTCATTGATTCGTCTCGATATGACCGCTGCCTCAGACATTGACGGCCTTCCTCATTAGCGGGAACTCGAGATAGAAAGTAGTGCCCGAATCAGGCGTGCTTTCAACGCGAATCTTGCCGGCATGCTCCTGAATGATTCCGTAAGTCACCGACAACCCCAGGCCAGTGCCGTGACGTTGGCCGTCCTGCGGCGACGTCTTGGTCGTGAAGAATGGATCGTAAATGCGTTGTATGTGTTCTTGCGCAATGCCAGTTCCGGTATCCGAGATGACCACGCGAACGCCGTCGCCATTCGCGGTGCTCACCTTCAGCGTTCCGCCGCTGGGCATGGCATCTTTCGCGTTCAGGAACAGGTTCAAGAAGACCTGCTGCAACCGACCCGCGTTTCCCTGAATCATCGGAAGATGCTCCGCCAGGTCGTCGTGCACCAGAACTCGTGTGGTCTTGAACTGATGCTCGAGCAGGTTCAAGGTATCGGTGATAATGCGATTCAAATCAACTTCAGTAAATTCCGCAGCATTCGTACGCGAGAAGTTGAGAAGATTATTGACGATCTCCGACGCACGGAACGTTTGTCGCGTGATCTTGTCGAGAAGTCCGCTCTTTTGCTCGTCGCCCTGAAGCTGTTTCGAGAGCATCTGCGCGTAAGATGAAATCACAGCCAGCGGCGTGTTCACTTCGTGAGCAACCCCTGCGGCCAGCAGACCGATGGACGATAGTTTGTCGGCCTGCGAAAGCTGCGTCTCGAGCTCTACCCGCTCGGTAATGTCGTCCATGATGATCAGGCGCCCGACAACGCTGAATTTCTTGGTTACTAGCGGAGCGATCGCTACGTTCACGATGCGAACCTCACCTGTCGGCGTGGCGAGACGGAATTTATATAGGTTGTGAATGCCGGGGCTTTGCCGGAGGCGATAGAACTCCTGCACGAAATCCTGCGGGAAGATTTCACCCAAAGGACGCGTCAGCGCCTGCCAGCGCGGCAGCGCATACATGACTTCCATCTGCGAGTTCCACGATTCGATGCGGTCTTCCAGGTCAATCGCCAGGACGCAGACGTTGATGGACTCCACGATGTTTTCGTTGAAATCCTTCAGCCGCTCATATTGCGCGATCTTCTGCTCCAGCGATGCATACAACCTCGCGTTTTGAATTGCGATGGCAACGTACCCGGCAAGCGTTTCAAGTAATTCGACATCTTCACTCGACAGGAAGTCGCCTTCAATAGTCTTGCCGAGCCCGAGCAGCGCTACCGTGCTCTTTTGTGCGCGACATGGAATGTAATAATTCAGGTCAAGTTTGGCGATAGCATCCTGCGCTCCCGCGGTCTCACGAGGAACATTGTGGGTGTTCTCGAAAAAGAGGTGGCCTTCAGCAGTTTCCGGCCGGGGCAGGCTCAAGAAGCTTAGATCGAGGCCTCCCGTTTGCTGAATTCCAAACGATTTGGCAAGCGTCAACCGCGAGTTAGATTCGGGGCCAGCCAGGAAAATCGCCATGCGGTCAACCAGCAGCGTGCGTGAGAGCTGATCCACGACGGCGGTGAGCATCTTGTCGAGATCAGTCTCGGCGTTCAGTTCGCGCCCGAATTCGATCAGTGTGTGGCGGTAATCGTACCGTTGGCGATAAAACAGGCGATCTATTCGGCCTTGAATCCATTTGCGGATCGGCTCAAACAGCAATGCCGTGACCACGATTGCCA
>QHZW01000209.1 GCA_003224815.1 Acidobacteriota bacterium | reverse complement strand
TCAGCGGGAACTTGCAAAATACATTACCGGTAGCCGCACCGGAACAGCGCATCGCGGTACGCCTCGTCCTTGCGCCTAAGGACCGCGATCTTTTCCTCGCCGCCGGCGCGCGGGGCGCAGGCGCCATTTACACGGAGCATGGCAAAATGATTCATATCGTCCGCAAGGTCTTCTTGCGAGTCTCGGCGAAGCTGGACTGGTTTGTTTTCAAGCTCCACTAGGACCCGCCGACATGAATAGCCGAGTCCTTTTGGGCGCTGCGTGCCTCACACTCGTCAGCTGCGCGCTTAAGCATCCGCCGTTTGGCGCGGATATCATGCCGGAATCGGCTCGCGCGCAAATCCCGGGTCACTGGGCCGGGCCGCATCGCAGCGGAGCCGTGGTGCCGAACTGGATTCGTACCTTCCACGATCCGGAGCTGACGGCGCTCGTTGCAGACGCTGTCGAGCGAAATCCGGACCTCAAGGCCGCCGCCGCGCGCGTTGAAGCATCGCGCGCTGCTGTGCGCATTGCTGCAGCATCGCTCTATCCGCGGATCGCGATGAAGGGACTGGGCGAGCGCCAGGGGCAGCATCTTAGCGGCGACCTCGGCCGCGGTATCAATCCCCCCGACTTCGGTGGCTCGGGAACTGAGAACAGCGGCGGCGCCGGTCTGGACACCAGCACGGACGAAACATCACAGCGCTGGGTTTATGGCCTCGCTAGCGGCGCAGCATGGGAGGCCGACGTGTGGGGCCGCATTCGCTCGAAAAAAGCTGCTGCCAAGGCTGAAAGCGAGGCGCTGGAAGCCGACTACGAATTTGCCCGGCAATCGCTCGCCGCCGCCGTGGCGCGCGCGTACTTCACCACCATCGAGGCAGCACAACAGGAAGCCAACGCGCAGGAAACGCTCAACATCTATCAGGAATATTCAAAACTGACCGATGTGCAAAAAACGCAGGGGTTCGCGAGCGATTTCGACGTGTCGCAGATCACCTCGCGCACCGCCAGTGCGCAGGAGGCGCTCTACACTGCGCAGCAGGCGCGGGCACAGACAATCCGCGCGATCGAAGTTGTCACCAGCCGATATCCGGCCGGCAAATTTGACGTGCGACGTTCCTTCCCCGATCAACCGAAAGCCGTCCCCGCCGGTCTGCCCGCGCAGATTCTCGAACGCCGGCCGGACCTCATCGCGAGCGAGCGCCGCTTCGCCGCCGCCTTTCATCGCGTGAATGAGGCTCGCACGGCACGCCTGCCACGCTTTGTGCTCAGCGCCACAAGCGGACTCGGAACAGCGCAACTTGATTCTGTCGGCACGCTCGATGCCGTCGTCTGGAGTTTCGCGGCCGGGGTCACTCAACCGATTTTCTTCGGCGGTGAGCTCCAGGCTGCGCAAGATCTCCGCACTGCCGAGCAAAAAGCTGCCGCCGCGAGCTACGTGGGCGCCGCGTTGCGCGCGTTCGAAAACGTAGAAGACGCTCTGGCCGGCGATTACTATCTGCGCAAACGCGAGGGCGCCCTGGCCGAGGCGGTTTCGAGCAGTGGCGAGTCAGTGAAGCTCGGCGGAAAGCAGCTCGAGCAGGGCCAGATCGACATGTTCACCGTCTTGCGTCTCTCAGGGGAAAATCTCGCCGCGAAAGTCCAATTGACTCAAATCCGTGCTTCCCGCCTCCGCGAACGCGTAAACTTGTACCTGGCTCTGGGAGGTGATTTTGAGGGAACTGGCGCCCCGGGGAAATGAACTTCTCGAAACCAACATAAGAGCATTAGCTAATGCGCACGATTACTAACAACTATCGAGATGCTCATCTCTTAAACCTGGGCTCCGGCGGCGACCGCGGCCCTTATCTCGTGACTCAAACGGGCGCTGCCCCCAACGATTCATTAGCAAAGGAACGAATGTTTGTGTTACGCCCTGATGGACGCTGGGTTGATTTCAATGCTTACGCATGCCAGGGCAAACCCGAAGCCATGGACGAGATCGTTTTTTCCACCACGACAGAAGTGATGGCGATGTTCGGTAAATTGCTCGGCCGCCCGCAGGTGCTCGACCTGCCGATTGATGAGGCGGGACTTAAGGCGTGGCTGGAGCGTCAGAAAAGCGGCGACACCTTGCAAGCGGCTCGCGGCTGGGCAGTCGGATACGAGGAGCGGCATCGCAAAAAGCGACGTGGCTAAAGCGACTCGAGACTATGGGCAAGGAGATTGCCGCGACGAAAGAAACCGCGCTCGGTTTAGGACCGACTGGTTTTGAATCAACCACCACCGGTCCGCCGTTGGTAATATAAATATGTTTCCGGCCTTAACATGGCTACGCGCCTACCAACCCAAGTGGCTGCGGGCAGATTTAATCGCCGGTGTTACTCTCGCGGCCTATCTAATGCCCGCTGGGCTAGCCGATGCTTCGCTTGCTAATCTGCCTCCAGAAGCGGGCCTTTATGCCTGTCTCTTCTCCGGTCTTGTTTTCTGGTTGTTTTGCAGCTCGCGGCACACAGCTATCACGGTCACATCTGCTATCTCGGTGCTTGTAGGAGCATCGCTCGGCGATCTCGCTGGAGGCGACCCCGCACGATTTTGGGCTCTAGCGTCGTGCACGGCTTTGATTGTCGGCGCGTTGGGTTTCATCGCGTGGCTGGCCAAGGCAGGAGTAATAGTGAACTTCATTTCTGAAAGTGTCCTCGTCGGATTCAAATGCGGTATCGCTCTTTTTATAGCCAGCACGCAGTTGCCGAAGCTCTTCGGATTCAAAGGATCGCATGGCGATTTTTGGGAACGCTCGGGCTACTTCTTTTCCCACCTGTCTGAAACAAACATGGCGTCCCTCCTGCTCGGTCTCGCGACGCTCACGCTGTTACTGTTAGGAAAACGATTTCTCAAGAACAAGCCGGTGGCCCTGTTCGTCGTAATCGCCGGCATTATTGCAGCCGCGAGCATGGATCTCGGCAGCCTGGGCGTGAAACTCCTGGGCCAGGTGCCACAGGGGCTACCGCCATTTGGACTTCCAGCAATTCACGTGTCAGACCTGAACGACCTGCTGCCCCTGGCGTTGGGTTGTTTTCTTCTGGGCATGGTGGAAACGGCCGCTCTTGGTCGCATGTTCGCGGTGAAGCACGGCTATCGTTTCGACGCTAATCAGGAACTGCTTGGCATCGCGGGCGCAAACGTCATGGCCGGACTGGGCCATGGTTTTCCTGTAAGCGGCGGGATGTCACAGTCGCTCGTAAACGAAAGCGGCGGCGCGCGCACGCCGTTGTCGGGCTTCATCGCTGCCCTGCTAATGCTGTTAATCGTGTTATTTGTGTCCGGTGCCCTGCGCTATCTGCCGCAGCCCGTCCTCGCAGCTATTGTGCTTATGGCGGTAACGGGTCTGTTCAACGTAACAGCACTCAGGCATTTCTGGCGCGCAGACCGGACTGAGTTCGTAGTGGCTATCGCTGCGTTGTTAGGCGTGCTTGGGTCTGGTTTGTTACGTGGCGTGCTCATCGGCGCGATCATTTCGCTGGTGCAACTTCTGCGGCGTGCGTCGCGGCCGCATGTCGCGTTCCTCGGCCGCATTCCAGGGGCGCGGCGATTCTCCGACATGGCACGCCATCCAGACAACGAAGCTGTTCCCGGCGCGCTTCTCTTCCGCACCGAAGCCAGCCTCCTTGCGATCTCTCAACCTCCCCGCATGTGGATCTAGCCGGCGCAGAAATGCTAGCGGGTCTCTACGACGCACTCGCAGCGGTGAATGTGCGTCTGCAAATTGTCGAAGCCCGTGCTTCCGTGCGCGATCGGCTGCACGCCGAAAGAGTGGAGGACAAAGTCGGCCGCATAGGAAGATTTAAGTCTCTGGCTGATGCCGTCGATGATTTCTTGAATTCAAATCAGAAAGCGTAATAACCGTGTGATCACGAAGGTATTAATTGCCTCATGGCTTGTAGCGACGACCGTGACAATTCACGCCGCCGGTCTGGGCATGGTATTAAGCCACGTGTCGCGCTCTACCGTGCGGCCGGCGGATACACGCTTCTGGCCAATTACATGGCTGCTAATTCGTATCGCATGGTTGCTGATTGTCTTTCACCTGCTTGAGGTCGCGGTCTGGGCGTTGTTTTTCTGGTGGGAGAACTGTATGCCGGACCTCGAGTCGTCGTTCTATTTCTCCGGCATTACCTATCTCACCATCGGTTACGGGGATTTGGTATTGCCGAAAGAATGGCGACTGTTCGGACCGATCGAAGGATTGACCGGTATTCTAATGTGCGGCTTGTCCACGGCGCTTTTCTTCGCTGTGGTCAGCAAAAGAATTTTGCTGCGCATGGGCGGCAAGGAAACAGGTCTCACGGAATGAGCGTGCGATCTGATCCGCCGGCTGCGTCAAATCAAGAACCACGGGAAAAGAAAAAGTGGGTCGAGCCTGTAGCAGCCTTGCTTATGGCGCTGGCGACACTAAGCACGGCTTGGTGCTCATATCAGTCAGCGGCGTGGACTCGAAAGAGTAATCGGCTGATGAATGAATTTAACACGCTGGAACGCAGGGCGGGTGTACTGACGATCCAGGGAATGCAACAGACGACGATTCACGTCGCGATGTTCATGGAGTTGCTTGCTGCGCAACAAGCGGGCAACGAGAAGTTGGTGAACTTTTACGTTGAACGTTTTCCGCCCGACATGCGCAAAGCTTACGACGCATGGATGGAGCAGAAGCCTTTGGAAAACCCAAATGCGGAGCCGCATCCATTTGTGCCGAAGCTCTATGAACCGCCGGGGACGCGCGAAGCCGCTGATGCGAATGCCAAGGCTGCGACCAGTCAGCAGCAAGCCGGCATTGCAGGCAGCGTTTCCGGCCAGTACCTCGCGAATACCGTTTTGTTTGCCACAGTGCTTTTCTTCGCCAGTGCGTCGGGAAAGTTTGAGCAGCGCAGGGTGCGTCTGGTCGCTTTCGCTTTCGCTACGGCGGTATTCGTGTTTGCGGTCGTGCGGACGGCGATGTTGCCGCTATAATGTAAAATGCGAGGTCGCCTGGGGAGAAACTAACGTCGGAAGCAAAGTTTGAGCGATGCCAATTAAAAAGAAAAACAAAAGCAACATGCTTCACGAAACGTCAGCGAGGACGATCATATGAATTCACCCGAGGCAGTCCGCACCGGTCTGACGGTGGACGAAATCAAACGCGCATTCCGCGACAATCTCTGCTGCGGACTTGGCCGGATCGAGCGCTACGCGACAAAGCACGATCTTTACGTCGCGCTCGCGCTAACTGTCCGTGACCGGCTCTTCCAGCGCGCCGTAGAAAGCATGCAAACCTACGGCGGAGCCGACGCGCGCCGGGTCGCATATTTGTCGGCGGAATATTTGCCCGGGCCGCATCTTGCGAACAATCTGCTCAATCTCGGCATCACTGAGGTGACGCGTGAGGCGTTGCGCGAGCTTGGCTACGATCTCGATGAGATTGTCGCGCAAGAGGAGGAGCCCGGCCTTGGCAACGGCGGACTTGGCCGGCTCGCATCATGTTACATGGATGCGCTTGCGTCGGTTGAAGTGCCGGCGGTCGGCTACGGCATCCGCTACGAGTTTGGGATTTTCGAAGTATCCGATAAAATTTGGCGGACGCACGGAAACATTCACTGACAAGCAGGGCGACTCTCGCGTGCGCTGGATTCCAGAGACCGAAGTGAAGGGTGTGGCCTACGACACTCCGATCGCGGGGTACCGCGTCGGCACCTGCGACATCCTGCGCCTGTGGAAAGCCGAAGCCGTCGAGTCGTTCGACTTCGCTGCGTTTAATCATGGCGATTACTATCGCGCGGTACAGGACAAGTTGGTGTCAGAGAACATCACGAAGGTTCTTTATCCCAATGACGAGGTCGATGTTGGCAAAGAGCTTCGGCTCAAGCAGCAGTTCTTTTTCGTCAGCTGCTCACTGCAAGACATGCTGCGTATTCATGCGCTGCTCGGCGGCAAACCCGCGACGTTTCATGAAAAATGGGCGGTGCAGCTTAACGACACACACCCGGCGATAGCAGTTGCCGAGCTGATGCGACTGCTCGTGGATGAGCACGGACTTGGCTGGGATGAAGCCTGGCTGGTGACGCGCGCGACGTTCGCCTACACAAATCATACGTTGCTGCCCGAGGCGTTGGAAAAATGGACAGTCGAACTTTTCGGCTCATTGCTCCCGCGGCATCTCGAAATCGTGTACGAGATTAATCGCCGTTTTCTCGATGAAGTACGCGAAGAATTCCCGGCGGACGACGCCCGGCTGGCGCGACTCTCGCTCATCGATGAGACCGGCCCGCGCTACGTGCGCATGGCGCATCTCGCGTGCGTCGGCAGTCACACGATCAACGGCGTCGACGCCGCGCCGCTGGGGGGCCGTCAGCAACCCGGGTCTCACGCAGCTGATCACGTCGAGCATCGGTGACGGCTGGCTGCGCGACCTCGGTCAGCTTCGCAAGCTTGAACCGCTGGCTGATGACGCAAACTTTCAGCAGCAGTGGCGTGACGTGAAACTCGCGAACAAACGCCGGCTCGCCACGATCATCAAGGACCGTACCGACATCGCAGTTGCGCCGGAGTCGCTCTTTGATGTGCTGGTAAAGCGCATCCACGAATACAAACGGCAACATCTCGCCGCGTTGCACATCATCACGCTGTATCTGCGACTGCGACGCCATCCACAGGCAGATGTGCCCGCGCGCACGTTTTTCTTCGGCGGCAAAGCGGCGCCTGGTTATTTCCTGGCCAAGCGCATTATCAAACTCATTAACGCTGTGGGAGAAATCGTAAACACCGATCCGATTGTGCGCGACCGGCTCAAGGTCGTCTTCTTCCCGGACTTCAACGTGAAGAACGCGCATTTCGTTTATCCTGCGGCCAATCTATCGGAGCAGATTTCTACCGCAGGCAAGGAGGCCAGCGGAACCGGCAACATGAAGTTTGCTCTTAACGGCGCGCTCACCATCGGCACGCTCGACGGCGCAAACGTCGAAATCCGGGAAGAAGTCGGCGCAGAAAATTTTTTCCTCTTTGGCCTCAACGCGAAGGAAGTTGAGGAGTTAAAGGCGCGCGGCTACCGGCCACGAGACTACTACGAGCAAAACAAGGTGTTGCGAGAAGTCATCGATTTCATCGCCAGCGGTGCACTTGGCCGCGGCGACGTTGAGTTGTTCCGCCCGATCGTCGACAATCTCCTCGACCACGATCCGTTTCTATTGCTCGCGGATTACCAGGCGTACATCGACGCGCAGGATCGAGTAAGCGCGCTCTGGCGCGATCCACGCGAATGGACACGCAAGTCGATTCTCAACGCTGCGCGCATGGGCAAATTCTCATCGGACCGCTCGATCCGCGATTACTGCGACCGCGTCTGGAACATTAAGCCTGGACAATAAACAGCCATGACCACTCTGCCGACAGCGGTGTTCGACACCAAGTCTTACGACCGCGAATCACTTCAACGCGGCGTCTCGAACGCCGAGATTGAATGGCGTTTCATGGATTGGCGGCTCTCCGCGGAAACCGCGGCGTCCGCGAGCGGGGCGCGAGCGGTCTGTATTTTCGTAAATGATCGCGCCGATCGACCATGTCTCGAAGCGCTCGCTTCGTTAGGCGTGAAACACATTGCGCTTCGCTGCGCAGGCTACAACGGCGTCGATGTCGAGGCCGCCACCGAGCTCGGGCTTGCGGTCACACGCGTCCCGGCCTACTCGCCTTACGCGGTAGCGGAGCACGCAGTTGCTCTGCTCCTCGCGCTCAATCGCAAAATTCCGCGCGCGAGCAACCGCGTTCACGACTTAAATTTTTCGCTCAACGGCTTGGTCGGTTTCGATCTCCACGGCAAGACAGCCGGGATTTTCGGCACCGGTAAAATCGGACGTGTGGCCGCGCAAATTCTGCGCGGGTTTGGAATGCAAGTTCTGGCTTTCGATCTGTTTCCATCCCACGAATGGGCGAAGCAGCATGGCGTGGAGTACACTGATGCCCGGACGCTAGCGGGCCAGTGTGAAGTGATTTCGCTACACACGCCGCTAACGCCCGAGACGTACCACATCATCCGCCGGGAGACGCTAGAGCTGATGAAGCCGGGCACGATCCTGATCAACGTCAGCCGCGGCGCACTCATCGACACGACGGCGCTGATCGAAGCATTGAAGTCCGGTCGGCTTGGCGGAGTGGGGCTCGATGTGTATGAAGAAGAAGAGGGCGTTTTTTTTGAAGATCTTTCAGGACAGATTTTGCAGGACGACGAACTGGCCCGCTTGCTTACGTTTCCTAACGTTCTGATCACGGCACATCAGGCTTTCCTCACTCAGGAGGCTCTCTCCGAAATCGCGCGCGTAACTGTGGCAAACCTCATTGCATTCGACACGGGCCAGCCTTTTCTCGCTGGAACAACATTGAACGCGCAACCACAACCAGAGTGAGAAATGCACTGATGGGAGCCAGAAACTCCAACCCAAAATAAATTAGCAATATGCCAATCGCCGACTACAAAACCTATTGCTCGATACTCGACCGGGCGCGCTCTGGAGGCTACGCCCTTCCCGCCGCCAACGTCACATCACTCACTACCGCCAATGCCGTTTTGCGCGGACTTGCCGAGAGCACAGCCGACGGCATCATTCAGATTTCCACGGGCGGCGGCGCATTCGCGTCCGGCACGACCGTCAAGGACTCTGCGCTTGGCGCGATAGCGATCGCGGAGCACGTCCATCGAGCCGCGGAGCGTTATCCGATCTACGTCGCGCTGCATACCGACCACTGTTTGAAAGACAAACTGGACAAATTTGTTCTTCCCCTTGTTGCCGAAACGGAGAAGCGCCGCGCGGCGGGGCGACCGAATCTTTTTACCGGACACATGTTCGACGGCAGCAATCTTTCGCTGCAGGAAAACCTCGATATTTCCGCGAAGCTGCTCGAGCGCTTTGCGAAGAACGAGCTCGTGCTGGAAATCGAGACCGGCGCGGTCGGCGGTGAGGAGGATGATGTCGTCGGTGACCACGCGGCCAAGCTTTACACAACGCCCGAGGACACGCTCGAAGTCGCGCGCCGGCTCAACCCGATCGGTGGGCGTTACCTGCTCGCAGCAACGTTCGGCAACGTCCACGGCGTTTACAAACCTGGGCATGTGAAGTTGAAGCCGGAGGTGCTGAGAGATTGTCAGGCAGCTGTTGTGAAAGCCCATGGCGAGAGCGCTCGTTTCTATCTCGTTTTCCACGGCGGCTCGGGCTCGACGCAGCAGGAAATTCACGAGTCGCTCGATTACGGAGTGGTCAAGATGAACGTCGATACCGACAT
>QHZW01000106.1 GCA_003224815.1 Acidobacteriota bacterium | reverse complement strand
CCGGGAAACGCTGGCGGCCAGGGACAAGGTGCTCCCTTCGATTTCAGCGGCTTCGATTTCGGCGACATGTTCGAAGGGGCGCGAGGTCGTACATCTTCGAGTAGTGGAGGCGGAGGGTTTCGTGACATCTTCTCGGGAATATTTGGCGGGGGCCGCGGCGGAGCGGGTGCGCAGGAAGGTCCCGAGCCGGGCAGCGATCTCGAATATCAGGTGAACGTGCCGTTCTGGACGGCGATTCGCGGTGGCGTCATGCGGTTGAACATCACTGGCCAAGACGTTTGCTCGAATTGCCGAGGCAACGGGGTGATCGAGCAGCCGGGCGTGTGTCCGCAGTGCAAGGGCAAGGGAACCATCGAGCAGACCGGCGGACGCATGAAGTTCAACGTGACTTGTCCGCGCTGCGGCGGATCCGGCAAGAATGTTTCAGCGTGTCCTGTGTGTCACGGAGAAGGCGTGGTCGGCCGCACCGAGCCTCTCGAGGTGCGGATTAAGGCGGGCACTCGCGACGGCCAGCGCATTCGCCTTGCGGCCAAAGGCAACGCGGGTACGCATGGAGGCGCACCAGGCGATCTTTACGTAATCATCCGAACTGAAAGCCATCCGGTGTTTCGCCGCGAGGGCGACGATATTTACGTAACTGTTCCGGTGACCGCCAGCGAAGCGGCTCTCGGCGCAAAGATCGAAGTGCCGACGATTGACGGCCGGGCGCTCCTGAAGGTTCCCCCGGGAACGCAATCCGGACAAAAGCTACGTCTTCGCGAAAAGGGCGTGCCATCCGCAACGAAAGAGGGCGTCCGCGGAGACGAAATCATCGAGGTGAAGATCACCGTCCCGATGCCGCGCGATGAAAAGACAAAGGAACTCCTGCGTGAGCTGGCAAAGTTGAATCCTGAAGATCCACGGGAGGAACTCTTCAAAAACATTTAAACCCGTTAGAGAAGGCTGAAAGATCGAGTGTCGTTGACATGTGATGCACATGCAAATATGCTATATGCATGTCAAAGATGGTGCAGCTTCGTAATGTGCCCGACATGCTACACCGGGTTCTAAAGTCCCGTGCTGCCATGGCAGGGATGTCGCTTTCAGACTATTTGCTGTCCGAGATTCGGGAGATCGCCGAGCGTCCGACGCTGGCCGAATTCCGTAGGCGGTTGCATGCCCGCAAAGCGCCTGCCGCTGGAATCGATACGGCTAGACTGGTGCGAGAAGAGCGCGACGCGCGATGATCGTGCTCGATGCTTCGGCCGCAATTGACTGGCTCCTTCAAACGCCTGCCGGAGAGCGCATTGAAAGCCGGATCTTTTCGCAGAGCGAGTCTCTCCATTGTCCTCACGTTTTGGATCTGGAAGTGGCGCAGGTTTTGCGCCGGCTAACCCGGGAAACCGTAATCTCAGCGCACCGCGCAGAAGAAGCAATACACGACCTGCTGGACATGAAAATCACGCGGTATCCACACTTTGTTTTTCTGCCTGCAATCTGGCAACAGCGGCACAATCTCTCCTCGTACGATTCAGCATACGTGGTGTTGGCGCGAGAACTACAAGCCACATTGATCACTCGAGACGCGCCCCTCGCGGCCGCTGTAGGGCGGGCGGGGGATGTCGAGGTGTTTTGATCTCCGCAGTTCATTGTTTATCTAGAAGATTCTTCTTGCATCTGTGGAAATTTTCCGTAGATTAAGTTCTGCGAACCAACTTCAGCTGAAACCACTTCTCGCAAAGCGGGGACAATAGGGCACCCAACGAGGCTGAGAGTGAGTCGCTTGAGGAGGAAGCCATAGGAATTGGCAACAGCTAGCGCCCCTACACCGCAAATCTCATCTCGCATTCTGAGCATCTCTCCCCAAACAAAGAAATCCGTCCGCCTGACGCTCTGGCCTTTGGTCGCCGCCACTTTCTTTATGGTGTCCGGCGGAACCTATGGCGTTGAGGACATCGTGCACGGCGCCGGCTACGGCCGAGCGATTCTGTTCCTGGTACTCACGCCCTTGCTTTGGAGCCTTCCCACCGCGTTCATGATTGGCGAGCTTTCGAGTGCGCTGCCGTGCGAGGGCGGCTATTACGCCTGGGTGCGTCGCGCGATGGGTAACTTCTGGGGATTTCAGGAGGCATGGCTCTCGCTGACTGCGTCCATCTTCGACATGGCGATCTACCCGACGCTTTTTGTGGCGTATCTCACGCGGCTTTTTCCATGGTTCTCGATCAATCATCGCGGGTTGATGGTTGCGCTGACAGTGGTCATCGTGTGTGCGGCGAAGTACGGAGCACTATTTCATGCAGTGACCCAGCCAACTACCTCGAAGGTCGATCTGATCGGCGGGTTGTTGATCTGCATGTGGAACTACATGGGTTGGGACAACGCATCGACCATTGCTACGGAAGTCGAACGCCCGCAGCGGACGTATCCGCGCGCGATGCTGATGGCCGTGTGTATTGTGGCGCTCAGCTACATCGTTCCGGTGGCGGCGGTCTGGATGACTGGACTTCCGGCGGGAGCGTGGGAAACGGGATCGTGGGCCGATATTGCCGGCCTGCTCGGCGGGCCGCTGCTGCGGGTTGCGCTGGTTGTTGGCGGGATGTTCAGTGCCTTCGGGATGTTCAACGCGCTAGTGATGAGCTACTCGCGCCTGCCTCTCGCGATGGCGCAGGACGGCATGCTGCCCAGCATCTTCGGCAAACTGAACCGGCGACGCGCGCCCTGGGTCGCGATTATCGCTCTGGCGATTGGATGGGCGGCGTGTTTGAACCTCGGCTTTGAGCGGCTGATCACGCTCGATATCTTCGTTTACGGATTGAGCCTCGCGTTGGAATTCCTGGCGTTGATTGTCCTTCGCGTGCGCGAGCCAAACCTGGCACGGCCATTCCGGGTGCCGGGAGGACTGTTCGGAGCTGTCGCCGTCGGCGTTGCCCCCGTGCTCTTGCTCGGGTTCGATCTGGTCCGCAGTCAAAGCGAGCAGGTGGGAGGAATAAGCTCGTTCGCGCTGGGCGCGGCTGTGATTGGCGCGGGCGTGCTGGCATACGTCGCCAGCCATCTTGTGAAGCCCGCAGGCTGGGCCACCGCGGGACGGCCGGAGCCAGTGGCGTAGTTAACAGCTCAGTCACGTAATCCATCTAACAACTAGTCTGCAATTCTTCAGTTGTGTACCGTTCCTTGCAGGAAAAGGAGCACACAATGCGGATTGCGGTCACTACGGTCTTACTAATATGCGGACTCGGAACGGTCGCCAGTGCCCAATCGCCCGAACTCAAATTCATTGCCGATACTCTCGTGGTGCAGGCTGACGGAACCTATGAAGCCGACCCTGACCTTGCCACCATGACTTTCCGCATCTTTTCGCAAGAGAAGGAACTCAAGAAGGCCTACGATGCTGCAACGCAATCAATGTCGCGGATATCAACACTTGCCGCTAACAATGGTCTGAGTAAAGATGACATCCGAAGCGGCGTACTGACCGTAGCTCCGGTTTACGAAGGCGATCGAAGGAAACGCGCCCGCTCGTACTATGTGCGAGGCGAGATGGTCCTACGGGTGCACGATTTCGCGCGTATCGGGCCGATCCTCGACGGCTCGGTTGATGATGCTGTAGCCGATTTCCGGTCCATAAATTATTCACTATCCGACGAAGAGGCTGCAAAAAAGCAAGCAGTGGCCGAGGCGATGCGACGAGCCGTTGGGCGGGCAACCATCGCGCTTGAACAGAAGGGCCAAAGGCTGGGCGGACTGAGGTATATGAGCTTGGATGTCCGGCAATTACTGGGAGTGGCGCAACTCCAGAGTTTTGGAACGGTCAATGAGACCGTGGCGGTAGAAACGGAAGCCGGAGGCGGGGGCCTTTTCCATAAGAAGGCCCAGCTACCGCCACCTCCTCCGCCCGCGCCCGAAAAAATCACGGTTAGCGCCAGCGTGCAATGTGCGTTTCAAATTCAGTAATGCGCGGATGTACGGCGGTTCGGACCTTTTGTTATGTTAAAGGTGAATGACTAAACGCCGCTCTAAGGGTGCCTATATGATCTCGGCTGTCGCCGAGATGTATGGAATTCATCCGCAGACTTTGCGTCTGTACGAGCGCGAGGGGCTGCTCAAGCCGTCTCGCACTGAGGGTAATACACGCCTCTACACGGACGAGGACCTTATGCGGCTCGAGTTCATCCTGAACTTGGCGCGCGACCTTGGCGTGAACATCAGTGGGATTGCCATCATCCTGCAAATGCGCGAGCGCATGGAAGAGATGCAGCGGCAGATCCAGGAATTCGTACAGGCCATCCAGCAGGAAGTAATAACCCGGGCGCACGTGGGCGCCGATGCCTCGCGCGGCGCAATTGTTCCCATCCGCAGGCCGATGCCGCCGGTCGTGGGTAGAAAAAAATAGTATTGTGATCAGCGGACTGAGAGCTTCGCGTGGCAAAATTCTCGTGAAGTGGAAGGGAAGAGCACGGCGCCGTGTCGTGCCGGGTAGAGGCAATACGAGCGGCCCTAACCTCGAAGTTTATCTCTACACTCTGCCTACACCCACATACTCAAAACCCATTGCACGGAGTCGCACTGAGTCCAGAATATTTTTCGTGTCCACGATCAGCGGACGCCGGAGCAGGTTCTTAATCTTTGCAAAATCCAACGCGCGAAATTCGGGCCATCCCGTGCCAACCACCAGCGCTTCAACGCCTTCCGCTACCGCATACGGAGATTCGCAATAGTGCACAGTCCCGTTCAGTTCCAGTTTCGCATCGGGCATTGCAACCGGATCGTAAGCACGTACTCGCGCTCCGCGCGCAACCAGCCCTTGTGCCAGCTTGATAGACGCTGATCCGGCAACGGAATTCGTATTCGGCTTAAATGCCAGCCCAAGGATGCCCACGTCCTTGTTCTGTAATGACTTCAGACAAGCCGAAATCTTGTCCGCCATTCCATCGGCCAACGAATGATTGACTTCCCGCGCTGCCGCCAATACTTTTAGATCCACATTGCTCTGCTGCGCCAGGTGAGCGAGCGAATCCATATCAGATTGCGCGAATAGCCCGCCCATGGCGGCTCCGGCCTGAAGGCATCGTGGCCCGATTTTTTTGTCGAGGCCCAGCGCCAGCGAAAGATGCACCGCATCCGCGTTCACTTTTTCGCATAGTCCGGCAAGTTCATTGATGAAAGAGATCTTGGTCGCCACGAACGCCGTCGCCGACTCGCGCACCAGTTCCGCCGTCGCATGATTGGTCACAATAACCGGAACTCCACGCATTACCAGCGGATGAAAAATCTGTTTGATTGCCGACACCGCATCGTTAGAAGTGGTCCCGAGAATGATCCGGTCGGGCCAGTTGAAATCCTCGACCGCACACCCGGCGGTGAAAAATACAGGCTGCGAAACGATGGTCGCCTTTAAGCCTGCGTCGTGCAGCTTCTGCTCCAGCGCGGCCCCGGTTCCGACCGGCACAGGCGTCACAATCGAAAGAATCGGCGGTTTCTGCGTCGCCCTCGAAATCCGCAGCGCCAGATCGGCCAGATGCTGCGGCGAATCTTCGGCCAGAAAAATCACGCCTGCTTTGCGCGCGAACGAGTCAACATCGGTTGAGTACGCCAGCCGGCCCGAGCGCACGTTGCGCCGGATGACCTCGGCCAGGTTTTTCTCGTGGAACGGCACCTTGCCCTGCGCCATTTCCACCATGCGCGAGCTGTCGGGATGGCAGCAGGTCACCGGCGTGCCAAAGTCAGCGAGACACGCCGAAATCACTGTTCCCAGGTATCCCGCGCCATACACACCGATCTGCATCATGCCTCCTGCGGCCAAAATGCTCGCTCAGGGTAAACTTCCCCAATCTTTTATTTACGCTGCTAATTTCAGTCTGGGCAGAGTACGCAAGGGACGTGTCCGACAGGAAAAGGTACAGGTGCGAAAGGCCGGTTACTGGTAATCAGGGGTAATCAGGATGCTCGCTCCCACCCATGTCATTACCTGACAAGATTCCCTACGATATTCACAAATCGGGCCGGTCAGTTGGATTGCTAGAATCGCATTCGATCTACTCAAGAACTGTGGACAGGCTTGCTCCGGCGACAAAGCGATTTTGGTGGACACGCGCGCTTGGATTACGCAACCTCGTCCGCAACCAAATTTATTGTTATACGCTTGCCACCGCGATCCTTCTGATCGTTTTCCCTCGCATTGTTGCAGTCGATCGCAGCCGTCCCCAGGGATTCGATGAGCCGGCACACATTGCGGCGGGTATGGAATGGCTGCAGTTCCATACCTATCATCTCGATCCTCTTCATCCACCTCTGGCCCGCATTGCCATTTCGGCGCCGCTTTATTTCGCTGGTGTGCGTTTTCGGGAGACGGATTCAAAATCGCTCCCACAATTTTGGGACGCTGGCAATTCAATCCTTTATCAGAACAATTCTTATCTCCATAATCTTTTTCTCGCGCGCATTGGTGTGCTTGTATTCTTTGCTGTTTTGACGGCCGTTCTTTTCATTTGGACCAAACGAATTTTCGGCGATTTCGCTGCGTTCGCTTGTGTTTTGCTGACAGCCACTTTGCCGGTGCTCCTGTCCTTTGCGAGTTTGGCTTATACCGACCTACCCGCCACCTGTTTGCAGGTCGCATGTCTTTTTATTTTTACTCTGTGGCTCGAAAAACCAAGCGCAGAACGCAGTATCGCATTGGCTCTGCTTTTCGGGTTAGCGATTTTAAGCAAGTTCACCTCGGTGCTGTATATTCCAGTCGCAGCCGCGACGATCTTTTTGGCCCGACATCTATTGCGCAACAAAGTAGCACGCGAGTCTGGAACTCGCTCGAAAGTGTTCACCCGATCACTGTTAATGGCGCTACTTAGCATTCTGGTAATTTGGGGTGGGTACAGATTTTCATCCGGTCACATCGACGAGGTTCTAGGGATCTCCCCTGCCGAGGCGCCTTCATTCCAGCACTTTCCAACTCCGGTACGCAGCATTGCAAGGGCAGCAGTGAACTCGGACTGGGCTGTTCCGGCTCCTTCCTTTTGGGTGGGCCTTGGACAGGCTTGGGTCATGAACAAGAGCGCGCCGGATGCGTACTTGCTTGGCAAACATAAGAGCGGAGGATGGTGGTACTTTTTTCTTGTCGAGAGCCTGTTCAAGACACCTATTCCTTTCTTAATACTGGCAATGATTGGGCTTCGTTCGGTGTTCCTGCGTTTCAAAGTCGGTGATTGGGAAAGCGTGGGCCCCGCAATCGGCGCAGCCACCATCCTGATTCTGACTACAATGGTCAGCACGAATTATGGTCTTCGCCACGTCCTATTGGTGTTTCCCCTGCTCGCGATCATTGCCGGAGCTGGTGCCGCGAGGCTTTGGAACAACCAGTCCAGATGGCGTGATCCTGCCAGGGTTGCAGTTGTTGTATTGATTGCTTGGCAGTGCTTTTCCGCGCTCCGCCCCGGCGCAGACTGGATCGCTTATTTCAATGAACTGGCAGGCCGCGATCCGACCCGAATCGCGGTAAGCGGTTGCGATTTCGATTGCGGCCAGGACGTACTGAAACTTGCCAGGGAGCTCCGCCGCCTCAATGTAGGACACCTGAGTGTAGCGGTTTGGACAAGCTCGGACTTGAGCCGAATGGGTCTTCCGGAGTTTGATGTGCTGGAGCAGTTTCATCCCCAGCCAGGGTGGATTGCTGTCAGCGCTCGTTCAACCCGTGAAGGGGACGTGTTGCACACCAGTTATGCTCCCGGCGCTCTCTCCTGGCTCAATCAATTCCAACCGGTCGCAAGAATCGGGAGCACGATTGCGCTTTACAACATTCCATCCATCAACGGCAATGCTCCGAAGCTAATTGACAATCCAAAACCAACCATCGCAGTTGTGAGCACCCGCTGAGTTACTTCCAAAACCTGCTGCAAGCACTAACACTGTGGTGAACTGTTATGAACTCATCGGCTGTAGCCGCAAGTCCCTCAGCGGTCAAGATTCCTTCTCTAGCGTTTCCACGTCTTCTCAGGCGAATCGAAAACACCGCTTATAAGCCAGCGGAACGCATTCCGGCCCTTGACGGGCTTCGCGGCGTTGCCATTCTGCTGGTACTTTTACGTCATTCAGTAGCTGGAACCGAAACCACCTCCACATTCTGGTCTGCGATCTTGATCCCACTTCGGCTCACTTGGAGTGGCGTCGATCTGTTTTTTGTTCTTTCTGGATTCCTGATTGGTGGAATCCTGCTGGACGCCCGCAATTCGCGTCGCTACTTCAAAACTTTCTACATGCGTCGGGCGTTTCGGATTCTTCCCGTTTATGTTGTTTTTATCCTCTTGTATCTTGGTCGCCACCTGCCCATACCTGCTTTAGTCCATTTCGTAGGCGACACCTCACGTCTTCCGATTCCGTGGCTTTCATTCCTCACCTTCACCCAAAATTTTTGGATGGTCGCCTTCGGCTGGTTTGGGCCTATGGCCATTGCACCAACATGGTCGTTGGCGGTTGAAGAGCAGTTCTACCTGACGATTCCGTTCCTGATTCGCCGCGCCGGCAGTGCGACCCTCTATATTTCACTTCTTCTTACCATCGTCAGTGCCCCGTTCTTGAGAGCAATGCTTCCCCATCTCATTACTCATGGGGGGTTCGGCTGTTATGTTCTGATGCCTTGTCGCGCGGACGCTTTATGTATGGGAGTGATGGCAGCATTATTGGTTCGAAACGAATCATGTCGAGTTTGGATCACTGCGCATCGCTGGGTTCTATACGTCGTCACTGGGCTTACCTTCCTCGGAATTCCGTTTCTGACGTACTGGGCCCCGGAACAGTACGCGCCTCCAATGTCGACTTGGGGCTTGACCTGTCTCGCGATCTTCTATATGAGTGTTCTCCTATCCGTGATTTGCGGAAATGCTCCCTGGATCGAGAACCTACTAACGAACCCCACACTCATGAAGTTGGGAACTCTGGCCTACTGCACTTATCTAATACATAGCATCATCATCGAGGTTTTTCGGAGCATGATTCACGCCCACAGCCATTTGTCCCCCGCTGAAGTTTGGGCTTCCGGAGGCATTCTCGGCGTCATGACCGCGCTCTCGGTTGCATCCTTGTCATGGAAGTTTTTTGAACAGCCGTTTCTGCGCTTAGGACATCGGTACACGTATTGATTTTCAGAAACATCAGGCTGGGCGCTGGATTGCACTCAGCTACACTTTCTGCTACTGCTTAATGATCGTGAGTCCCAGCCCTGTCATCCTCGACGCGCTCCATCGCATTGTGAGCCATCGCGAGTCACTCTCGCGGGAGGAGGCGCGTGCGGTGATGGAGGAAGTGCTTTCCGCGAAATGCACTGACGCGCAAATCTCTGCGCTGCTGGTCGGGCTGAACATGAAAGGCGAGACGGTCGAAGAGATTGTCGGCTTTGCGGAGGCGATCCGCGCGGCCGCCGCTCCCATCAACGTCCAAAGCAACTCACTGCTCGACGCCAGCGGCACGGGACGCGAAGCTCTCGTTGACACCTGTGGTACCGGCGGAGACGCGGCGGGAACGTTCAATATTTCTACGGTCACTGCATTCGTGGTGGCCGGAGCGGGTGTTCGGGTGGCCAAGCACGGCAATCGCAGTTCGACGCCGAAAGTTGACGGCCAAAATGTCAGCGCAAAGTGCGGTGCCGCCGACGTGATGGAGGCATTAGGCGTGGAGATTGCGCTGCCGACGGGCCTACTCAGTCGGTGCCTGGAAGAAGTCGGAATTGCATTTTTCTTCGCTCCAGCAATTCATTCTGCCGCGAAACGTGTTGCGCAAGTTCGGCGCGAGACTCGGCTGCGCACCGTTTTCAATCTCCTCGGCCCACTTACGAATCCGGCAGGCGCATCGGCGCAGGTGGTTGGTGTTTACGCTCTTGAGATCGTAGACAAAATGGCCGAGGCGCTCAGCATGCTGGGTACCCGCCGCGCGTTCGTAGTCCACGGACTCGATGGGCTGGATGAAATCACCATCACGGGTCCCACGCGTGTCGCCGAACTTTGCGATGGAAAATTGCGCTCGTACGAAATCACGCCTATGGAATTTGGCCTATCTCCGGCGCCCTTGGCCGCAATTGCCGGCGGAGACGCCACGGAAAACGCACGCATCGTACGAGAAATTCTCGGGGGCGAGAAGTCGCCGCGGCGCGATGTTGTGCTCATGAATGCGGCGGCAGCGCTGGTTGCGGTGGGCAAAGCCGAGCATCTGAAAGACGCCGTTACGATTGCCGCAGAATCCATCGATTCCGGCAGCGCCTCGCAAAAACTGGACGCCCTCGTCCGATTCACAGCGCAGATCCGATGATCGCGTGCTTCCACCCACAACAGTTACCCGGTTGGGCACTCTATTGAGTCACTTCAATCTTGAATGAGTTATTGCCGGAGTTCGCCTCTGGCACGCTACCATCGTTCACCCTCGCTTCCTGCGGCAGCATGGGCGCGCGGATTCGCACAGAAGCTTTCGAATTCCCGGGCACGATCAGCCGCTCCGTGGATTCGCCCTGGGCCATGTGACGCGTGACTGGCACTTCGGCGCCAGCTTGTCCCGAATTCTCCACCGTGACCGTAAGCAGGTATCCGCCCCCGACCAGTTGGCGCGGGTAAACCGACACGATACGAAGCTCCGGCAGCCCGCGATCGCGATATACCCAGTCATCGAAGAACCATGCCAGATCACGATGCGAGCGTGCCTCGAACAGCTTCTGGACGTAGTACGCATCTTTGTCCTCGGAAGCCTTGTAATTATGCAATGCATCCGTGAATGCGGTTTCGCCAACCATGTCGCGCAACATCCACCAGACGCTCATCGCTTTCGTTTCGACATAAAACTGATCAGGATCGTTGATCAGCGAATGCGCCGCAGCCTTGTCGCTGCCCTGAGCTAGATTTTCTTTTTCCGACTCAACCATAGCCGCCCGATGTCCTTGCATATATGCGATCGCTGCAGCGCGGCCTTTTTCGCTTTGCATATAGGCCGCTTGCGCATAGCCGGCCAGGCCTTCAGATATCCAAAGGCGAGGCGAGGGAAATGCCGTGTGTGCCAACTGCCGGGCCGCCGCCAGTAGGAGGCTGGTGTCATTCTGGGCCAGCGGCATCAGCAACGCGTTCCCAGAGTCAAACGCAGCGTCCTGGGCGTCAGGCAGATCGAACGTCTCCGGCATGTAAGCCGGCTTGGAGTTCGGCGCTCCGAGCAATTGATTTACAGCCGGTCCCGCCTGATCAAGCGCGATCGCGTAATCGTCGGCTCCAGATTTGTGCTCTGGTAAGTAATGTATGACCGCGTTTTCCCGAGAATTGTCGGAGTAATTTCCCAGCACAAACACTGGGACGCTTTGCCCAAGCTGTTTGAAATCGTAGGCCTTGCATCGAGTCGAGACGTTTTTCTCAGTGATTCCGCCAGCACTTCCTCCGCGAACGCCGCTTTGAGCGTCGTTCATGAACATCTGCAGGGGAGGGCTTGAGTTTCCCTCGGCAGAATTCTGCGACAAACAGAGATTCACCTTCATCTCCGCCTGAGATTCGCGCTGCTTCCATCTGCCGACGGTCGCGAGCACACTGTCGCCGTCCGATAGGCTCGCTGCCTCGGTGGCCACCGGATACCACGCCACATAGCCGATTCCTCGCACGGTAGAAAAGGTGTGCCCGATCTGGTCCCAGTCCGAGTGCTTAGCAGTTTCTGCCGGCACTCCGATTCGTATTAACCGGCTCGCATCTTGCGTGATCGTTCCTTCGTATCCAATTTCGAGATCGATTGTTTTTTCGGGAGACACCGGGGCCACCGTCACAATGGCTTCAGTGAGCGCTCCGGTGTGATCAATGTCAGATGTGTATGCCTGGGAAAGAAATTCAACCGGCTTACCATCGAGCTTGATGGAAACCCAATGCAAGCTCGATGAAATCTGCAAGGCTATGTTCTTTTGTGGATCATCCGACTCATTTCTTAGTGTGATCCTACCCCGCACGGCAAGCCGCTGCTGCTCCGGCTCCACGGTCGCGTTCAGATCATAACGAGAAATGCTGAACGCCTCGCGATCAATGGCTCTTAGTGGTAAAGCCAACGCCCAAAGAAAACCTACGACATAAAAAAATCTCACTTCGAACTCGCCCTTCGCTGCCGCGTGACCTCATACAGAACGACTCCCGCCGCAACCGAGACGTTCAGCGAGGGCACTTTGCCCAGCATTGGGATCGAAATCAGGAAGTCACATTTTTTCTTTACTAGATCGTGCAGGCCCTTGCCTTCTGCGCCGAGCACCACTGCGCAGTCCATTTTGTAGTCCACGCTGTCGTAGTTCTGTGTACCGCGTTCGTCGAGCCCGGCTATCCACAGTCCCTTGGCCTTAAGCTCTTCAAGGGTTCGCGAAATATTCGTAACCTTTGCTACCGGAAGATGCTCGCTCGCGCCCGCCGAAGCCTTCGCCACTGTACCTGTGATACCTGCGGCGCGACGCTCCGGAATCACGACGCCATTAGCACCAGCGGCATCGGCGGTACGCAATATCGCGCCCAAGTTGTGCGGATCCTCAACCCCATCAAGCAGCACAATCAGAGAGTACTGTCCTCGCTTGGCTGCAATAACATCATCCAGATCGGTGTATTGCTTCGCCGATGTGACTGCTACCACTCCCTGATGGGCGCCAGTCGCGGCCATACGGTCTAGCTCCACGCGAGGTAGAAATCGGACCGGTACGCTGATCTTTCTGCATTCTTCAATGATCCTCTGCAACTTCAGATCGTGTCGTTCCTTCGCGACGCCCACCCACTCGAAAGCCCGCGCGCGCGCCTTCAGCGCCTCAGCCACCGAGTTCATGCCGTAGATGACATTCATGAAAATTAGTGTAATCGGTTCCTTGAAGATGCACTGGCAACTACTTCCTCCTAGTTTGTGGTGATGTTGGACCAAAGCCCACATTACTGGAACCCGGTCAGCATGTGGCAAATGCGGAAAAAAACGAGCCAATCACTGCGCATAATGGCGTTATGCGGCGTCTCTGGCCTGCACTCAATCGGCTATACTTCTCTGAGTGAGGAGAACTCGTGCCTTTATCAGCCCTGATCGTGGATGATGAGCAACTGGCGCGAGATGAGCTCGCGTTCCTGCTTAAGAACATCGAGGATGTGGATGTAGTTGCGCAGGGTAAGAATGGCCTCGAAGCCGTTAGTCTTATCCGCGAACACAATCCCGATCTCGTTTTTCTTGACGTTCAGATGCCGGGTCTCGATGGCTTTGGCGTGATTAAGAAACTGCTCGATAAAAAACTTCCAATACCAAAAATTGTTTTCTCCACCGCCTTTGATCAGTACGCGGTCAAGGCCTTTGAGGTCAATGCCGTCGATTATCTTCTGAAGCCATTCGACCGCAAGCGCGTCGCTCAGTCAGTAGAAAAGGCCCGCTCAAGTACCCAGCCCACGGATTCATCGTCGGAAAAGCTCGACACTCTCGTTCGGATGTTGGAATCGCAGAAACCGCAAGCCTCCAGAATTCTGCTCAAGTCCGGGGGGCGTCTCATTCTTGTGAGTCAGCGAGACATTTGTTTTGCGTCGATTGAAGATGGAATTATCACGGTTGTGACCGGTGGCCCCAGTGGCATGGAAGGTCAGTCCAACTGCCGCACCCTTGAAGAACTACTCGACAGCCTTGACCCGAACCTCTTCTGGCGCGCGCAT
>QHZW01000239.1 GCA_003224815.1 Acidobacteriota bacterium | reverse complement strand
AACATCGCATTACGCTCGAAATCCTCTATTGGCGTGTCAATCAGGCTAACGCCTGTTGTCACCAACTGCGTTCGGGGTACCATCTGGAGCGATGCGAACAGGTTCCGTCCTGCTCTTTGTAGGTCTTCTAGGCTACGCGGTGGCATGCGGAGGAGAGGAACTCGTTGGCGGTCAGATGGCTTTTCCAATTAGAGTTTGCAGCATCTGCTCAGAGGAGTTCGAGCTAAGACCCAAAAAGCCTGGTTTTGCATCGCTGCCCGACCTGTAGCGAAGAAGATGAAGCCGCAACGAGCCCGCATCGACAAGGCAGAACCCAGCTCCAGCCGCGAACTAAATGAGGCCCGCCGAAAAGCAATGCGCGAGCTTCTGTACCGTAAGGATGCTTAGCTGACTGATGCTAATAGATTAACCGCCAGATGTGATTTACGGAAGCTCAACTTCGATCGCCGGCATTCGGACTGATGATTCCTTCGCCCGCCCGTAGGTCCTAGTTAACAATTGGTGGCTGCTGTCGTCTCAGCTGCTCAATATCAGGTTCTGACCACTCGGTGGGATGGGAATGCGGTCTGATGTTGAGAAGTTCCGGCAATCCAACGTTGAGGGCAGGCAAAATTGTTTGAATAGCCCAAACACATCGAAGGACCTGCTCGTCTACGATTTTCTCGCGTGCATTCGGATCGAGATGTCGTCGATTCATCACGATATTTAAGCTGTTATTCAGGTGGTGCGACATAGCACGAACCACGCGCCTTTCCGCCTCTTCGCGGACTTCATTGACTTGCCAAAACAACGCCGCAACAACGCCGATTAAAATGACAACGAAATAGCGCATCCACTCGATATTCAAACTCGCGGCTAAGGCCGCAATGATTCCAGTGGAGATGGCCATAATAATGATACGGCGATGAGGAGGCATAATGTGAGGATGCTATGGGAGGTGAGTAGCTTCCGTCAAGATGATTAGTGCATCGCTCCGATCTGCCATTCTTGTCAAAACTTGTCACTTCTGAACTCTTCCACGTTCGTCTGCATAGCATACAATTACGACCGTTTGCATCTGGCTGGAGGGTAGCTCATGCGCCGTGCAGTTCCTTTTACTCAGCATCGGGCAAGCCGTGTTGCGAGAACGTTGCGTACTTGTCCCTTGGCATCCTCAGTACTGCTACTGTCCGCGGCTCTGGCCCAGGCTCAATTCATTGACAACTTCGACGGTCCCTCGGTGCAGCTCGATCCCGAAGGCCTCAACGGCTGGTTATTTCGTCCGGGAGATGGTACTGCCACGATGGATTTACGCCAGGGAGGAGACGGATATGCGTCAATCTTTGTGGATGCCACCACCGATAGACGTGGAATCTGGTGGGCGCTAATTGAACGCAAGGTTTCCGATCACATGGATCTGAGTCCCATGCAGAAGCCGGGACACCAATTTCGTATTGAGGCGCGAATCCGAGTGAGCCACGCGTCTCGCCGCGTCAACTTGCAAGTCGCCACTCAACGCAGCACCGACTATGACGCCAATCTCATGGAATACGACATCGCGGATACGACGAACTGGCACGTTATCAGTATGACAACACACGAATTCGACGCCCGGCCCGGAGACACAGTCTTCGGTCACATGGCCCTGATGGATTGGGGTTTGGAGAAATACCGCGTAGATGTGGATTACATCAAGGTAGATATCGTCGATCCGGCGACTGCCGGACCTGACAAGGGAGACCCAATTCCGTATCATCCACCGGTCGCATCTCCAACCAACTTCTCCGAGCATGTTGATGTCGCGCAAGACAGCATCATTGATCTGGTCGATACAGACATTAACGAGAATGACTGGTCTGTTGAGGATAAGGCGCGCGGCAAAATCAATCTGCTTTCCGTAGACGAGAGCCACCATGCGATTCTGCGTTGGAATTTGAGCCGATTCGCCGGAAAGAAAGTTGCCGATCACGGACTGCTGGAGCTGACAACCTATTCGGTTCAGCGCAAAGCCGGGTACGTGAAGGATTTTGGATTAATCCGTGTCGTCGAGATTCTTGGAGGTGATTCCGAATGGGAGCAGAACAATGTCACGACCGACAGCTTCTGCCACTATGAACCGCTCAATCGCGTGCTAAACACGCAAATGATCATCGATTGGCCGGTATCACCGGGAGACGGTGCGAAGACCTATCTGACTATTTCGAAAACGGTCTTGCAGCGACTGATCGACGGAAAAACCCACGGCATTGCGATCAAAGCTCTCGGCGCAATCGATGCTTCGTTTTATTCAATGGAAAACCAGTACGGCAAGTACAGTGCTCGACTTCACTTCAATGTTGCAAAGTAATTTCTCTCGAGCGTACTTCTCAAGTCTTACGGCTTCTTGCCTTCATGAGTTTTTTGATAACGCTCCAGTCCGATATTGTCGAGGTATTGCATGGCCGCTTTTGCGACTTCCTCGGCATGCTCCCGGGGAACCACGATAACTCCATCACCGTCGGCTATGACAACATCACCGGGACGAACAAGCACACCACCCAAAGTAATCGGCCGGTTCACTGACTCGATTTCATTTCGGCCGGGACGGAAGCCTCGCCCCATTCTTTTGTGATATGCCGGAACCTTGTGATAGATAATCTCATCGCTGTCCGCGAGGCCTCCGCTGGTAATAACGCCGCGCATGCCCAGCTTTTGCCAATCCATAATGTTGGTGGAACCGATACTGCGAGTGTCGTTGTCTCCCTCAGCGTCGATCACCAGGACCGACCCCGGAAACAATGCGTCCATGAACGGCTCGCCCGTAATGTTGTCATACCAGTATTCGACATCTTTCTCACTAGTTTTGGCGAGTCTCTTGTTGGTCGGAACGTAGCGTGCCGTCACCGCAATGCCCACAATACGGTGAGTGAAGTTTTCAGTGTCCTTCCACAGAGGCCTGACGGATTCATCAACAATGCCGATGTCCTGCAAACCGACAGTGTCCATGCCATCAGAAACATCAGAGACTCGCAAAGGCTCATACAGTTTCAAGATGCGCTGGTTCTCTTCCTGCGAATACTGCCTATAAGGAATAAACAACTGCACCTGATTGGGCACGGTTTTCGGTGCTAATTGCGCCGGCGGTTTTGCTGATTGCTCATTCTGTGGAAACAGCGGCTGGGTTAATGTCAAAAGCGCCACGACGCCTACTCCGAGACGAATGCAATCCATTTTCTCGCTCCTCCGCTACAGAAATTCAGGGGTGCATTATAGCCGAGCAGACGCTTGTTCCAGCCGCGTCCGATGCCGGGCGTGAATTGCCTGGGTTGCAACAGCCGTAATACTTGGCATCGCGACGTGAAGCCAACCCGCTAAAATACCCCATAAATGAGAGGTTTCGAAGACTACCTCAGCAATGGCGCGAGATTCACGACAGATTGCTAACGTCGCTATCCTTCTTATCTTCAGTCTGCCGGGTGATCAACCCGATGGGGGAGTCCGATGAAAATATTTCTATCGCTGGCTGGGTTTCTTTTCTTACTTGCCTCTCCTATGCACAACGTGAGACGGTCATAGTGCGCCGGGCGGTGTAGCCCCGGATCCAACGAAGCGCCCAAGCTGGATAGACTCTCCGGGATTGCTGACAAGCCGGGTGGTATTTGCAATTAGGGGTGAGGTAGATTTCTGAGCTCGGGTGAAATAGTGTACGCCTTCTCGAACTCCGCCACGGACTCGGCCTCTCTTCCATCCTGCCGAAGCGCTAACCCGAGGTTGTA
>QHZW01000238.1 GCA_003224815.1 Acidobacteriota bacterium | reverse complement strand
TCCTGTGAGCACCGAGAGAATACCGAGCACGATGGCCGATGTGTAGGCGTGCTTCTGCAGCGAGTTATAAGATTCTTTCGACGGCGGCTTCGGTCCAAACAAGAAATAATGCCGCACCATCGGCCACACGCCGGGAACATCCCGCGGACCGAACAACACCTGTTTGTAATTGCCGCTGAAAACTTGGTAGCAGAGGTACACCAACCCGCTCGCAATGTATATCCACATAAATGTGAGGTGCCATTGCAGTGCTCCGCCCAGCCAACCGCCGATGGCGAGCGACTTGGGCCAGTTGATCAGATCTTTTTGTGGAATCTTGACGCCAAAACTTGGAAACGCCCGGAAGATTTGCAGGCCGCTGCCAACCAGTACAAACAACGCAATCGCATTCACCCAGTGACACAGGCGCACGATGAACGGATGCTCGTACACGACTTCGGTAATCTCGCCGTCCTTCGCATCTTCGATTTCAATGATCCGCGTTGACATCGCTACAGTCCGTAGAACCCTGAATAGCCCTGGTCTTCCCAGTAGCCAATTTTCTCGAGCACGTTCGTGACTTTCAATTGAGTCAAATATTTCGCTTGCTTGTATCCGATTTTGGTTGGGATCGTCAGGCGCAGCGGTGCCCCATGCTCGCGCGTGAGCGGGTGTCCATACATCTCGTAGCAAAGTAGCGTCTGAGGATGCAGCGCCGTCGCCATGTCCAGCGACTCGTAATATTCGTCCGCGCACTGCACAGTAACGAACCTTGAGCTTGTATCCGCACCAATCAATTTTAGGAAATCCGACAAACGGGCGCCGCTGAAGTTTCCAATGACATCCCAGCCTTCTACACAAACATGGCGCGTATTTTGTGTGTACTTAGGAAGAGCCTGAACCTGCGCCAGCGTATAGTTCCCTGCCCTCTGCACCTGGCCGCCGACGCTCAGGCTCCAATGTTCAAGATCAACTTCGGGATCATCAACGTCGTAGTCGTTGATCGGGAATTGTTCAAAGGGAGTAACTGCTGCGGCCGCGAACGTCGGCGCCAAATGGCCGCCGCGAAACAGTAATGACGACGCCCAATCGCTAAAACCGAGTCCGGCTCTCAGCAACGGCACCTGCAATTTCGGAATCGCGAACGCACCCAGCGCCACAACCGGAGTCAATTTAAGCAGTTCGCGCCGGCTTACGCGTTTGAATCTTTTTTTATCGACCTTGGAATCCATAAACTGAGGACGGTCTGTACAACTCCACTGCGATTCCCGTGCGTTTGGAAAGTTACACGCTACCACACAGGCCAGCATGCTTGAACGCGGCAGGCGTCCTGCACACCCGCAGCGAGCCCTTCCCCGCTCTCACGATCTCGGCCGCGCCTGGAGCTCCGGAAAATCTTCCTCCCAGCGTCCTGGGGCTCGGGGCGTCTGCACGCTCTCGCCTGTTCTTCCAGCTTGGGCAGCTTTACTCGGCGGATCTTATCGGAGATGGTTTTCGGCAACTCGCAGAATTCGATTCTGGGAATGCGAAACTCTCGCGCGAAACTCCGGCCTTGTCCCCGACACGCGGAAATTGCCGAACATTCTTACAGCAAACATTGTGTATACTCGTCCAGCAACCCACGCCAGAGTTCCAGCCTCTAAGTGCGTGCTGAGGAGTGCGAAGTTGTATGTGGACCAAGCGTCTGTTCGGGTTTTCGTTCGCCACCCTTCTCATACTGCAAGCATGCGGCGGGGGTCAAATTCCTGCCGAACCAGCCAGCGCTCCGCCCCCGACTCCTCCGGTTACAGAGGCGCAACTTCAAGGGGTATTTCGGTGGAAGGGTAGTGACAATGGGAATGGCCTCTATACCGCGGGAAAACTGACGCCACAGAGCGTCAATTCGTCCGCGTTCGGACAAATCGCTCGCTACCACGTCACTGGTGATATTCAGGCACAACCGCTGTATGTCTCGAACCTCGATATGGGCTCAGCGGGAGTTCACAATGTCGTCATCATCGCTACAGAGCATGATGACATAACGGCTTTCGATGCCGATGGTAAAGTGCCCCAAGCTCTATGGTCGCGCAGTTACCTGGGGCCCGGCATCACCACCGCGACCGCCATATTTGGCGGCAGGACGGGCCTTGGCCCGGAGGTCGGTATCACCGGGACTCCGGTCATCGATCCCGTCACGGGAGCGATGTACTTCGTTACCCTCATCGTGGAGAACGGAGTGATCGAGCAGTGGGTACGCGCTGTGGACGTTCGCACCGGCATGGATTTCGGCCCAGGCCGCGTCATGGTGCAGGCGACCATTCCCGGTGACGGACCCGGCAGCAACAACGGCCAGATCTCTTTCGATCCTTCGGTGCAGAACCAACGATCCGGCCTTGCGCTCGTCGGCGGGCAAGTCCTGATCGCGTGGGGCTCGTTTTCAGATTCGGGCGTCTACCGCGGTTGGTTGATGGCTTACGATGAAAAAACGCTGACGCAAACCGCAGTCTTCAGCCCGGCCACGCAATATCAGGCACAGGATGTAGCCAATGGCCCCTCGGATCACGGCGGCGGCGGCTCCTTTTGGGGAGGTGGGGCGGCTCCAAGCATCGACTCTGCCGGTAACATTTATGTGATTGCCGCGGATGGCAGCTTCAATGCCGATACCGGCGGCAAGAACTATGGGGACTCGGTCCTAAAATTGAAGTTGTCCAACGGGTCGTTCCAGGTCCTCGACTACTACACTCCGGCAAATTACGCATGTCTCGATAATGCTGATCTCGAAATCGGCTCCGGGGGAGTGATGCTGTTGCCCAGCGGAGTTGGAGGAAGCCAGCCTCTCGCGATCACCGGCAATAAAGAGGGGCGCATCTACCTGCTGAATACTTCTAATCTTGGAAAGTTCGATCCCGCCGATGCACAAATTCCGCAGCAGTTCCTTGCTGGCAGCCAAGCGTGTCAGCCCGGACAGGGATCGTCAGGCGCAGACGGTCCGGGTTGGGAGCGTCTGTATGGCAATGTCACCTACTGGAACGGAAGCGTGTACCTGGGCCTCGCGAACACCGACCTGCGGCAGTACCGGTTCTCGGGCAACATACTGTCGACGACGCCGGCGTCGCGCACGGTAACGCAATTCTTGAACCGGGGCGCTAACACCGTTGTGTCGGCAAACGGAAATGCTGACGCGATCGTTTGGGCTGCAACCAAGGACGCGAAAAGCGCCATAGGCTTGCACGCTTACGATGCCACTGACGTTTCGCACGAGCTGTGGAACAACTATATGGGCACAAATGTTCTTTACCCTGGCGTGCGATTCGCAAACCCGGTCGTGGTCGACAACAAGGTCATCGCCGCCGGGGCAAACGACCTCTTCATCTATGGTCTCCTGCATTGAAACAGCCTGTCCGCTATCTTTGCTACTATGAAAGGACACTTCCTCAAGTCCTCTTTGGCCGAAGGCGGTGTTCAAATCAAAGAGCGGGCGCGTAGCTCAGTTGGTAGAGCAATGCCCTTTTAAGGCATGGGTCGCAGGTTCGAATCCTGCCGCGCTCACCATGATTTCAAAGTACTTAGGCGGTGTTGGCAGCTTAGGTTTCGGGCACCCCCGGACATCCAGAACGAGAGAAACTCCCGTTCTTACGCAGGTGCCGTAGCGCGCTTTGTCGTTTTGGTTTTCGGCTCGGCGCGGAACCGTGCGGAGCAACCGTCCGCTTCTTTTGGTAAGTTCACGAACGTTAACACTCGCTAGCGGTC
>QHZW01000237.1 GCA_003224815.1 Acidobacteriota bacterium | reverse complement strand
CAAGTGGATGTTGCTACCCGTGTAGAAGCAAGGTTGCAGGTAGGTGTCGTTACTGAAAGCGTGGTTGTCACCACCGCGGGACCTCCATTGCAAACCGATGGTGCTTCTCTGGGCACGACGATCAGTCAGCAAGAGGTCGAGAGCATACCGTTAAGCGGAAGAAACGTTAACAACATGCTGACGCTCGTCCCTGGCGTAGTGGCCCAAGGCGGGACCTACGGCAATGCGGTATCGAACCAGTCGGGCGGCGCAAGGACTAACGCCATTGGGTTTGGAAACTACGCGATCGGCGGAGGGTTCGGGAACCAGAGCTCCTTCTACATCGATGGCGTCGCCTCCAACGCACCTGCCGGCAATCTCAACTCGCTCATTCCCTCTCAGGATGCCGTGCAGGAGTTCCGCGTCGTCACCAACAACGTCGCCGCTGAGTATGGTAACTACGCTGGGGGTGTGATTAACCTCACCACTAAATCTGGAACCAACGCTTTTCACGGCACCGCTTACGAGTATCTGCGCAATAAGGTTCTGAATGCGAATGATTACTTTTCGAATAAAGCCGGCCTTAGTCGCGTGCCTTTGATCCAAAATCAGTTTGGTGGGACCCTCGGCGGACCCATAGTAAAAGACAGAACATTCTTTTTCTTTGGTTTCGAGCGAGAAGTTCTGAAAACCGGAACCCTGGTGACAAGTACCGTTCCCACGGCGGCCGAACTGGGAGGCGATTTTTCGGCAGCAGGTCTGCCTGCGATCTACGATCCAACCACGGGACTTCAATTTCAATGCAACGGAGTTCTTAACGTAATCTGCCCGAATAGACTTGACCCTTCTGCCCAGGCACTTTTTGCGAAGTCCTATCCCGCCGGCCAGAACCGGCCCGGCCTTCTACAGAACAACTTCGTTGTTCAAGAGGCCACGGGAGGCATCAACAGTCAATACAACGCGCGTGTTGATCACCGTTTTTCCGACAAGAACAACTTGTTCGCCCGGTACGCGTACTGGAAGGCAGATAGCAACGCCTACGATGCCTGGGGGACACACACACAGGGGCAGGGTCACACCGGTATCTACACTCACTCGGCTATTCTCGGAGACACGCACGCTTTTAACTCTTCGACGATCCTGGACTTGCGGCTTTCTTACCTGCGGGTATTTCAACACGAATTTCCCGACAGCCAAGGCGTCGACCTGTCTCAATTCGGCCCCGGTTGGGCAGGTCTTGCAAGCCAGCTCGTGGCCCCTGCGAATTATCCGGCAATGAGTTTCAGCGACAGCCAAGGTATCAGTGGAAGCAATGGGGTCGGTTCGCAGCTCTTTTGGCACCAGAATGTGTACGGGTTGTCGGGAAATCTTACCAAGATTGTGGGTCGCCACCAACTCAAGTTTGGCGGCGCATTGCGTCATGTGCAGTGGATTTCAGATCCGGAAAACGGAGTGCTCACCCTGAACTTCGACCAGTCGGGTACCGCCTCGTCGTCCGGCGCGGGCGGTAGTGCGGTGGCGTCGGCACTGCTTGGAATCGTCGGAGCGCAAGGCTCGCAAGTAGCGCCCGGTGTGATTGGAGGCTCCAGGGCATACTTCACGTCTTACGGTTTCTTTGTCGATGACACCATCCAGGCCACCAGAAAACTTACCATCACTGCTGGCCTCCGATGGGACCAGCCCAGTGTCTTCTCGGAAGCTAACAACAACGACACAGTGTTTCTGCCAAACCAAGCTAGTCCGCTAGGGTCAATCTTGAATCCAGTCACGGGACAAACGCAACAGCTGATCGGGAATGTGGCACTTGTAGGAAGTTCCGCATGGCCCTCTCAAAGAGAAGACAAGTTGCACTGGAAGTTGTTTTCGCCACGGCTGGGGTTAGCGTATCGTCTGACAGACAAGACTGTGCTGCGAGCGGCATATGGCATTTCCTACCCGCCCAGCACGCTCAGCCAAGACGGACCGAACCTCTCCCCTGTCAATCTAGCTCCGACGACGGTTACCAATGGCAGCGCCACAGTGGACAACCCGTTTCCCACCGGCCTTAACCAGCCGCTACGGCGTAACGCTCAGCCCAGCGACTTCTACGGACAGGCGATCTTTGCCATGCGCGTGCCCGGCGATCCTACGCCATATGTGCAGCAGTGGAACGCGGCAATCGAACGACAAATCGGCAAAGACGCCTCGCTTACGGTGGCATACGCGGGATCTCGCGGTACTCATCTTCTTTTACAGGGGTGGGCCACGGTTTCGAATATCAACCTGAATCAGCTGCCGGATCAGTATTTTTCTCTGGGACCCAGTAGTGCTCCGGGTAGCGGTGGCTTGCTGGAGCAGGTCCCGAACCCGTTCTTCGGCGTAATCACAACTCCGGGGTCGCCGCTCTCGGCGCCAACCGTGGCTCGCGGACAGCTATTGCTGCCATTCCCGCAATACCGCCGGGTTCTGTTCCTGGATCCGCACAAGGGCTCATCAAACTACCGGTCTCTGCAGACCTCCTTCATGAAGCGGTTTGGCTCCAAGGGGATACTGAGTTTGGCATATACATGGTCGCGACTGATGTCGAACACTGACAGCACGAGTGCCTTCCTGGATGAAGGATTCATCTTCGGCGGGGCGACTCAGGACAACAACCATTTGGAGAGAGAGTACTCGGTGAGTTCTTACGATATTCCTCACAACTTTTCCGTTGGGTACGGTGTTGATTTGCCTGTCGGTCATAACAAGCACTTCCTGAGCGATGCTCACGGAATTCTTAACGGGATAGTGGGGGGATGGCGGGTCAACGGCATCACCACTATACGGAGCGGTGTTCCCATTAGTGCGTACCAATTCTTTCCGGGGTCGGCTCTCAGCTTACTTGGCGGTGGTCAGGGGTACTTCGGGGCTCAAGGCCTCTGGATGCGCACTGATCTTGTGTCGGGGTGCGACCTGAAGGTCTCGGGCTCACGTGAAAGCCGAGCACTCAATGGTTGGTTTAATACGGCGTGCTTCCAGCCTGTGGATACCAGCACCGTT
>QHZW01000105.1 GCA_003224815.1 Acidobacteriota bacterium | reverse complement strand
CAGAGTTGAGGTGAAAGAGGTGGGAACCGTAATTGAAGCGTGCTTTTCCAAGATGAATCACGACGCAGCCAACACCGAATGCGTGCTAAGACCAGAGATTGCTCAGAAGGAACTGCTCGTACGCAATTGGCGTCCAGGTGACCGCTTTTGGCCAGCGCATACGAAGCAAGCTAAAAAAATAAAGGAGTTGCTGCAGGACATCCATATCTCCGGCGAGGAAAAACGGCTCTGGCCCGTAATTGCTGCTGGCGAGGAGGTCGTGTGGGTGAGAGGGCTGGGGGTGCGCCGCGATTTTCAGGCGAAGAAGGGGACGGGTGTACTGATTCACGAGAGCCCCCTTCGGAAATAAGTCTAAAGGGGGACAAGTGTAAGTACGTTCATCGCACCCTTGCGAAGGATACAATGCGGCAGTATTCGCTCCTATGACACAGATCACACAAGCCAGAAAACCACATGTCGTCATCTCCGCCGACCAGATTCAGAAACGTGTGCGTGAGCTGGCGCGGCACATTTCCGACGACTACAAAGGGAAGACGGTCCACGTACTCGGCGTGCTGGAGAACGGCTTCGTATTCCTTGCCGACCTGGTGCGCGCCATCGAAGTTCCGGTGATCTGCCAGTTCATTAAGCCGCAGTATCGCGGCGACCTGGGTAATGTACTGGAGATATTCTTCAGCCATTCACTAGAGATCCGTGAGCAGCACGTGTTGCTGGTTGAAGGGGTCGTCCACTCGGGCGTGACCACGGATTTTCTGATGAACGATTTGCGTGCCCGGGGCGCTGCCAGTGTCAAAATTGCGACTCTACTCGACCGGCAGTCAGCGCGGCGGGTGCAGCTTCAGCCAGACTACTTTGGTTTCCTGGTGGACAACACCTTCCTGATGGGCTATGGCCTGGGCGCGCCCGATCAGACGGGCAGGAATTTGCCGCATCTGGCAGTGGCTGGTTGAACATTCCCTGGGCCGTGGGCCGTGACCTAAGTTATCCGAATAAGCCGCCGCTTTTTTTCGCAATGCGGGGTAGAATGACTTAGACGGCGTTTTTCAATCCAAATCCTCCGGCCAGCATCTAAGTATTGGAGGGTGCGCGGCCAAGTGGGTTTCCGGCGCAAAGGCAATTAATTACCGGAGCGGACCACAAGGCGTCCTACTTTCAGGGAGTCTCTTTCGGTGAATTCAACTTTAAAAACGGTGCTTTTCTGGGCAGTCATACTCGGGTCCGCCCTGGTGTTGTGGCAGGTGGTGAAGAACGCAAATTCTGGCCAAAAGGTTGCAGAGCTCAGCGCGGCGCAACTGCTGAGCGAAGTCGATCAGGGCAACATTAAGGAAGTCACGATCAACGGCATGGAAGCCACCGGCAAGCAAGCCAATGGCACCAGCTTTCATGCGATTGTTCCAGCTAATTATCCCGATATGTACAAGGAGTTCCGCGAAAAGGGCGTGAACTTCACGGTGAAAGACGTGACCAGCGGAAGCTGGAGCTGGCTGGTAAACCTTGCGCCTTTGGCGCTATTGGCCGCATTGTGGTACTTCATGATCCGCCAGATGCAAACCGGCGGAAACAAAGCTTTGTCATTCGGCAAGAGCCGGGCGCGCCTGCTCTCGATGCAGCAGAAGAAGGTCACGTTCAAAGACGTTGCCGGGGTAGATGAAGCCAAAGAAGAGCTCAAAGAAATCATTGAATTTCTGCGCGAGGCGCAAAAATTCCAGAAGCTTGGCGGACGCATTCCCAAGGGCGTGCTTTTGGTCGGACCTCCGGGAACGGGCAAGACCCTGTTGGCGCGAGCGGTTGCGGGTGAAGCTAACGTTCCCTTCTTCTCGATTTCTGGCTCCGACTTCGTAGAAATGTTCGTCGGCGTGGGCGCTTCGCGCGTTCGCGATTTGTTTGAGCAGGGCAAGAAGAACGCGCCCTGCATCATCTTCATCGACGAAATCGATGCCGTAGGACGCCATCGCGGGGCTGGTCTCGGCGGCGGCCACGACGAGCGCGAACAGACGCTAAACCAATTGCTAGTCGAGATGGACGGTTTTGAATCAAACGAAGGCGTCATTCTGATGGCGGCCACTAACCGGCCCGACGTGCTCGATCCCGCACTCCTGCGGCCGGGACGTTTTGATCGCCGGGTTGTAGTGAATCGCCCTGACGTCCGTGGTCGCGAAGAGATCCTGCGCGTGCACACTCGCAAGATTCCTTTGGCAGACGATGTGGATCTTTTTGTTCTCGGACGCGGCACGCCGGGATTCTCTGGCGCTGATCTTGCCAACATGGTCAACGAAGCCGCTTTGGCGGCGGCGCGGCAGAACCGCAAGGCTGTGCTGATGTATGACTTTGAGTTGGCCAAGGACAAAGTCCTCATGGGAGTGGAGCGCAAGTCGCTGCTGCTTTCAGACGAGGAAAAGAAGGTCACGGCGTATCACGAAGCTGGGCATGCTTTGGTGGCAGTGCAGTTGCCGAATTCGGATCCGTTGCACAAGGTCACGATCATTCCACGCGGAATGGCGCTGGGCGTGACTATGCAATTGCCGATCGATGACAAGCACAACTACACCAAGGACTACCTCGAGACGCAGATCGCAATCATGATGGGCGGCCGCCTGGCGGAAGAGATCTTTTTAAGCCAGATGAGCACAGGCGCCGGCAACGACATCGAGCGAGCCACTGAACTCGCTCGAAAGATGGTTTGCGAGTTCGGCATGAGCGACCTGGGGCCGCTGACCTTCGGCAAAAAAGAAGAACAAATCTTTTTGGGCCGCGAGATCAATCAGCATCGCGATTACAGCGAAGCCACGGCGATCAAGATCGACGAGGAAGTGAAGCGGCTGGTTGGAAAGGGCTACGAAACTGCAAAGGGCGTTCTGGCAGGCAACCACGACACGCTGGTGCGGATTGCCCTCGCCCTGCTGGAACGGGAAGTGCTTGACGCGAATGAGATCAAGCTGCTCATCGCCGGCAAGGAACTGCCTAAGCTCATTCCTCCATCAAGGCCTGACGACGGCGGTGTGCAACAGGTGCTCAAGCCCGAACCAGGACGGCCTGGAATCGCCAAAGGCGGAGATTATCCGGCCCCGGCGTAATCGCATTACGAAATGAAACTGGATTGAGGGCGGCCTGATTAGGGCCGCCTTTTCTTTTTTGGCTACCGATCGATTTCAACGAAAAGTCTTGGAACCTTTCGTTCTTCCGAAGTGAATACAGAGTGACAGCTCAATCGTCAAACTCACATGGCCAGCATGGGACTGCACGAGGGTAGATCGGACGCGGAACTCCTGAAGCTGGCGATGGCCGGTGAAGAAAGCGCGTTTGTTGCGTTGTACGAGAGGCTTAAGAGCGGCATTTTCCGATACGCGTATTACATGACGAGTTCAGTCACCGCCGCCGAGGAAGTTACGCAAGAGGTATTTATGTCGCTGCTTGAGAAGGGCAGCACCTATCGGGAAGAGCGCGGAGATGTGGCGGCATTTGTATTCGGCATTGCGCGCAATTTTGTGCGACGGGTCCGCCGTCGCGAGCGTATTTATTGGCCGCTGCCGGAGGACGACGCAGTCGAGCGCCTGGCTGCCAGCCTGATTCTTGAACCGCAGTCCTTACAACGGAATCTGGCGCGTGGCGAAGCTGTGGAACAGGTCCGCGCTGCGATTGCCTCACTTCCGGACCACTATGCCCAAGTGGTCATACTTTGCGACTTCTGCGAACTTTCCTACGCGGATGCGGCGGTACGACTGGCGTGTCCGGTTGGCACCGTCCGGTCGCGTCTGAATCGCGCGCACAACTTGCTCGCGCGGAAGTTGAAGCCGATGAAATCGACAGAGACGCTTCCCGCTTCGGGAACCGAAGGATGTCTCATATGAACTGCCAGGAATTTCACTCGTATTTTGAAGAACGCCGTGAGCGGGTCTCAAGGAACGATTCCGCCGAATTTGCGGAGCATCTGGCGATTTGCGGCGATTGCAGCCGGTGGCTGGCTTCGCAAAACAGAGTCCGAACGAGTCTCGATTTGCTCAGGCAATCTGCCCCCGGTATCCCCGCAACTCTCGATGCGGCAGTGCTTGCAAGCTATCGCAAGCGGATGGGGGAACCTGAAGCCACGGTTAGCGTAGGCATATGGAGAATGATCTTCCCCGCCTCGCTTCGACTTGGGTTAGCGGTTGCGGCAATGTTGCTGATTGCTGCCGTTATCTTTGCGCTGCGCAGGCCCGCTGTTACAACCAACAATAAGCCGCAGGTGCAGCTGCAACCGCAAGTGACCACGCCGGTTGTGGACGCTAAAGCTCCCGTACCCAATCACCAGAATTCGGTCGTAGTCAGGAAAGCGCACGCCAGCACGCGAGGTGCCCCGACTACAGATAAAAGCGTGGGCACAATTGCATCCGACATCCGTGGCAACAGCTCACCAGATGGGTTCAGAAGCCTGATGTACTGCGATGAGCTCAGTTGCGGCGGGGCGATGGATGTTGTCCGTATTCAACTTCAACCCTCGGAGCCAGGACTTTTAGCGGCGGCGCAGCAAAGCAGCAATGTTGTTTCTGCCGATGTGCTGGTGGGTGCGGACGGAATCGCTCGAGGCATTCGCATTGTGCGCTAAAGATCTACCCTTTGGAGGAAAACGCGTCATGTCAAAAATAATTGTTCTTGTATTCGTCATCAGTGCTGCACTGGCTGCGACATCTGCAGCTCAGGCTCCGGACTCTGCGCCAGTATTTCTTGGCAGTGGACCGGCGGTTCCAGGAACCAAAGGCGGCATGATCGGTCTGTCAATCGACGGAATGGATGCGACTCCGGTGAAAGGCGCCCCCTTTTGTGCCTCCATCGCTACTGAGCACACGCAGACGTTTGCCGACGGCAATCGCATACATACAACCGACACATCCACACTGTGCAGGGACAGCGAAGGCCGCACACGCCGCGAAGCGGGGCTTAATCTTTTGGGCGCAGCAGCCCAAAAGCCAACCGCGAAACTGATCACAATCCTCGATCCGATCGCAGGGGTTCGCTATCTGCTCGACTCTGAGAGCAAGACCGCGCACAAGATGACTCTGCCGCCGTTGAACTCAGGCGCAATCGGGGGTGAGGCGGGCGCGAATGCCACGTTTGAAAAGGGTCAGCGTGTGATGGTTTATCACACCGAAGGTGGTCCGGGCCCAGGCGGTCCTGGGCCAGACACTTTTTTCAAACAAGTATTCGTTAGAAAAGGCGCGCAATCAGACGGTCCCGCGCCTGTGACAGAAAACCTCGGAGATCAGACTATTGACGGTATTCACGCAACCGGCACGCGCATTACCACAACAATTCCCGCCGGAAAAATGGGCAATGAACAGCCCATCACAGTAACTTCCGAACGCTGGTCCTCGTCTGAATTAAAGATAACCGTAATGACTAAGCACAACGATCCATGGGCGGGAGAACTGAAGACTCAACTTACGAACGTGAACACGTCCGAGCCGGATGCATCGCTGTTCGCTGTGCCGGCTAACTACAAGGTTGTGGAGGACAAGGCCGGACCAGTCACTATCAAGTTTGCTCCGCCACCTCCAGCGCCGGAACAATAACCCGCAGTCTGCAAACACGAGGGCGGCCGATGTTGGCCGCCCTCATTTCTTTAGCTGCATGCCGACTATGGCAAAACAATAATTTGGCCCTTCATCCCCAAATCATCGTGCAGCGCGCAAATGTAAGGATAAACACCGGGCGCAGTGAACGTGATACGGAAGCGCGTCGATCCCAATGGCGCTTGCGGCAGCCCAATTCGCTCTTGCGGAGCGGACATGATGAAGCCGGAGTGCACGTTGTCAGAGGCGGATGAGATCGTCGCGTGCAGGGCGCCGTCTCCATCCACCGTGACATTGCCTGAAGGAGGTATTGGGTTCTCGGGTTCGGTCCCAAAAGTGATGGTGCGAGGCGTGATCGGGTCGAAGTTGGTCCACTCAACCGTTCCTCCGGCGTGGATGACCAGCTCCGGCTCGATGAACCGCACGACGGAAACAGTGTCATGTCCGCCACCATTCGCGACGATCTTCCCAATCCCGACTGCAATTGCATTAGCAGAATTGTTGTGGTGATGAGCACCGGACAGGTCCGGTGAGGCCAGTAAGTCTTGCGCCTGCTGGGCGCCTAGTTTGTCATAGAACGCCTGCTCATGAGGAAGCTTCGCTGAATTGGCGAGCACATGCACGACGCCTGTCATGCCTTCATGAACAAGGCAGGTCAGCTTGAAATTGCCGACAGTCGGGAACATCACTGTGAATGTCTGCCCTGTAACCATTGGCGGCGTGGTAATGCAGGTGGAACCGTCGAACATGGCGCTGCCGACCGCGAACCCCGGACAACCCACGGGAAACGGCGGACGAACTTGTCCTTCAGTGAGGAACGTCACAGTGTGAATCTCGTCCGTCTCGAAGATCCAGCTAATACTGTCGCCTTCGTGAATCCAGATTTCGTTGGGCAAAAACGCAAGCGCCTGTCGCGCATGGTTCTTTGTATCTGCACCCACTTTGGCTTGCCATTGAGCGCCGAAGGCTGGCGTCAGCGCCAGTATGAAGACGAAAACACCGAAAATTAATCTCGAACCTGGTCGGTTCATATAAGCTTTCTCCGTTTTGAATGGCACGTCTTTCAAGTTGGAGCGCTAAAGGGCACAGAAGATCGGCAGGAACATTACAGCAAAAGATCGGAGAGTTTCAAGGATGCGGTTGGGATTTTACAATTTGAAGAACAAGTCGGTTTTAGGATGATGAAATGAGTAAGTGACGGCAGAACCTTGCAAAAAATTTGCCGCGATCAAGGCTACCGATCGTTTGAGAACACATCGGACCGGTCTGTTGACCGCGGCACGCTAGAAAATCGGATGAGAGCCTAACCTGCGTCGATCAACTGCATCATCTGCTCGGAATAGCGCTGTCCGGCAGCAACTCCGCGAGGGAATGTGTTCTCGATCCGCTGCAAATCGCTGTCGCTCAGGTGAATGTCAACCGACTTTAGGTTCTCTTCCAACCGGCTGCGCCGGCGGGTCCCGGGAATCGGAACGATATCATTGCCCTGGGCCAGCACCCAGGCAAGCGCCAGTTGTGACGGCGTGCACCCTTTCTCACGCGTGATCTCTTCGACTTTGCCAACCAGATCGACATTCTTCTGAAAGTTTTCTCCCTGAAACCGGGAGACGCCGCGGCGAAAATCATTCGGCGCGAAGTCCTCGAAATGCTTAATTTGACCAGTGAGGAAGCCGCGGCCGAGCGGACTATAGGCAACGAATCCTATACCGAGTTCGCGGCAGGTTGGGAAAATCTCGTCTTCCGGATCACGGGACCACAACGAGTATTCCGTCTGCAATGCAGTGATGGCATGAATCTTGGCTGCGCGGCGAAGTGTCTTCGGGCTGGCCTCGGATAATCCGATGTGCCGAACCTTCCCTTCCTTAACCAGCTCAGCCATCGTTCCTACGGTTTCCTCGATCGGAGTATTGGGATCGACACGGTGCTGATAATAAAGATCGACGTAATCCATGCCGAGCCGCTTCAAACTTCCGTCAATCGATTTACGAATGTAGTCGGGCTTGCCGCTCACACCGCGCGCTTTCGGATTATTGGGGTCGCGAACGATACCAAATTTCGTCGCTACGACAACTTTGTCGCGCTTGCCGCGCAGTGCGCGTCCAACCAGTTCTTCGTTCTTGTAGGGTCCATAGATATCTGCGGTATCGAAAAAATTTAGGCCAAGTTCGATAGCGCGGTGGATTGTAGCAATCGATTCAGCATCGTCGCCGGGTGGCCCGTAAAACTCCGACATACCCATGCAGCCGAGTCCAAGAGCGGAAACACGCAGGCCGCTGCGGCCTAGTTCGCGGAATTGCATCTGCATCTCCTGTGAGTAGTTTTCAGCAGGTTTAGATGCGCGAGACTGGATGCGGATTGTTACATTCGAGAAAAAGCTCAGCTGGGTTGAATCGGCGCTCCCGCCGGCACCATGCTGGCTTCGGCGCTCCTCAGTGCGGAAATCCCGCTCATACCCGAGTAGATGCGGTACAGGCCGTAACCGTGGAAAGCGACCGCCAGAAAATCCTTGAAATAAAGCATCACCAGTCCGTCCAGAGCGTACAGTGCCGTGCCGACAAGAAAGGCCCATTGCTGGCCCTTGCGCGCGAAATTCCAGAAGATTACGAAGACTCCAGCGACAAAACCATTAATGATCAGATCAAGGGCGAATCCGCTCTGGCCAGCCTGATGCGCCAGTGCGTCCACAAATTCGGCAATGCCCAGCCCGAAGATGAAGCGAATGCCGGCGCCGCTCATTGACAGCACGGAATTAATCATCGAAAGCACGGCCACCGTAATAAACCAGTTTGCGCCAGCTTTCACCACGCGCTCGGCGCGCAGTTTTTGTTCGAGAGCATTGGCGATAGACGGTTGCGGGGTGCCACTCAGTCCAAATCCGGGACCGGACATTAATGCCTCCATTGCACGCGAATTAGCGGGAAGTGGCTGACATGCTAGCACACAGCCGGTATGAGTCAAGAAACTTGCTGGATTACCGCTTCACGGAGATCAGAGGCCTGGAGCCTGATAGGATCTCGCCGATTTCCGCTATGGGAACCCCGGCATTGCGAAGCCCTTTCGTGAGTTCGGCAGCGTGGTCGGTCCTCACGGATATCAGCAGTCCGCCGGCAGTTTGAGGATCGAAGAGAATTGTCTTGAGGTCGTCCGGAATGCTCGATTCGTAATCAACGACACATTCGGCGAATTCGCGATTTGCGTTCAGCCCCCCGGGGATGTGGCCGGCGCGAACACAGTCGAGCGCGCCTTCGAGAAGCGGAATTGTCGAGGCGTGCAGCTGGGCAGAAACATTTTCCGAAGCGAGCAGCATCTCGCGGAGATGGCCAATCAGCCCGAAGCCAGTGATGTCGGTCAAGGCGTGAATGGAAGCCTGGAAACTTGGGGAGCTTCGCTCCGCCGGACGGGCGGGGGCGCCCGTCCCCACATGGCTATTGCCTGCCACTTCGCCAGTGCTGGACCAATCGCCGCGGGTAATCACCTCCGCAGCCGTCTTATTCAATGTCGTCATCGAAAATACCGCGGCATCAATCCACGCCTGCTTCGCAACGCCTTTCTTGATGGCGGTGGAGATCACGCCCGTCCCGATCGACTTGGTCAGCAGGAGGCGATCTCCGGCCTGCGCACCGCCGTTCTTCAGAACTCTTTTGGGATCAATGAGGCCGGTGACTGAATAGCCGAATTTGATTTCATCATCACGTATACTGTGCCCACCGATCACCGTGCATCCAGCTTCGATCATCTTCGACAAGCCGCCTGCCAATCTGGCCGAAGGTATAGGGATCATCAACAATTGGGGTAAAGAAATCGACGGTCTGGACGAGCGCGCTGTCGGGCGCGAGTTGATACACTCCGGCGTCGTCGGCGCCTTCAAAGCCGACTAGAACGTTCGGATCATGCTGCCGGGCTAATTTCCCAAGCACCTTGTCCAGCGCCGCCGGACTCAGCTTGGAAGCTCAACCCGCAGCTTTAACCGTCTCCGTGAGGCGGACTGTCTTCGCGTCAGACATATGGCGATTTTAAGGGAAAGACCGACAGGATTGTGGGATTTACGGATTTTCGAATTTACGGATCGTCGAATTGAATCAAAGCCGCGGGGACGCTATTCCACGCCTCGTGAATTCGTCAATCTGTAAATTAGATAATCCGCAAATCATTTCACTGTCGCATCCGTAACCTTCAGCTGCGGATACGTCTGATTCCACTGCTCGCTTACATGCTCGAAAGTGAGGCGGAAACGCTTGCTCTGGCCGGGAGCAAGCGGCGATTGAGAAACATCCGCAGTGTCGTCGTAAGGGCCGGCGGTTTGCAGAATCCTGATGGGCACGCTTTCAATCTGCGCGACCTGGTTGTAAGAGTCGCTAAATGTTACCTGTACAGTGATGTGAGTGACTGTTTTGTCGCCGACGTTGTTCAAAGTTCCATCAACGTAGGTGACCGTAGCGCCGACGAAGTTTTGCGCTTGGCTCATCTTCAGATCGCTGAACTTTAAGTTAGCTGCGTATGCGGGTGGGGCAGGTTGGAGTTTCGGCCGCTGCCGCAATGCAATCGCCACCATGGCTGCGATGGCCACGATCACCGCAATGGCGATCACGATACTGCGCCTGCTGGTGTCGCGTTCCGCGGGTATTGGCGAAGGCTCGATCAGGCCATCCATGGTGTGATTGTAGTCGCAAGCTTGGATAAGCGATGAAGGCGCAGGAATTTTCGAATTTCGAAATTTTCAAATTGTCGAAAGTAAAACCTCGAGTACGCCTCGGCTAACAATTCGACAATTCGCAAATACTTTAAATTCGAAATTGGAGTCACGGATGACTGAGATACTGCAAGCGCATCACTTCTTAATCAGGTTTGTATGGCTGGCGACGCACTGCCACGTGCCATCCTGAAACACCCACATGTCGGTAAAGCGTCCCCAATGTTCGAAGGGTTTGCCCTTGTACTTGCCCTTCGTGTGATAGGTACCGGTCACGACAGCGGCGTTGTTGTATGGAACGATCTTTACGTTTTCGTTGGTAACCAGGCTGGCCTGGTATTCGGGATCTTTGAGGTCCTTCAGGAACTGCGCCTTGTCCTCGACGGTGCCGTCGTAGTCAGTGTAAACGAATGTCGCTGGAAGCAACTGGCTGAGCGCATTGGCGTCATGATGGAGTTGCGCCTGGTTCCAGGCATTTTCAAGCGCGAGTATCTTACCTGAATCAACGTTGTCCGCGGCCTGCACGGACGCACACAGTCCAAGCCAAATGGCCGCCATAAAAAATACGCGTTTCATTCGATTTCCTTCAGCAGAGTATCAGTCGATTTTAGGCATGCGGCGTGGCGGCGGATATTGCCTTCAGGGATGCGGCGGCTTGGGCCGTCTTGAAGAACGCGGCAATGAACAGGATCCCGAGCAGCAGGTCTTGTACTCCGAACGGCAGATCCGACGGGTGCATGCGCGATTGCGCGACGACTGTTCCGACGAACCCGTAATAGAAGCCGGGATGCGTGATTACGGGCGGGTCCTGCCGCCCGATCACGTTATACATAAAATACAGAGGAACGAGTTCCAGAAGACCCAGAATCCCGGCAATCGTGAAAACTACTTTCGCGAATTTCACCGGCTACTCGCCACCCATGGTGAGTCCATCAATGCGGATGGTCGGCGATGCCACCGAGCTGCGGAATTCTAGATCGTTGGCCACGTCGGAAATATTCATGAACATGTCTTTGAGATTGCCGGCGACGGTGATCTCTTCAACCGGATAGGTGAGTTCACCACCAGATATCCAAAGGCCCGAGGCTCCGCGGGAATAATCGCCGGTGACGAGATTCACGCCCATACCGAGAAATTCGGTGACGTAAAGGCCATCTTTGACTTCCGCTATAAGCTGTTGCGGCGTTTTCGTTCCCGGCTGCAGAAAATAATTTCCCGGCCCAATTCCGGGTGTTCCTGCCAATCCGCGTGATGCGTTAGCGGTGGTTTGAAGCCCGAGCTTCTTGGCGGTGTAAGTGTTGAGCAAATAAGAGCTCAGCACGCCCTTGTCGATGACGACAGTGCGGCGCGTGGGCACGCCTTCGCCATCGAAGGGACTAGTGCCGAAGCCGCCGCGCATGGTGCCATCGTCAATAACAGTGACGTTGGTGGACGCGATGGTCTGGCCAAGCTTTCCGGCAAGGAATGACGCGCCTCGATAAACCGAATCTCCATTCACGCCTTCGAAGATATGCTCGAGGATTGAAGTCGCGACCAGCGGATCAAAAATGACGGGGACCTGCTGCGTTTTCACCTTCCGTGCGCCGAGCCGCCGTAACGCGCGCTGGGCAGCAACTTTGCCGACCTGCTCTGGAGATTCGAGCAGCTTGAGGCTCCGGCTGACCGAGAACCAGTAATCGCGCTGCATGGCTCCCTTGTCATCTTGAGCGATTGGAACGGCAGCCACAGAACAATAGGACCGCCGATACTCGCCGACGAAGCCGTGTGAATTGGCGAGAATTTTGTGACCAGTGGCAGCGTCGAACGATCCGCCATCGGAGTTCTTGATGCGCGGGTCGGAATCGAGCGCCGCTTTCTCAGCGCGACGCGCATAGGCGATGCGTTCCTGTCCAGGCAGCGAATATACGTCAGAAGAGTAGAGATCGAGGTCTCCTCCAATTGCTCCGAGTTGCGACGGCTCGGGAATGCCGGCATTTGGATCTTCTGAGGTGATCTTCGCGAGCGCGAGCGCGCCGTTCAGCATGCGGTCGAGTCCGTCGCGAGAAAAATCGCTGGAGTAAGTGCTGGCGGAACGCTTGCCACAGAAAACGCGGACGCCGATGGCCTTTGACCCGGATTCCTTCAAGGTTTCCACCTGGCCGAGGCGGACGAGCGTGGAAAATTCATCGCCTTCTCGGACCACGCATTCAGCAGTGGACGCTCCGGAGGACATGGCGCGCGAGACGATATCCTGGGCTAAGGATTTCAGGTCGATTTCGGTTTGTTGTTCGACGATTGTCTCAGGCATGAAAAAGCAGGTTCCTCGACTATGAAGATCATTCACAAGCGAATGTTTTTTTCGCTCGGAATGACAAGGTTAGTTAATGGTGGATGACCTACTGCATAAAGCCGCCGGCGTCCTTCCTTGCGGTTCCACCCACGGTCAGCCGATCAAGCTTCGTAGTTGGCATGCCCACACCGACCGGCACTGCTTGGCCATCTTTGCCGCAGGTGCCGATGCCTTCATCGAGCTTCAAGTCATTCCCAACCATGGAAACGTGTTTCAAAGCTTCCGGGCCGTTGCCGATCAACGTTGCTCCGCGGATCGGGGCGGTCACGTGTCCGTCTTCGATCATGTAGGCTTCCGAAGCCGAGAAGACGAACTTGCCGTTCGTAATATCCACCTGGCCCCCGCCAAAGTTCACGGCATAAATACCCCGTTTGACCGAGCGAATAATGTCTTCGGGATGGTCCTCGCCAGCAAGTAAATAGGTGTTGGTCATGCGCGGCATGGGAATGTGCTCGTAGCTTTCGCGGCGGCCATTGCCGGTATCGGCTGTTCCCATAAGCTTGGCCGAAAGCTTGTCGCTGAGATAGCCCTTCAGGATTCCCCTCTCGATCAGAACAGTCTCCTGCGTCTGATGCCCTTCATCATCCACGTTCAGCGAGCCGCGGCGCCACGGCATCGTGCCATTGTCGACAACCGTGCACTTTTCGCTGGCGACTCTTTTGCCGATTAGCCCCGCGAATGCGGATGTCTGCTTGCGATTGAAGTCGGCCTCAAGTCCATGACCTACAGCTTCGTGGATCAACACTCCGGGCCAACCCGGGCCAAGCACAACTTCCATTTCTCCAGCGGGAGCCTCGCGAGCGTCCAACTGAAGAATGGATTGCCGCGCTGCTTCTCTCGCGAAATACTCCGGCGTCTTGTCGCCGAAGAAGAAATCGAGCGCAACGCGTCCACCTCCGCCTGAGCTGCCCCGCGCAGAGTTGGTGTCGGTTTTTGCGATACAGGAAACGTTCATGCGAGCCAGCGGCTGCGAGTCTTCGGCGAAAGTTCCGTCCGATCCGACAACCAGAATATTGCGTAGCTCATCAGCGTAGTTGGCCCGAACTTCCTTGATTCGCGGATCATAGGCGCGCGCGGCTGCATCGGCCCGCATGACCAGCTCCACTTTAGCGGTGATCTCGGCGTCAACCGAAGGCAGCGTGACGGGATACAAGCTGCGCGCTTGCTTCTCTTGGAATCCGGCGCTGGGCGTCTTTGCCGGGCCGGTGGCAATCAGGGCCGCAGTACGGGCCGCATGCAGAATGCGAGCCGGCGAAAGATCATCTGTGTACGCGTACCCGGTGCGCTCGCCGGAGATGACCCGAATGCCACAACTATCTCGCCGCGGCGAGATAGCGTTCGAGATCGCGGTCGGTCAGGCCATAGTGCTGAAAGAAAAAGGGATTTCTGTCCACGGTAATTAGATGACCTCACGGCTGGAAGGACTCGGGATAGGTCATTATAGCCGCTCGACGGGCGAGCACGCCCGTCGTTCCTATCCTCCTTGGCCCTATGTTCATGCGTCACAGACAGCGCCGCTGGAATATGCAAAACTCCTCGGCGTGACGCCTCAGAATCTGGCCAGCACACTCGAGGGATTTCTTTCCGGCAGCAGCGGTGCGCTGGTACGAGAAGACGGCGCCGTGCTGTTCGACCTAACGGAGGCCAAATACTCGATTTCAGGCGAAAGCAATAAATGTCTTATCCATTTCTGGTCGGAGGAGCGAAACCTGGTGCGCCGTGTCCTCGACATCGAGAGCAAAGGTGAAACGCTGCGCGTTACGGTTCAGAAGATGGGCCAATCCAAACCTGTCCGACTGGAGATTTGCCGCGAACGTGATCCGCGCAGCGCCTCAGCAAAGAAGTCAGCGCGGGCAGCATATCAGCGAATACTCGAACGCGTATTGAAGAAGAAGTTCCCTGATCTATCGCTGATGAAGCTCAGTCATTCCGTGGACCTTGAACATTCCTTTGGCCCCATCTACGTGCGCGGATTGCTGAAGAGAGGGCAATCCGCCTTTGCCGTGCTCGGAGTGAATTCGCAGGAATTGCAGTCGTCGGTCGATGCCGCACTGACGTTCGGAATCCTGTGGCTGGATGCCTGCCGCGCCGCGAACGCAGGCAGGCTGGTTGTAGAGGGCTTGACGCTCTTTGTGCCGCCTGGTTCTTCGGCGCTGGTGCGCGACCGCATCACGCATCTGAATCCTGAAATCGCGAAATGGAGGCGGTATGAGGTCGACGAGCGCTCAGACGAACTCAAGCAGATTGAAATCGACGATCACGGAAATGTAAAAACCCGGCTGGTGCGTTGCGCCGATGACGAGAATGTTCTTCGCCGCTTTGGTGGTCCCATTGCTCGGGTGCGAAGCCTGATGGCCGAAGCAGAAATCGGCGCACTCTCTGCGGCAGAGATTTCGTTTCGATGCCACGGGCTCGAGTTTGCACGTTCACGGATGTCTGCCCAACCCGGAAATTTTCATAGCACGCCGGAGCTGGTGTTCGGTGCAGGCCCGGCACAGCGTGTGCTCAATGACAGCAACCTTGAGGATTTCGAACGCCTGGCGCGGAGCATCGGCGAGGTGCGACATGCAGATGGGCCGCGTGAATGCCGATGGTGGCGGCTGCATCCGGAGCGATGGCTGGAATCGCTGGTAATGAAAGATATCTGCGCGATTGATGATGGCATCGATCCCCGCTGGCGGTATTCGCAGGTCCCGGCATTCGCCGCTGCCGATCGCGCCATGATTGACGTGCTCACGGTGACGCGCGAAGGGAGACTCGCAGTCCTGGAACTAAAAGCCAATGAAGACATTCACCTCCCATTACAGGGGATTGATTACTGGGCCCGGGTCGCATGGCATCACAGCCAAGACGACTTCCAGAAATTCGGATACTTCCCTGGGCGAGAGCTTTCTTCGGAATCGCCTTTATTGATGATGGTCGCGCCCGCGTTACGTGTGCATCCCGCAACCGATACCGTATTGCGCTACATTGATCCCGCGATCGAATGGATGTTGTTGGGAATTGACGAGAGGTGGAGGAAGGAACTGCGAGTCGTATTCAGGAAAAGGCCGAGCAGGCTGCAGTTCAAGACCGCCGTCTGAATTCCATCGTGTACCGACGCCTGCCCTGAGTGCAGTCGAAGGGTGTGCTTAGCAGTAAAAATTAAAACGTTCGAAATCACGAAGGATACGAAGTCGCGCGAAGGAAACTTTTCAATGAATCTGTGAGCTTATTATTGCTTCCAAATTCCCAATAACCTTCTCACATCAATGATCTGTGCCAAGTGATGCGCGTTATGATCGGCGATCAGCATGGCTTCGCGGAGAACGGTCTGACCTTCGCCCCAGGGTAGTTTCGCAAACAGATCCGTTTTGGAATCGCTGACCAGCTTCTTCATGGCGTCGATATCCTCATGAAAAGACTGAATGCTTTTCTCCCATTCAACGGCATTTGCGGGAGCCGGGCTCTTGGGCCAGTAGTCAGCGGGCCATTTCAGGTGCTTGTATTTCGCGTTCCGGCTGAAATCGAGGATGTCCCACTGCGCGATACGCATGTGTTCGAGCAGCATCCACGCCGAATGCGGCAAGCCCTGAGGAATTTCGCCTCGATACTTTGCCGGGAGGTCTTTTATCACCTGATCAAATGTGGCGTGCGCGTGCCCGCCATCGAGTAGTTCCAGTAGGTGTTTACGAAGAGACTGGTCAATGTTCATATTTGGCGTCTTCTTTTTTGTGAGCCTCGCGCCTTTGGGTAGTGACATTTGGAGCCCTCGACACACGCGGCGTACGGAACCCGCAATCTAGGATGGCGGTGACGCCGGTTGGGTCGCAGAAAATGATGGCAGCTCCTGCGACTGCTCGCCCTTGCTTACCCGACCTATGCCTCGCACCATGCGTCGCAGGGGCCAGGAACCGTTCTGATCTGCGAAGAAGATTTCACCCATGCGATGCGAACGATAGTACCAACGGTTAAGAATGGCGAGGTGCTCCGTGCATTCCCCTGCCGAGGCCACTGCAATCGCGGGAAACTTCGCAATGATCTCTTCCACGCGCGATTCCATCGTCTGAGGCTTGACTGCGCGCTCTGCTGCCCCACCAAGAACGTCAGCCGGCAAAGCCTCGGGGCGGCGCTCTATGCGGAACTCTACTGGACCGGTAATCTGAGCATGTTGAAATCGGAACAAACAGACTGCGCTGGGATCTGAGCTGGGTTGAACAACAATTGCATCGAGTTGGTCGAGTCTCTGCACTACTTCGGGCAACTGCGAGAGGACAGGCTTAAGTTTATCGAGCTTTGCATGCACTGCCGCCGCTTCCTCAAATGCAAGTTCGGCTGAGGCGCGATCACGTTGTTCTGAGAGTTCACGCGTGAGTGACTCGCCACTCGTATCGAAGAATGACTGCGCGCGCGCAACTTCGGCGCGGTATTCCTCGTCAGTGCAGCCGTTGAAGCAGGGGGCCAGGCACATCTTCATTTCAGAATAGACGCATCCAGGAAACGACGGGTCGGGATGGAGATCGTCAACGCAACGGCGCATCTTAAAAAAATCGAGAGCATCGCTGGCGAATTTTTCGGCGGCAGCACGTGAGGGAAGCGGGCCGTAAAAGAGGTTTGAGCCATGCGAGGATAACCTCGTCGTCACCGAGGCTCGCGGGTATTCATTTTCCAAATGCAGTTTGACCAGCGGAGCGGGACGCAGTCGCAGGCGAGCGGAATAAGTTTTCGGAAAACTTTCGCGCAAAAGGCGGTACAGCAACAATTGCGATTCGAATTCCGAGCCAGTCCTAGTGAACTCGATTTCACGGACAACATTGCGAAGATTGAGCCGCTTGGTCTGTTCTTTCGGAGCGCCCAGGATCCGCTGCAAACGACGCCGCAGGTTCGCAGTCTTGCTAACGTACGGCTCGCCTTCACCGCGCAGCACGAACACCGCAGCCGCAGTCGGGAGTTCCTGAAAAAAACTCTCGCCGTACTCAGGCGAGAAGCTTAGCTTGTGGGCGGGCACAGCTTCATTGTAATGAGCGCTCGCCCGGATGGCGTTACTGAAAGAACTCATTCATCGGAGCGGCATTCGCGCTGGCGCCCGGGAAAGTTTTCAATCCCAGCAGTTCCATTATTGTCCGCAGTGTGTTCTCGTGATGGAAAGGCGTGTTCACTTTGACGCCGGGAATCACGCGCTGCCCAATTACCGCCGTGAATACCTGGCCCTGATCGTCATTGTCCCCATTATCGAACGTGATGAACATGACGCTGTCTCCGCCGGGCTGGAAGTATGAACTCTTCAGGAGCAGGCCGATGTTCTTTTTGAGCCACTGATCGGCCGACTGCGGGCTGGCATTGTGCGCATCGTGAATCAGGTCAGGAACAATGATGGAATAATCGGGCAAATTGTCCCCCGCAATGTCTTTCGCCAACTGCGAGAATGGGACAACCTTCTGCTGCGCCGAAGCGTGGTTCGCAACATCGCTGTACCAGAGCGCGGGATTGTGCCGCTTGACATAATTTCCCGCGACTGCCCCATTGAAACCAGCATTCGGCAATGAGTCGGCATAAACATTCCACGACATGCCGGCTTTGTTCAGTTGGCGGAAAATGTTGTCATCGGTGATGGTCTTCTTGCATCCGTTGCCGTCACAGCCAAAGTTTCGTTCGCCACTACCTGACGACAGCCACAGGTAATCGAGGAGTGATCCGGTCTCACTGGAGAAATAATCGGTCGCGATTCCATACTTGTCTCCGAGTGCGCTGAGCCACGGCATAGTGCCCGGATAAACGGACGCAAAGCTGTGGTTCTCCTCGACAATCAGAAAGACGTGCTGTGCCGCTTTCGGCGCGCGCGAGCGTGCGCGAAAGTTTCTCGGTGATGCGCCACCGCCACAACCACCGCAGATGAGGGACAGAGCTATCGCTACAAAGATTCTTAATTTCATCATGCCTCCCCTTGGTGCAGGCGCATCGGGGCACACGAATCGCGATGGCGTGCGTGAATCGAAGCGGACCGTCAGTGAACGGGCGCACTGATGCCGCGGCGCACACCAACGAACTTCGGGTGCACGAAGCGCGTGCAATAACGAATTGATTTGCCAGCCAAACGCGTGCGAAGTAGACGAAAAGGCGCGGTGGAATTCAAATCATTGCAAGCAGGGTAGGAGAGAAGAAGATTTCTGTTAATCGGCGAAAGACCCTAAGAAGCAGTTAATCGACCGTGAAATCCTCAACAAGGGTGGTGGAAAAGTGGGCGTTCAAGATGTCGTTTGAGACGGAGTGCCGGTATGGTAACTACGCAGCGCAGTGAAAAGTAACCATCAGGCGGCGGAAGGCGCAACCACAATTTCGATTGTTTGCGGCTTCGCACCTTTGATGACCAGCCACAGCGTGAGCGCCAGTTCGGCGAACAATGCTGGCTGCGAGTATGCAAACACTTTCCCCTGATAGTGCGGCCACAGCACGCCCGTAAGGCTCAGCGCGATATAAGCGACTCCGTTAATAACGAGCCAGACGCCTAGGAACCGCGGCAAGAAACGCGATTTGTAAACCAACACTGCGAGTGGCAACAGCCAGACTCCCCAAAGAATTTCGGCGCCGGTGTTCTGGTGGTCACGCAGATTCAGAAACAGCATGGCCAGCGCGTCACGCTGAGGTTTGTCGAAGGCTGAGAGGAAATCGGCTCCGCGCGCGATCGTCAGGGTGGCAAGATCGCATGCCACACCAACGAAGTAGATCAGCGCCGGCATCACTCCCCCGAAAATTATCACCTGCACCGCAAGATTGCGACCCACTCCCCCGAACAGGCGGTAAAACGAGAGCGTGAGAAAGATCAACACGACCGCCCCAGCCAGATCAGCGACGATTCCCATCCGGAAAAGCAACTGGTGTGCAGCTACGTTGTTGACGGTCGCCGCCGCATTCCCATGAACGAATAGTTTGCTGGGAATATACATAAGGCGCAGCGGGCCAAGGAAGACGAGGAGCAAATACCAGAGTCCGGCGACTCGGCCCGGGTTACTGATAATCCTGTTACGAATTGAGGCGTTGCGAGTCGAGGTCATGGTCACCTCCGTTGTAGGGGACTCAAGGTTATGGACTATCGGTTGGCGTGTGGCGCTCATGTTCGTTGCCTCCTTAGCGAACGCAATTCTGTTGCATCAACTCGAGCGCACTAAATCGGACCTCGATAGCGTCGCAGCCGCACGGCCCCAAAGAGGAATGCCGCAGCGATCGCCAGCCCGATCCACAGACCCGGCACACCGAAAAAATGCTGCGGAATGAGCGAAGCCGCAAAGTCCTGGTGCGTGTGCTCCGGTGCCATCGCGCCACTAGGCCCCAGCAAGCGCTCCTGTAGCAAACTCAGCAAAAGGGAAGTATTGAACGCAATCTTCTCCACTCCCAAGATCACGAATGGCGGCAAAACTGCCCATATGAAAGGCGCCCGCGGCGCCCAGGCTGAAACCAGGAACAGCCAGCCATAAAGTGGTGCGTACCACAGACCATGAACCGTGAAAAGGTGATACAAGATCACCAGCGAAACCTGTAGGAACGACACGTGCGACCATAAAGTCGCGATACTCACGCCGCTTCCGGCCAATATTGCGCTGCTCAGCACAAGCATGAGGAACTGCGTAGCAAGCGTGATGACAAAACTGAGAAGCGGCAGAATGAGAATCGGAACGGCAAATTTTGAGAGCACGGTGATGACATCTGATACCGGCAGTGACTTCCAGAATAGAATGCTGCGATCGCGGCGCTCTCCGTATAGCGCGTCGAGAGAATAGAAAACTCCCACGATCAGGGCGGTTCCCATGATCAGCGCAGCCGATACTTCGTATCGGTCATTGAGTATCTGGCGTAGTTGGTCTGGAGCGAGGGGCCACGGACCGTGGCTGCCGCGCCGCACAGAAATCATGTTGATTAAAAATCCGAGCAGAAATACACCGCCCGCTACTAGTGGACCGATATAGATCGAACGGTTCTCCCACAATTCGCGCAGAATCGACCAGTACGTCATTTGGAACGGCGAGATTGTGACAAGTGCGAAATCCCGCGGCACGGCAGATTCCGGCACCGCATTCGATTGAGTATTCATCTCGCGGCTCCGTGCGCCATGCCTGTCTGACTGCCTATGACTGCAATGAACAAATCCGCGATGCTCGGGGTGTGCACTTCACCAAACGCCACGAGTCTGTCGCGATCGGCTCGGTCGAACAGCAGGATGCTGCGCCCGAAAACCTGGCGTTCATGGATTGGCTTCAGCGCACGCGCGGCCTCGATCTGCTGGGGATTGACAGTCACTTCCGCGTATCGCGATTCGAAGTCATCCATGCTGCAGCTGAGCACGATTCGCCCACGATCAATGAACATCAAATCAGTGAGGATGTGCTGCAGTTCTTCCACTTGATGTGTGGTCACCACAATGGTGCGGCTGCGATCGAAATAGTCGTTCAGTAGGGAATCGTAGAACTGCTTGCGATAGAGAATGTCGAGCCCAAGCGTTGGCTCGTCTAGCACCAGCAATCTCGCATCAACTGCCATGATGAGGGCGAGATGGAGTTGCACCACCATGCCCTTGGATAATTCCCGGACCTTCCTTCGTTGCGTGATCGTGGTCCTTGCCAGGAAAGCTTCTGCTTTGGCGCGATCGAATCGCGGATGCACTCCGGCGACATAGTCGAGCAACTGTGAAACCCGCGCCCAGCGCGGCAGTACCGCGACATCAGCGATAAAGCACACATCCCGCATCAGTTGCTCGCGATCACCCCAGGGATCGCGACCGAGCACCCTCAGTTCGCCTTGATATGCCGTCAAGCCGAGAATCGCGTTGAGGGCGGTCGTCTTTCCGGCGCCATTGGGGCCAATGATTCCGAGAATGCGGCCCTCTTCCACACGCAAATCAACTCTGTCCAGCGCAACAGTCGCCCCGAAGGCCTTTCGGAGACCGCGTGCTTCTATGCATGCCATCTCAACGTTCCTCCTTGGTTTTCGCCTTTGCGCGGCGTCCCGTGCCGTTCTCCAGCAGTTCCTCGGGAGTGAGCCCGAGCCGCTGAATGTTGTCGTATATCCGGGGCCATTCTTCCGTAAGAAATTTTTGCCGCTCGCCCTTCAGCAGCGCAGTGCGCGCTCCCATTTTTACGAACATGCCAAGTCCCCGCCTCTTCTCCACTAGTTCCTCGTCCACGAGTTCTTGATACCCCTTGAGGACCGTGAGCGGATTCAGCCTGTAATCAGCAGCGACAGTCCGCACCGAGGGCAGTGGATCACCCTCTTTCAGCACGCCGTCGAGAATCATCGCGACGACGCGGTCCCGAAGCTGGCGATAAATCGGCTGATTGTCGTTCCACTCACGGTCCATCAGGTTTTCCAGAACTCTTACCAGACGTTTACTTTATTTTGCAGCTACGGTGGCAGCTGCGCGTTGCAGTTCCATTCGCGCGTGTACTGGTTTGTCCCCCGGCATCAGATAAGTCCAGTCCTCGATGTGATGGTTGGCGTCGACAATGGTGAACACAGCGTGCTGCATATGCCCGTGATCTGTGGGGCCAGACACATCAACGAAATCGAATTCTACTGTCTTTCCATCGGGCGACGTTCTAGCGGTCATTCGCGGCCGGTTTCCCGCGTCACAATAATGGGTCAGCAGCAGGCGATCGTTATCCAAGTAAAACATGGTGACCGGATGATCGTATTTCGCCGGATCGTCCGGCGATCCTGCCTCCTTCATCTCGTGGACCATAGCATTCCCTCTGGACGTGACGTGAAGGCTGACTTCCATGTTCGCTTTTCCCATGTCATGGATCGGCGGGTTCATGATTACCTGGCCCTGCCAGCTACCCGCCAGGGATTTAATGGTGTCGAATGACTTTTGCGCCTCAGGCTTTGGGGCATTTGATTTTAGTGGCTCGGACTGGGTGAGAGCCACGGTAGAGAGTGACAACGGAATTAACAACAACATCAGACGATGCAATTTCATTTTGGTTCTCCTAAAAAAAATCATTGGTTTTCTTGAGCGCGGGGGCGGCCTATTTTGCCGGGACATGCGCACTTGCTTAGTGTTATACTTAACTACAACACTAAGCAATCTGTCAAGCTTTTTATTATCGTCAGACGGAGCGCGCCATTTGACCTGAAAAGAAGGCTTTGAGGACAGCGAAAGTCCTTGGAATTCTGTCACTTCAGCGGAAGCTTGTCTGCGATAGAATTTCGCAGCATGCACGGTCTGCTCAGAGTCACGCGTAGCTTGAAGTTTCCAATCCTTCTGGCGCTCTTCTTGGCGCTGCAATCAACCGCGTTTGCCGCGCTCGCTCAAGAAAAACCAAAGCGTGCGCTCATCACCGGCATCGATCACGTAACCATCTACGCCAGCGCTGTTGCTAGCTCCCGCAAGTTCTATTCCGATATCCTCGGATTGACAGTCGGCTGTCCGCAGGACACCGGCCCGGAGACTTGTTTCCTCGTGCCTGGCTCGGAGCAGCGGGTAGTGCTAAAACCCCTACTGCGTGAGACAAAATCCCCTAAGAACTGGCTGGCTGAAACCGCCTTCGCCACAAAAGACGTCGCACAGATGCGGAGTTATCTATTGGCTCAGGGCCTCCAGCCAGGCGCAATTCAAAAAGCTACTGACGGCGCGCAATACTTCAACGTTCGCGATCCGGAAGGAAACTCGATTGCCTTCGTTCAGCGTTCGTCCGGCAAAAGATCATCCGCAAAAAGCGCACCCCCGAAAATCACTGGCGGCGCTGCGCACAAGCAAATAAGTACTCACCTGATCCACGCCGGCTTCGTGGTCAAAGACATGGCCGCCGAGAATCGCTTCTACGTCGACCTTCTAGGTTTTCGCCTCTACTGGTATGGAGGGTTCAAAGACGACGGCACCGACTGGTACGAACTTCAAGTTCCCGACGGCCCCGACTGGATCGAATACATGCTCAATATCCCTGCGAACGCCGACCATAAAGAACTCGGCGTGCAGAATCATTTCTCTTTCGGTGTTAAAGACGTTCACGCCGCCGCGGCACAGCTCCGCGCGAATGGCTTGCAGACGTTCGATGGCCCAGAGATTGGCCGCGACGGAAAAGACAGCCTGGACGCCTACGATCCAGACGGCACCCGCGTCGAAATCATGGAGTTCACCCCCGCCCAGAAGCCATGCTGCCATCCATACACAGCCGGTCATCCGAAGCCGTGATGATTGCCACCTGCCAAGTCGAAGGTCGCGATCATTTCTCATCCGCCTCACTTCATCCCCAGTCAAGCTTTCATGCTTAGCCGGGTCCGGAATTCAACCCCCAATCAATTAATCCGCTTCCATGTTTCCGACAGCGCTTTCCCAGTTGAGAGCGTGCCGCTTTGGGTAAATGTATCTCCGTCCACCTTTGCGGTAAATTTCTGGTCTTTACCGACGAGACTGGCGCCGGAGATTTCATCGCTCGCGAAGTCCATGTGTTCGGTGTAGGAGCTTCCGTTCAGAGTGTAAGTTCCACCTCCTGTATAAAGGGGCTTCCCGTTCTCTGCATGGTAAGCAACAAAAATGAAGTGTCCTCCCGAAATTATCTTGACGTCCCGCGCTCCTTTGGGGAGCGGCTGTCCCGAGACCAGCTCCCAGGTGCCATCTAACTGACTCTTCTTTACGGGACTGCCGTTTGTCTGTGACCGCGCAAGAACCACGCCCGCGAGTACGATGGCAGAAATGAGCACTACCTTCTCCATAATGTTCTCCTTGCCAGTGACAGTCCTCTTTCGATTCTGGAATCCGTGCACGGGGTGCCCCGTTTCGCGATGTTCAACCTGAGCGCGGTCGAAGGTGGGGCAACCTCAATTGTGAGGGCGCAACGGCCGAGCCGGGCGTCGAACTTACAAATTCAGCATCGGCATGCCGGGAATGGAATACTATTGGTGCTAACGCAGCAGGTGCCTGGAAATGAAACTCTTTCGGAAACGGCTGAAAAAGCAAGACGAGAAAGTCTTGGCTGAAGCCAGTGATCTGGCCACGCGTAAACTGGAGCAGTACTTCGCTGACCGGCGAAATTTGCCGCTGATAACTAAAGATGCGCCAAAAAAGTCGCCGCTTACGCGACTGCGCTGGTGGTAAATCGAAGTTCAATCTTTTTTCCCTTCGAATCGCACTCTTCGAAACCCGCAATGGGCGGGCCAGCCCGCCACCGCTTTCATCAAGCCTAGCTTGGGCCAGGTTACGGATTCTTGTTTGTCCGTCATAGCAAGGTTACAATTGCTCCGCTCAAATCGGGAGGTTCATCCACGGATGTGGAACGCGCAGTGCGAATGATTGCGGGAGTATTCGTGCTGCTCTCGCTAGCCCTGGGCTATTTGGTTTCGCCCTATTGGTACTTGTTCACGGCGTTCGTCGGGCTGAATCTGTTTCAGTCGGCGTTCACTAAGTGGTGCCCGATGACGCTGATTCTGCAGAAGTGTGGGATGAGATCAGCGTAGTCGCGAAGTCAAAGGGGTTCCGGCAACCTCAGTTAGAAATGACAGTCAAAAGAGAAACTGAAAAGGTGGGCCAACCCGCCTGCTCGGCATGAATGCTATGTCGATTGGGTAAAACTCCGGCTCTTGTGTCGGCCAGTTCGCTCGGGCACAGTCGGCGCTCGGAAACGTGATACGCTGCGGTGCCTCGCAGTTGGAATTTTATCGACCCGGAGAAATAGCCGACATGAAGACCTCCGCATTGCTTCTGTTCGGATTTTTGCTTTGCGCCGCCTCGGCATTCAGTCAAACCGAATCGGAAATTCGCGATCGAATCGTGGGCACGTGGAAGATGGTTTCCGCTGAAGACACCATGAAAGACGGGACGTCCAAAATGGGCCGATCCGGTGCATACCACGCCTGAGGAGAAGATCGCTGCCGCCGACGGCACATTCGCCTACTGTGGCCGGTACGAGATTGACGCCAAGCAAAAGCAAATCATTCATCTCCCAGAAGTGGCCACCGATCCCGGATACGCGGGATCGCGCCAAGTCCGGCCTTATGCCTTTGAAGGTGGACGCCTGGTCCTGAGCGACACTGAGAAAGAAGACCCCTCAGTTGCGCGCTGGAAAATTGTCTGGGAAAAAGCTAAATAGGGCAGGCAATCTAAGCGGGACCGTCACGTATACTGTCGGCGAATTTCTCAATACTGAAAAGCAAATCTGCCAAAATCTTCGTGGAGAAAGAATGCTTCCGAGTGCCCTAACTGACATCAAGGCGTTCGTGCCTGCCAGAGATCTCGAGGTTTCCAAAGCGTTCTACAGCGATCTAGGCTTCATCATCAACTTCAGCAATGATCAAATCGCAGAGCTGCAAATCGGCTCGTTTCGCTTCCTGCTGCAGAAGTTCTACGTAGCCGAACATGCGGGCAACTTCATGATGAGCTTGGCCGTCGACGATGCGGATGCATGGTGGGAGTACATTCAGCAAAAGGAGTTCACCAGAAAGTACCCAGGCATCATGTGCAAGCCGCCTGCGATGCAGCCTTGGGGGTTGCGAGTGCTTTACCTGAGCGATCCCACGGGCGTCCTTTGGCACATCGCGGAGAACCGTAGGTCTTAGCCGGCCCCGGTTCCCTTTTGGGAATCGTTTATACCTACTTTCGTAGGCTTGCGCTGAGCGCCCTTAAGTCCAACACTCACTGAGGATAGGCAGGCGTTTGGGAGGACGTTGCCAGTGGGTACTGGACGCTGCCTATCAAGCGGTCGAGTGGCCTAGTCAGCCATTACGGTTCGACTCCGTCGTCCTCCGCACGACCACTCGATAAATTCAAACTGCGCCCTGCTATAATCGTCTTGATAGGTGGCGTACCAACTGGCAATATCAGCCCCGGCAGACTACCGGGGCTTCGATTTTATTAAGACTCAGCCGTGCCTACTCTCCACAGTATTGTTCCCTTCTTTATTGTCGACAATCTTCAGTCGAGCCTCGACTTCTATCAATCCAAGCTCGGGTTTGAAATTGAGCACAAGGGGGGAGCCGACGGGGTCTCTGAGGATTTCTGGGCGATGGTCCGGCGTGACGGCGTCATGGTGATGCTGAAGGCGATTGCCCCTGAGATTCATCCGCAGCCGAATCATTCGCGCCACGAATGGGCGGCTTGGGACGCCTACATTTACACCTCCGACCCAGACTCGCTGTACCAAGAATATGTTGGCAGAGCCGCTCCAATGCACAAGCACCTGAAAGACACCACGGACGGACTGCGCGCATTCGAGATTATCGACAACAACGGCTACGTGCTCTGCTTCGGCCGCCCTCGCGAGTTGTAATCCCACTCTTCGAAAACGCGAAGCGCGTGCCCTGAACGCAGCGAAGCGTGGGGGCAGCCTAACTGAGGAATTGCACCAGGGAGTTATTCCACCACTTCGGACGCGTTGGCCAAGACTTCTGGGACCACACCATCTATGTCCGCATCCGTCGTGAGGTGATTCACGATGCAGGCACGCAAACAGAATTTTCCTTTCAGTTCTGCATTCGACAAATAGACATTGCCCCGGCTCACAATTTTCTTAAGCAGCGCGAGATTGAATTGATTACGCTGCTGCTCAGTTGCCTGATCGCTGACCAGGTGGCGAAAACAGACGGCACTCAGCTCTACTGGCCCAACCACCTCGAGTTCAGCGCGAGACCTTACTGCGGCGGCCAGGTGCTGCGCCTGATCGAGATTCAGGCGAATGGCGTCGCGAAAAGCCTGCAGACCATGGAATCGCACCGACAGCCAAATCTTCAGCGCGCGGAAGCGGCGCGAGAGTTCCGGCGACTCTTCAAAAAACGCGAACCCTTCAATCGGGTCAGAGCTGAGTTGCTTGGCGTATGTACCCGTGTGAGTGAAAGTCTTCCGTGCAATCTCAGGATCGCGATACAGAAGGCAGCCACAGTCAAGCGGCTGGAACAGCCATTTATGCGGATCGAGAGAGATTGAGTCAGCTTCGCTGAGGCCACGAAACTTTTCCGGAACAGCGAGCGCAGCCAGGGCTCCGTAGGCGCCATCGACGTGCAGCCACAAATCCTGCGCGTGGGCAATTTCTGCGATTTCCATCAGCGGATCGATCGAGCCTGTATTCACGGTGCCTGCCGAGGCGACGACGGCGATGGGTTTACGTCCGCGTGACTTGTCTTCCGCGATAGCACGGTCCAGTGCCGAGGGAAGCATGCGATAGGCATCGTCGCAGTGAATGTAGCGCAGGTTTTCGCGGCAGATCCCGAGCATTGCTACAGCTTTGGGAATGGACATGTGCGCCTGTTCCGAAGCGTAGATGACTGCTTTGGCTTCATTACTGCCGAACATGCCGCGATCATTCGCCGGAACTCTGGACTCGCGTGCCATGGCGAGAGCCATAAGATTCGCGGCAGAGCCTCCGCCCGTCAGCGTTCCTGTAAAACGGCGGCAGCCGATTGCTTCGGCCAGCCAGCGGACCACCGTTCGCTCGATGGTCACACCCGCGGGCGCAGAACGCCACGCTGTCATGTTCTGGTTCAAGACGGAGGCGACGAAATCGCCCAAGGCGGCGACCGGTTCGGCGGAACCCTGCACGTAACCGAAGAAGCGTCCGTTCTGAGCGCGACTGTGGGCAATCACGCCGGCCAGGGCGGCGAGCGCGGCCTCGCCTAAGCCACTTTCCGGCGCGGCTTCATTCTTATTCTTAGCAAACAGCCGTTCGGTTTCGGCGCCACTCGTGACTGGGAAAACGCGGCGCTGGTGCAATGTCGAGAGATACTCGGCGGTTCATCTCTACTACGT
>QHZW01000176.1 GCA_003224815.1 Acidobacteriota bacterium | reverse complement strand
GTAAATTTCCAGATCAGAAAGCTGTCGATGGTTCCGCAGAGAACTTGTCCGGATTCGGCCTGCTCGTGAATGCCGGGCACATTGTTAAGGATCCAGCGAATTTTCAGAGCGCTGAAATAACACGAAAGCGGCAAGCCCGTCTTTGCGCGATACCGATCTTGCCCTCGCAACTTCGAGAACTCCGCAACATCATCGGCCACGCGCGTGTCTTGCCAGACGATCGCGTTGTAGACTGGTTTCCCCGTTTTTTTGTTCCAGACGACGGTGGTTTCGCGTTGATTCGTAATGCCGATTGCAGCAAGATCAGAAGGCTTAAGTCTCGCAGCGCCCATCGCACTGGAAATCACGCTTTCAGTTCTCCGCCAGATTTCCTCCGGATTATGTTCAACCCAACCCGGCTTTGGATAGATCTGCTCGTGTTCCTGCTGGGCGATACTGACGACCTCGCCCGCACGGTTGAAGATGATGAAGCGCGAACTGGTTGTGCCCTGATCAACGGCTCCAATGTAATCTGCCATTTCCATTCCACTTAGAGAACAGGCACTGAATCTTACGTCCTGAAGGAAGTATGGTCAATTTTCCCAGCCTTGCGAATGCAATTGGGGATTCGGACTGAATGCGACATCTTAACCTCCGGCAGCGACCGTCGATTCCGCTGCTTTTCTGGTCAGGGTAACGCCCCTGGCGCTTGAGTCCAATAACTTCTCGGCGGAACACTATTCCGAGGGGTTAGTGGCGGACAGTTATGCCACAAAATCTTGTCTTGCCAGACAGGTGAACCGTCGAACAATTCCATCTATGAAGACGTTTTCGTTGATCGAACGTCTGGAAATGCAGTTCGGAGCCATCGCTCAAAATGCCTTCAATCATGGGAACCTGGGTAATCCAAACAGCTGGGTCGACTGTGCAGCGTCCGGCGGCAGCCGGAAACAGTTGCTCGCAAACGTGAGTCGGAATGCGTAAGTTGGAATTCGCTGCCCGGTTTACGTTCTGCCCCTTTCGTCTGGAGGTAGGATGCAACAGCACCCCACCTTGAGTTTGCGCGACCCCAGTTGCATTTGCTGTGACCGGTGATCCTCGAGAACGGCAACGACCTAACCTATTCACCGAGCATCATCGAACTTTAGTCGGATTACACAGTTGGCTACCGCTGATAGAGTTCCTGAAGCGTACTCACTATGAAGCGAACTGTCGTGTTGTCTCTCCTTCTTGGCTGTTTGCCTGTTGTGGCCTTTCCGGGCACCGCGCAGACGCGCGTCCAATCAGCGGACACCGTAATCATCGATGCTCGTCTTGTGTCTGGTGCTCCCAAGGCGCTCCCTTTTCCAGTCGGCGGAACCTCGCCTGACGGTCACAAGTTATACGCGAACCGGCGTTATCTGATTCGAGATGGACAGCCCTGGTTTCCCATCGTGGGAGAGTTTCACTATTCCCGCTACCCCGAGCGGCAATGGGAGCAAGAAATCTTGAAGATCAAGGCAGGCGGAATCCAGGTCATCTCGACCTATGTCTTCTGGATACATCATGAGGAAATCGAGGGACAGTTTGATTGGTCGGGACAGCGCAACTTACGGCGGTTCGTCCAGTTGTGCGCGAAGCATGGCATGTATGTGTGGATTCGCGTCGGCCCGTGGGCCCACGGCGAAGTGCGTAATGGAGGACTGCCCGACTGGCTTCTGCTGAAAACTGCCACCCGCGAAAATAATCCCACGTACCTGAAGTATGTCAGCCGTTTCTACGGCCAAATCGGTGAACAGACAAAAGGACTCTTCTGGAAAGATGGCGGGCGCATTATCGGAGTACAACTCGAAAACGAATACAGCGCACATGGGCCAGGAAAGGGCGCAGAGCACATTCTTCGCCTGCGAAAGATCGCACACGACGCAGGATTGGATGTTCCGTTTTACACCGTGACCGGATGGGATGGAGCTGCAATCCCCTCCCGCGATGTTTTGCCGGTGTTCGGCGGGTATGCAGATGGATTCTGGTGGCGCAGGCTCGACGAGCTGCCGCCGAACCCCAACTACTTCTTTACCAAGATCCGGTGCCAGGAGAATGTCTCCGAGAATCTCAGCTCCATCCATCCGGATATCGATGCACTGGATGGTAAGTACCCTTTCCTGACGTCCGAAATGGGCGGCGGAATGGAAATCGCTTATCATCGCCGGCCCCTTATGTCAGTTGATGACACAGCCGCCATGGAACTGGTAAAGCTCGGTTCCGGAGTCACCATGTACGGTTACTACATGTTTCACGGTGGTACCAACCCGGACGGCAAAAAGACGGGTCTTCAGGAAACCCAGGCTACCGGATATCCCAATGATCTGCCTTCAAAAAGCTACGACTTTCAGGCTCCCCTAGGGGAGTTTGGGCAAGCTCATCCTTCATTCGGAGCATTAAAACTCTTTCATCTTTTCCTTGATGACTTTGGGCCCGAGCTCGCGCCGATGATGCCTTACTTCCCGGAACGCCTTCCAACCAGCCTGCATGATGTGTCGACGCCGCGCGTTTCGGCACGCCTGCAAAACGGCCACGGATTTCTCTTCATTAATAACTACCAGCGAACCTATCCTCTTTTAGAACATAAGAACTTTCAGGTGCATTTGAAGCTGCCGGCAGAACAGATCGATATCCCACGGCGGCCGCTCACCATTCCGACTGGGTCATATACATTCTGGCCGGTGAACTTGGCTCTAGGACGAATTATTCTGCGCTATGCAACGGCACAGCTCATATGCAAATTGGCTGACACAAACACATATGTGTTCTTCGCCGCGCCGGGTATTCCAGCAGAATTCGCCTTCGAAGAAAAAAACGGAGACGCAATTGAAGCTTCCGAAGCACGTGTCGAGCGAAGCGCCGGGATGGTGTTCGTGGGTCATGTGAATCCCGGAACTGGATCTGCTATTCGGCTGCGGGGGCGCAATGGAGAAGCGGCGCAAATTGTCGTGCTCTCGCCGCAGCAGGCACAGAGTCTCTGGAAACTGACCCTAGGCGGCAAAGAGCGGTTGATTCTCTCTGCAGCTCAACTCTACGCGGATGGAGACAAATTGGTCCTCCTGGCGAGCAACGCTTCGGAACTGAAGGCTGCTTTTTTCCCCGCGCCCAAACACTCAGTAGCGGGATTCAGCGACGCCGGTCAGGATGGAATCTTCCATATTTATGCGGCACAGGTTCAACCACTGAAGCTTACGGCTAAAGTCGAGAAGCTCAGCGCTCCTGGCGCAAACCCGCCGCTGAAGATGGGGAAAGAAGTTGTGCTGATGCCCGACG
>QHZW01000104.1 GCA_003224815.1 Acidobacteriota bacterium | reverse complement strand
TCCGCCAGACGCGACGCCTCGCCCATGCCCGACATGATCGCGTTCTGGGTTCCCTTCTGGTCGAGAATGCTCCACACCGAACCGCCTTGCACGTCTTCAATCAGGTTGGCGATGTCGGGATTTGAGTCGAGGGTCTGGGTATAACCGTCGCGGGCATCGAGCGATCCGCGCACTGCGCTGCCGTCACCGAACAAGAGCGTAGTGTCGTCGAGGAAAGTCATCTGCATCCCGTTCGCCATCGGATAAATATCGGAATCGCGATATTTCACCGGTTTCACTTTCTGCAGCTTCAGCTTGCGCAAAATGTCTTTCAGTGCAAAGGCACCCTGTGCCGCGCCCACCATTCTCAATCCCTGCTTCGGAAGCCGGTACGCGATGAACGTAAGCGTATCCACATCGCGATTAGTATCAATGCCGGTTGACTTCAGCGCAGTCTCAAATTCCTTCAGATTGTCAGGCAATACTTGTGCCTTTAGCGCCTGGGCGACATCTGAATTTTTCAGTGCGCGATAATCTACGCAGATGATCTGCTGCACTTCAGCAGGAATGGCCGGGCGCACCGACGAACTCAGCGGTGCGGCAAAAGAACTAACTGCCATCGCACCAAGACAAACCAGAACCATAACCTCGCGCAGCATACTATTCATAGATTTTTAGCCTCAGGCGCTATTAGCTTGGATGCAGGGCTGATTTCAGCAGTCACCCTGAGTTGTAAACTCATTGTAGAACAGTGGCTTGACGCTCCGAGTTTCAGGCTAGGAAGCGCCTGCAGATAACCGGTGCGCGCTCTTTTGCTGTTGGGCGATGCCGTATTGTCGGATTTTGTAAAGCAGCGCTTTGTAGCTGATCTGCAAGAGCGCCGCGGCCTGCTTGCGGTTCCAGTTGGTCTCGTCCAGAGCCTTCGCGATGGCTTCGGCTTCGGCCTCGTCTTTGGCGCTCCGCGCCAGGGACTTCAGGCCACCACCACCGCTTGCGGTTCCAGCCGCTTCGGTCGAACTGCGGGGTGGCGCGGCATCAAACTGTGCGCCCGATCCATCGCTTCGTGGCTGCAATTCGTTGATCGCGAGCTTCTCGTCCCCGAGCACCCGGTATCGCTTGATGAAGTTGCCCAACTCGCGAAGATTTCCAGGCCACGGATAAATAGCGCACGCCTGCAGCAGTTCCGGCGAAAACGGCAGCGGCGGACGCGCGTACTCCTCAGAGAGCTGCGTCATGAAATGCTTCAGAAGGATCGGAATCTCTTCTCTACGCTCGCGCAATGGCGGTATCTGCAACGTGAATGCATTGAGCCGGTAGTACAAATCCTCACGTAGCCGCTTGTTCGCCAGCGCTTCTGGGATATTTATGTTGGTGGCGGCGAGAATGCGAACATCTACTTTGAGTACAGATCGGCTGCCAAGCCTCGAGAACTGCTGGTCCTGCAAAACATGCAGCAGCTTTGCCTGCAACGACGGCGGCATTTCACCGATTTCGTCCAGCAGAATCGTACCTTTGTTGCAGATCTCAAACTTGCCAGGTTTCGCGTGCGTCGCGCCGGTGAATGCGCCAGCTTCATATCCAAACAATTCGCTTTCCAGAAGATCGGCGGGTACGGCTGCGCAATTCACTTTCAAAAATGTGCGGTGGGCTCGAGGCGAGAGCTTATGAATCAACTTCGCCATTACTTCTTTTCCGGTTCCGCTTTCACCCAGCATCAGCACCGGAATGTCGACATTCGCTACCAGTGCCGCCTGCGACCGCAGCTTGCGCATGCATGGGCTAGCGGCGACAAAAAATGTCTCGTCGCCCAGTTCCTCCACGTCGCCGCCATAATTTTGCTGGTTTGTTCCCAGGCATTGATCAATGACTGCATCAAGCTCAGCTTTTTGGAATGGCTTCGTAATGTAATCCGTTGCGCCCAGGCGGATCGCCTGCACCACCTTCTTGGTGTCATTCACGCAGGAAAGCATCACGACTTTTGCGCCAGGTTGAAGCTTCCGCAGACTCTCCAGCGTTTCCAGCCCATCAATGCCGGGCATGAGCAGATCAAGCAATACCAAGTCGGGACTTAACCCCTTCTGAACTTTTTCCAGCGCTTCTTCGCCAGTCGCAGCGGTCTGCACGTTGTGATCGTCCACTTCGAGCAGGGTCTTGATATACCGCAGCATTCCCGGTTCGTCGTCGACCAACAAGATCTTTGCTTTACCTGCCATTGTCTTTTCCTTCTGATTCGCTGGTCGGAGGCATTAGCGGAAGAATGAATGAAAACTTACAGCCCGCACCCGGTTCGCTCTCGACCCAAATTTTGCCGCCCATACCCTGCACTAATCTCCGCGCAATCGCCAAGCCCAGCCCCATGCCTTCAGCCTTGTCGCTTGAGGGCAAACGGAAGAAGTCATCGAAAATTTCGAGATGATACTCAGGCGGAACACCTGGCCCGGTGTCAGAAACGCTGATCTTCACCGAGTTCGGTTGCGACAGCGGACGACGGCGACGTTCCTGCGGCAGCGCCCGATTGCTCGACGACCTGCGCTCCCACATGTAGGGCTCGGCATGCAGCCATACCGTTCCACCGGACGGTGTGAACTTCGATGCATTCTCGAGCAGATTCGAAACCACCCGTTCCAACTTCGGTGCGTCAAAGGGAAACTCAAAGACCTTCTCGTTGGCCAGGAAATAAAGTGCGAGACCCTTCTCTTGAAACCGCGGCGACCACAAACGGCAAACTTCGGACAAGCATGCGTTGATGTTCCCAGTTTCGAACTTCATCCTCAGTTCGCCAGTCTCCAGCACGCTGAAGCTGAGGAAGTCCTGGATATAGCGCTGTAGCCGTTGCCCGTTCGAGTGCATGTCACGCAGCACTTCGCGCTGGCGCTCGTTCAAGTCGCCCAGTTTTTCGCTCTGCAGCAACTCGACATACCCATTAAGGATCGCAAGAGGTGTTTTGAGATCGTGTGCCGCGGAGGCCAACGCATTTGTGGTGCGCAGATATCGTTCCCGAAGCTGCGCATACTCCTGCATATCCGGCTTGGAGGTGACTTCACCCGCTGCAGGTTCAATTGCGTTGGTTACAGTCGCTTGCTTGGGCAACGATGACACTTAAGCTCTCTCCGACACGTTGGGCCAGTGGCATTTAGGGGGGAGGGGAACAGCATCACATCAGGTGGCCAGCTGAAAGCCGATAACGGAATGCTAGGGTAAGTGCAGTGCCAGTGTCAATGAAAAATGCAAAATATTGGTCACTTTCGGTAAATCCTTTCCAATCCAAGATCCAGGAAAACGGCGCAATTTAACACAAAAGAGGGCAGGTAATCCAAAGTTGTCGTACAAAACACAAGACTTTTGCCATTTCGATAGCTTCGCCTTTCCTTTGACTATCCTCTTTGCCGTTTCTCATCATGAGTTTGGCCCATGAGGTGCCACTAGTATCACTTTCTAGCTGAACAGGGGACAGGATTTGGAGCGCCACAAGTCGGGAACCGAACGCCGCGAGTGGATTCGACTGCCTCTTGCCATTCCCGTTTTCGTTCGCAGCAAGGACAACAGCGGCAAAGATTTTCTTGAGTTTGCCACGGCCATCAACATATCGGCCGGCGGGGCCTTGATCGCTGTGCATCGTTCTCTTCGGCCAGCAACACAGGTTTCGCTCGAAATCCCTAGCGCGCCTTTGGCCTCTTCCGCTCCGGTTCCGAAGAGCGCCCGAAATTTGCGCGCCAAAATTGTTCGGGTAACTCATGGTGAGGGTTACCACCTGATCGGCGTCAAATTCGCCCAGCCTCTGCTGAGTGCTGCAATGCGCCGTGCCGCTTCGGGAAGGAAAGTTGCTTCTTCGGTGTGAAACTTTTTTCCTACTCAAACTCTTGAATTTCCTCGGTTAGAGCCTGTCCGTGCTCAGTTCCACTACCTTCGTTTCTCGTCTTGTAAGTAATTGCAGCAGAATCCTTTGCTCTATCGGTAGTCCCTTTTTGGATCTCTCTGGACCGCTTTGGCCGCTGGGGTGCACTCATTGGCTCAGGCGAAGGAGCCGCAGATCGATATGTCCAGCGCAGTGACAAATTCTGTCAGTTCTCTGGTACAGTCCCTCGGCGAAATTCCGCCCGAGGCGGTCGTTTTTGGCTATTCCGAAGCCATGCAGGCCCTTCGCGATCGGCTCGCAAAAATCGCTGCAGCTAACGTCCCGGTGCTGATTCACGGTGAGAGCGGAACTGGCAAAGACATCATCGCCCGCCTGGTTCATTCGCTGTCTCCCTGGAAATCCGGCCCGTTTGTCAAAGTGAACTGTCCCGCGATCCCCGGTACCCTGCTTGAGAGCGAACTGTTTGGTTATGAGCGTGGCGCCTTCACCGGAGCCTACGGATCGAAGCCTGGACGCGTGGAAATGGCCCACCGCGGAAGCCTGTTCCTCGACGAAATTTCTGAATTAGACATGCCGCTGCAGTCGAAGCTTCTGCAGCTCTTGCAAGATGGCCAGTTCTGCCGTATTGGCGCTCAAGCCGACAAGAAGGTTGAAGTACGCATCGTGTGCGCGACCAATCGCCGCCTGGAAGACGAGATCGAAAACGGCACTTTCCGGCAAGACCTGTTCTATCGCATCAATGTCGTCAATCTGTACATGCCGCCATTGCGCGAGCGCCGCGGCGATATTGCCACGCTGGTCGAATACTTTCTTGAGCACTACAACCGCAAGTACAACTGCAAAGCCCGACCTGTGACTCCGGAGCTGATGGAAGTTTTGCAGAAGTATCATTGGCCCGGCAACATCCGCGAACTTGAAAACCTGATCAAGCGTTACGTAATTCTCGGCACTGAAGACGTAATCAGTGCCGACTTGCAACCGCGCGACTCCGATCTGCTTAGCCCAGATATCAACTTCGACGGTCCGATTTCGCTAAAGAAGCTCACACGCCAGGCCACGCGTGCGTTGGAGCGCAAGATCATTCTCAAGGTGCTTCACAATCACCATTGGAACCGCAAGCAGGCGGCGCGCACGCTGAACATCAGCTATCGCGCGCTTCTTTACAAAATTCGGGACGCCGGTCTGCCGCCCAACCGCGCCAAAAAAGAGGCGGCTAAAACTCAAGTCGCGGCAGACTAGCGGCTCCGCCGAATCAATCGCGCAACCAGCCGACCGACACCGCTTTGTGCGACCGGATTTACGCCTCTATTGAAGAGTAATTAAAGGAAATTTCTCTTTCGCGGGCAATCGTCAGTCATTCAGCCGGTGTTACGCCCGGTTTTTCCATCCTTACTAACCGCACCCCCGCCATTTTCGTTTTTGCACTGTCCCTATTGACTGATTCGCAAACCCGTACTATCTTCTAGCTCCCCACGTAAGTAGCTGGATGTGCGTAACACCAGCTGCGAGCAAGCGCTTCAGTTTACGGAGACAGCAGATGACCTTCACGCGTTGGGCAGTCCTTCTTTTCCTGATTGTGCCTATAACCCCTAAGTTGACCCTGGCTGAAGGTCCGCCGCCGATCACCCCCGACGAACTAAAAATGACGAGCGATCCCCTAGCGCCTGGCGCACCAGCGGTCATGCTGTACCGTCAGGTTGATCGCGATGACAGTGGTCAGACCGCTCACGAGACCAACTTCGTTCGAATCAAGATACTCAAAGAAGAGGGGCGCAAGTACGGTGATGTAGAGATCCCGTTCCTCAAGGAAAATGGTCTCAACATAGTTAACATCAGGGCCAAAACAATCCGCCCGGACGGTTCCGAAGTGCCTTTTCAAGCCAAGGTTTTCGACAAGATGGTCGAAAAGACCAAGGGTAGAAAGGTGCTAGTGAAGACGTTCACTTTGCCGGACGTCCAACCAGGCTGCATTATCGAGTATTCGTACACCCTAGATTTGAGCGAGCACTATGTCTATGACTCGCACTGGATCTTGAGTGACGAGCTGTTCACCAGACATGGCAAGTTTTCACTTAAGCCTTATACCGGGTATTACAGCGACCTGCACGTGCGCTGGAGTTGGCATCTGTTGCCCGAAGGCAGCGACCCGCCTAAAGACGGGCCAGACCACGTCATCCGCATGGAAGTGCATAATGTTCCCGCTTTTCAGACTGAGGATTACATGCCTCCGGAGAACGAATTGAAATCGCGCGTGGATTTCACATACACCGATGATTTCGAGCGAGACGCTGCCAAATACTGGAAGAGCATAGGCAAAAAACTGAATGGGAATGTCGAAGGCTTCGTCGGAAAGCCCAAGTCTTTAGAGGCTGCCGTTGCGCAAATTGTCTCGCCCAGCGACGCGCCGGACGTGAAGCTGCAAAAAATCTATGCACGGGTTCAGCAGATCCGAAATACCTCATATGAAGTCAGAAAGACTGAACAGGAACAGAAAAGAGACAAAGAGAAAGAAAATTCCCATTCCGAAGACGTCCTGAAGCGCGGGTACGGAACCGGGCAAGAACTGAATTGGCTGTTTCTAGGTTTGGCGAGGGCGGCCGGCTTCGGGGCATATGCGGTCTTCGCTTCGGATCGCCGCAACTACTTCTTCGACCCGGCAATAATGGACTCCTCAAAGCTGGACGCCAACTTGGTCCTGGTGAAAGTAGACGGCAAAGATATTTTCTGTGATCCGGGAGCTGCTTTCACACCCTATGGAATGTTGGAGTGGCCGGAGACATCCGTGACCGGCCTCCGACTGGATAAAGATGGTGGAACCTGGATACAGACCATGTTGCCCAACAGTGCCGACTCGCGCATCCTTCGCAAAGCAAGCGTAACAGTCACAAGCACTGGCGATCTTGAAGGCAAGCTGACCATCACCTTTACCGGCCTAGAGGCAATGCAGCGTCGCCTGGAGGAACGCCATCAAGACGACGCGGATCGAAAAAAACTGCTAGAGGACCAGGCCAAAGAGTGCATCCCCGCAGGCAGCGAGATCGAGCTCACCAACAAACCTGACTGGATGGCTTCGTCGACACCGTTAGTGGCCGAATATTCTTTGAAGATCCCGGGGTGGATTTCATCTGCGGGCCGCCGTGCATTTCTGCCGGTCGGAATTTTCGCCGCGGGCGAGAAGCAAGTATTCGAGCGAGAAGCCCGCACGCACCCCATTTACTTTACGTATCCGTTTCAGACAGAGGATGACGTAACCTTCACACTCCCAGCAGGATGGCAAGTCAGCAGCCTTCCGGCGGTACAGAACCTGGACGCAAAAGCCGCGCTTTATTCCCTTAAAGCGGAAACCGGCAACGGAAGTCTGCACCTGAGTCGAAAATTGAATATCGACATGGTGTTCCTGCAACAGAAGTATTATCCGGCGCTGCGTGCATTTTTTCAGACAGTGAGGACGGGCGATGAAGAACAAATCGTTTTGCAACCGGGCAGTGCGACGGCCAGCAATTAGTTTCGTATTCTTTTCTCGCGTCCTTCTGCTGGCCTGCCTTCTCCTCTTGGTTGCGCCAGCGTTTGCTGGCGATGCTCCGCAATGGGTGCATACCCAAGTTAATGCGATGTTGCCGGCCCATGACGAGAAGACTGACGCCGTCTTGCTGTACTCGGAAACAAACGTCACAGTTATTTCCACGGATAAGATCAAGACCGTGGAACGCCGTGTTTATAAAATCCTACGGCCCGATGGGCGCGGGTACGGAATCGTATTCGTCCCATACCGTTCGCCTGGTCAGAAGGTCAACTCTATTCGAGGATGGTGCATCCCCGCGCAAGGGAAAGATTATGAAGTTAAAGATAAGGACGCAGCGGACGTGTCGCTGCCCAATATCGATGGAGCCGAGCTGATTTCTGATATCCGGGAAAAACTCCTCCGAATTCCAGCCTCTGATCCGGGCAATGTCGTTGGATACGAGTACGAGGTCGAGGAAAACCCTTTCGTTTTGCAGGATGGGTGGGATTTTCAAAACGAAGCCCCCGCTCGGGAAAGTCACTACTCCTTGTCACTCCCCCCGGGTTGGGAATACAAAAGCTCCTTTCTGAATTATCCAGAGGTGAAACCTGCGCAGTCCGGCAACAATCAATGGCAATGGGTCGTCACTGATGTGAAGGGTGTTCGCTCAGAACCAGAAATGCCGCCTATGCAGGGCCTTCTTGGGCAAATGATTATCTCCTTCTTTCCGCCCCAGGGACCGAAAGACAAAGAGTTCAGCAACTGGCCGGAGATGGGGAGGTGGTACTGGAACCTGGAGCGTGGGCGGGTGGAGGCGTCCCCCGATATCAAAGAAAAAGTCTCCTCGCTCACGGTTGATAAACCGCACGTTCTGGACAAAATGAAAGCGCTCGCTAATTTTGTGCAGGATGATATTCGCTATGTCGCAATTGAGCTCGGAATTGGCGGTTGGCAACCTCATCCAGCGCCTGAAATCTTCACTCACCACTACGGCGATTGCAAAGATAAAGCAACTCTGATGGGATCAATGCTGCATGAAATCGGCGTGAATTCATTTCAAGTCGCAATCAACACAGACCGGGGATCCGTCACGCCTTCAACACCGGCGCATAGAGGATTCAATCACGTGATCCTCGCCATCAAGTTGCCGGACGGGCTTTCTGATCCCTCGCTGGTCGCAGTGATGCAGCACCCCACGTTGGGGAAACTGCTTTTCTTTGATCCCACAAATGAATTGACTCCCTTCGGCCAAATCGGTGGCTATTTGCAGGAGAACTACGGACTACTCGTCACCCCAGAGGGAGGCGAACTGGTCGAATTGCCCAAGCAGCCCGGTGACATGAATGGCATACGGCGCAGCGCCAAATTGACCTTGTCTGAATCCGGCATGTTGACCGGAGATGTTGAAGAATTCAGGGTGGGGGACAGGGCTGCGGTTGAGCGCTGGAAGCTCCGAACTGTAACCAATGATAAGGACCGGCTGAAAGCGATTGAAGAATTGGTCTCCGGCTCGCTTTCGAATTTTCAAATCACAAAGGCCTCGATCGTTAACTTCACCCAAACCAGCGAGCCATTCGGGTTCCGCTACTCGTTTGCTGCGCAGAATTACGCCAAAAATGCCGGCGGACTACTGCTGGTGCGGCCTCGCATTATAGGCGTGAAATCCAAGGCGTTACTCGAAACCAAAGAGCCGCGTCAATTTCCGGTTGAGTTTGAAGGGCCGGTGCGAGACACCGACTCTTTCGAAATTACCATTCCTGCCGGGTATGTGGTTGACGATCTTCCTGAGGCGGTCGACGCTGAGTTCGGTTTCGCCAGCTATCATTCCAAAACTGAGGCCAAGGGAAATGTGCTGAACTACACGCGGACTTTCGAAGTGAAGGAACTCAGCGTGCCAGTCAGCAAAGCTGATGAGCTGAAAAAATTTTATCGAATAATCGCCAGCGATGAGCGCAACACTGCTGTTCTGAAACCGGCAAAGTAGAGTCGCGTACCAAGTCTGGAGGCCTTACTTCACGATCAGTGTCACCGCTGTGGTTCGGGTAGCGCTGCCCGAGGTTGCATTGATCGGGATAGTGTAAGTCCCCGCCGGAGTGCCAGTCGTTGTGCTGGTGTTACTCGTGTTCGAGCATCCCGCCTGAAGCGCAATTCCGCTCATGACTGCAGTAAGCGCAATTGCCATCAGCCAGCGCCGTCTACGCGAAAGGCCCCCACCTATCAAAGCTACGCCTGAAACCGGGAACCAGAACGCGTAGAACAATCCGCTCGGCCGGAACAGACTCGCCGGGGTTGTAACTCGTGCTGTCGTAGTGATGTCGAGGGTTCTGCTCTGCGGACCATTGCTGAGATTGGGAATGGGATTCGCATTGGAGAACGCGCATTGTGCTTGCGATGGCAGCCCGGTGCCACAGCTAAGTGAAACCGATTCGGGAAATGATCCTGTGGGCGTCACGGTTAAGGTGTACGTCGCCTGCGCTCCGGGAGTCACCGTTTGTGTGTTGAGTGATGTGACCTGGATCCCAAAGTCATTCACCGATGCCGTTCCCGATACGGTCTTCTGAAAGTTTGTTCCAGCTACAGTCAGCGTTCCACTGTTTCCAATCGAGGGCGGCTTCGTGGGCGTTGTGCCTGTCGAAGCCGGTGCAGTCGCCGAAACGGTGATCGTCACCGTGGCTGCGGTTGAGGTAGTAGTGGTTGTGCCGCTGGTGGTCGTGTTCGATGTGTTCACGGTCCCCAGATTGCACAAAGCCGACGTGCCGTTTGAGATCGAGCACGTGCCGGAACTTGCAGTGGCGGTTGTGATCGCGGAATTCGCCGGAGTCCCAATGTTGTCGGTAAATACAACTCCAGTTACTGGGTCGCCGACGTTATAAATCGAATAGGTGAATGTCACCGTGCTTCCAACACCCACCGGAGTCGGATTCACCGCCGGATTCGATGGCGCCGGGATCGGACAACCTGTTCCAGAGCAAGCAAAGCTCAATCCTGTCGTATTAGGCCCGATTTTGCTTATAAATGCGTCGCTTGTGCCGGAAAGGCCAGCCTGCAACGGAGTCACCGCTGGGATGCTCGGATCAGTAGCAACGGGAAAATTCCCCGATGCAGTTTCTCCCGCCACGTAGCTGTTCAAAGACGCGTCCAGCGCGGTGCTCGTCCCGCGATCAGTTCCCGACCCGCCCAGAATGCTGGTCGCGCTGGTATTCGTTGTAGTAGTGGTCGTCGCTGTCGTAACGATTCGGGCAATGAAGGCGTCGATCCCGCCACCGGGGCTGTTAAACAACGGGTTCGACTTTGCCAACGGACCCGAAGCCGTAAATCCAGCTACGCGGGCGTTTTGATTCGTGTCCGCCACAATCGCGAGCCCAACATCTTGAGCGCTCCCGCCTAGGTATGTGAAATACGTCAAAGGAACTGATCCCTGGGTCGTGCCGGTGGTTGTCGGCACTCCGAACTTCGCCACAAAAGCATCGGTACCGCCGCCATAAGTCCCTTGCAACGGCACCACACTCGCTGGTGACGAGATTCCATTCGTGGTGGTTGAGCCCGTCACATACAGATTCGCGTTGCCCGGGTCGGCTGAAACGGCATATGCGACCTCGTCGCCGGTGCCGCCGAAGTAGGTCTCATACAGAGGCGTGTACTGCTCGGTATTACTAGCCGGAGCCGAGAGCTTGGCGGCCCACACGTCTACCCCGCCCAAGTTCGTTCCCTGGAACGCGTTCACGACGGGCATGTCCGTGAAGCTGGTGCCGCCGGCAAGATACACGTTCAAGTTACCGTCTACAGCAATGCCACCGCCCATCACCACTCCGCTTGACGGGGTGCTGCCTCCGATGAAAGTCGAATACAGCAGGCTATTCGTACCGCTGAGGGTAGTGTTGAGCTTGCTGAAGAAGAATTGATTGGTTGCTAGCGCCGTCCCCTGCAGCGCGCCCTGCGTCTTGGGGAAGTTCGAGGAAGTAGTCGTACCGATCAAATAAATTCGGCCCTGATTATCGAGCGCCATGTCGCTGGCGGTATCGATTCCGCTGCCGGAGAGATAACTGGAATACAGCGCGCCTGATCCGGAAGGGTCTAGTTCAGTAACGAAAGCATGATTGTTGGCGCTCGCAGCTGAGCTCTGGTATGCCGTGCTCGTGGTTGGAAAATCCGTTGATGATGCTGTGTTCCCAGCCAGATAAACGTCGAGCTGAGCCACTGTTGCTGATACGTGCTACAAACACATCACCACCGCCTCCGCCTGGACCAAGGCTGGTGGGTGTAGCGCCGCCGGGGAACCCGCTTGCAGCGGCTGTTGCTCCCGCGATATAAACCCGGTTCGCTGAGTCAACGGCAATCGCCGGACAATGCGCAACGAACGACGCGCCGGAGATGGCGGCGCAACTCTCGGCGCCAGAGCCGCCAAAGTACGTTGAAAACGTGAGTACGGGATCGATAACCAGCGTCCTGCTTCGGTCGTAAACGCCAACTTCAAATCCGACCTGATTCCCTGCCCGTTGCACGAATTTTCCAGCAACTGCTCGCTCCCCTGACGCCGTCTTCTGATATACATGCGGCGATTGAAAACGCACCTCCCGGCCATCAACCGGAAGCACGAGATCCCCATTGGCGGCGACCTGGACTCCTTGCGCTCCCGCAAATTGAAGACTGATCGCGCGCGGGTCAGCCCCCGGGCCGACCTCAAAGTCATACTCCAGGCGTCCCTGCTTCCCGTAAAAATCGAGATCGACGCCGGGATATAGATCGTGGTACTGAACTCGGCCAAATTGTGGGATATCGCGGTGCCATCGAGAAGGGTCATTGCCTAAAAGATAATTTGTACGGCCCGGAAGGGGCTGAACGGCTGCAATTGCGGCATTTCGGTTCGCGCCCGCAAATTGCATCCTTACGGCTGTTGCGCTCTGAGCGGCTGCTTTTCCAGCGCCCGGAACAGCCAGAACCGCTTCATTCGCGGTCAAATAAAGTCCGTAACCACTTCCACGCGCCAGAAATTTAACTTGCGCATCGGTCTGCCCCCGGTTCGGCTCAAAGATCAGGGGAAGCCCTGCCATCGTGGAACTTATACGAGAGGCTTCCAACCCATTTGCGGAATGCGCCGTGCGCGAAAGATCGTGCTTGAGAAGAACGAAACTGCCGAGGACCAGCAGTGCCAGAATAATCGGGGCGCGGCCACGTGCCACAATTGCTCCCACCCCGCCACGATTAACCATTAAGAGCCCTCCGCGTTCGCGTTTCCTGGAGAATTAAGAGAGAGAAGTTCGAAGCGCACTTGCAGCTTGCCCCGGAACACGGGCTTCGCAGACCTGATATCGCCCGGCCGTGCACCCGCAATCTGATTGCTAAAGTAAGTAATTACTTAAACATCTGGTGAAAACGGTGTCAAGTTTGAGCGAGCCGGCAGATGTGCTTTCTCGCCCGGTCTTAGAGTCTGATGCGCCAGTATTCATCCAGAGATGCCGATGCCCCTACAGAACTATCTCCGAAAGAAGGTTTTAAAGACCGCAATCCGTTGCAGCTTGGAAGCAAACATATGTTTCGCATCACTGAGGACGCGACTAAAATTTCGCAAAATACTCCAGTTTCGCGAGCCGTTTGTGGTTGGAACGTAGAATGCTCATCGATTGAGCGCTCCCTCCCCCTGATTTTGTCCCTCCCCGTATGCCGAAGTGGGCGTTAACCGACGTTATCCCCCTCCGGCCTTAATGCTTGCAAACCCGCCCCGGTTCGGCAACGCTTGCATTAGACCGTTTCCGGGCTTTCGTTTTGAAGGCGCATTATGCGCCTTGCGATCAGAATGCTCCTACAACAAGGTCCGATTTTAAAAAGCGATAAAGACCGCCGGGTCATGCGGCGCTTCTCGATGAAGCTCCCAGCTTCGGTGCGAGTGTCCGGTATTCCCTCCGAATTCGCCACTGAAACTGAAAACGTGAGCGCCCGCGGAATCTACTTCTATCTGAACCGCTGGATGAACATCGGCGCACGGGTCGAAGTCACCATGAGCTTTCCGTCACAGGTCACATTGAGCGAACCGCTGCAGGTCCGCTTCATCGCGCGGGTGCTTCGTGTAGAACCCAAGGGATCAGCCGAACGGGTTGGCGTGGCCGCCATGATTGAAGAGTACGAATTCCTGCGCTCTGAGAACGACGTCCGAGGCCCCGCAGACCTGGTGCCAAGCTGGCACTTCGCACAATAGCACTCTGCATTCACTCAAGAGCGCTTTGCTAGCTGAGTGTTGAGTGCTGAGTGCTAACTGCTTTTTTCAACTTCCCCATCTCTTTCTTCAGCTGCCCCGCTTTGCGCGCCAAAATCCAGAGATACATCCCGTGAATCGCCCAAGTCGCAATGTAGGCGGCATATAGATAGTGCAGCGAATTCATCGCGAAACCTCGGGCAACAACTGGAGCGCATGGGCTTCGTCGACTTCCCGCTTGAAGACTTCGAGCCGGTAGCGGGTCCAGCAGACCAGCCATGCCAGGCATAGAAATGCAGCCCAGTTGATGAGCAGCACTCGTCCCATGCCCGGGTCGAGTGATCCCCCGCCGCCGATAACTGGCGACGGATGCTGCGTGCGGAAAAACCAGATCGAGAAGTAAACCAGCGGCACGTCTATGGCGCCGAATACAGCCAGCACCGCCGCAAGTACGGGCGTTTGGCCGCTCGTCGAAAATCGTCGCAACACGAGATAACTGACATAAATCAGCCACAGCAGAAGCGTGAGCGTGAGCCGCAGATCCCATGTCCACCAGATACCCCAAACCGGCCGCGCCCAGATAGGCCCAGTGACGAGAACGACGGTGCAAAATACCACGCCGACCTCAGCGCTTACCTGCGCGAGGATATCGGCTTTTATGTTCTTGCGAATGAGATAGAGCAACGAAGCAACAAAGTTAATGATGAACAGAAGAAAAGCCGTCCACGCGGATGGCACATGGTAATAGAAGATGCGTTGCACGTCGCCCATCGTCCGCTCGGTCGGAGCAATCACAAGAGCGGCGTAAAGCCCAAAACTCAGCAGCAGGGCGGTGACGATTGCCAGGATAGAAAATC
>QHZW01000175.1 GCA_003224815.1 Acidobacteriota bacterium | reverse complement strand
ATTTGGCCCATTGCCGACAGGCTGGGGATTCCCAGAAAGCTTGTGACCTTTCAGGTAATGCGACGCACCCTGGGAACCGATCTGCAGCGCTACGGAACCATGAAAGACGCGCAGCAGATTTTGCGACACGCTAGCATCCGCACCACCGCCAACGTCTATATGCAACAAATACCCGCCAGCGTCGTGGCCGCAATTAATGCGCGGACACGTGCGATTTTGGCCGCTGGAAGAGAACTTTCCAGTGAAACCCAAAGCACAACGGGCTCCAACGGGCTCCAATTTGAAAAGGGGGTTCTTGCAAGTGCTTAAAAAGATTGGCTCCTCAGGTAGGACTCGAACCTACAACCCTCCGGTTAACAGCCGGATGCTCTGCCATTGAGCTACTGAGGAGTGTGGTAATGCAGAATTGTCCCATTCATAATAACATCCGCATCCCTGCGTGAAAACTGAGCAAGCGCCACGAAGAAAACTGCCGGATTTCAGTCGTGCATTTCCTGTGCTTGACATGTGCATAACCCGCCAGAAAAGTTTCGTGACGTTTTTATCGTTGCCATCCTGCCTTCTTGCACTTTTGCGGAAGCCGCTCTGATCGCCGCTTTCACGTGTTTGCGCTTCCGTTGCCGCCGCTCATCGAATTTCGCTATTGCACAATTTTTTGAGAATTGACCGCCTTACTTTCTGCGCGTACATTCACATCACTGCGAACGAAATTCCAGCCGGCTGGTCATCGTTCTCCATTCAAAAAACTGCACCCTCGCGGCATACGCCTCGAGGCTAGAGTATGGAGTTGCATTGTCATGTCCGATGATTGGAATGTTTATCGCACGCGATTTCTTGTCCGCGCAAAACAACTCAGCGAATTTGTAGAGTTCACCGATCCGCTTGGCCGTCACCACAGTGGCAAGCCCGGCGACTATCTTGTGCAGTCTTCCGAAGGTTTGCTGCGCATTGCCCCACGCGAAATCTTCGAAGATGTCTACGTCATTCTGGCGGAAAACGCGCCACGGTCATTTTCGTCCGGCGACGGAAGGTCATTTTCAACCGGTCACAATCGGTCGTTTTCACCGACCGAACTCCTTCCTTCGTAAGCGTTTGTGGAAATTGAGGCATTAACCGGGCATTCACCCAGTTAATTCAATGCGATACAATATATAGTGATTAGTTGTTGACACGTACAACATACAGCAGTACTGTTGCTATCCCAGAGGCAACAAAATCGCTGAAATTGACTCCGATTCTGGGTTTTGTGGATGGGGTCGTTCGGCGCAAGTTCGACAGCTAAATAGAAGATACGGGCGGCGCTTCTGGCCAGAGGTGACCTTGGCGGCGCTCGCACTACAACAACCGCGGTGATCGTTCCAGGGATCAACTCCCGTGCCGAACGTAACCCTTCGAAGGTCAGGAGATGGAGGGGGCCAGGATGGAAGGTATTTCGCAGCTGGTCAGCGATTCGCTGGCTCGGAACGGGATTCAGCCCAGCTTTGACCACCTCCGTCTGGAATGGTCGCGTTGGTTCCGCTGTGACTCCAGTTTCAGCGTTCTACTTGCCCCGGCAAAGCCAGGAATCTTTGCGTTAGGCGAAGAGATCATCCCTCCCACCACGACGGTGGAGCTACGGGCGTCCTCGCCCGTAGGCAAGCGCATGCTGGCGCTCTTTCATATTGCAGATACCGACGACATTGGCATGGCCCTCGGTCGCTTGTTTCTCCCGGGCAATCATCTGCGGCAGAGACTTGAAGACGGGAAGTGTTTTGTCCGCTATGCGGTCATCGAAGACTCCACCGAGCGCTCCGTCGCATTCAAAATTTTCCAAACCTGGTTGCAGGACGGCGCTGAAAAGGGCTCGTAACAGGATGTTGCATAGAGGTTCGTATCCTGGCACGTCTTTAGACGTGCCAACAGGAATTGATGGATGATGCGCCTTCAGGCGCTGGAATTTGAAGTAAAGCACCAGCCGCGCAGCGGCGTATGAAAGCCCGACACGGAAGTATCGGGGAGAGTGAGCGACAGGAGAGGACTCCCGCAAGGGACGACACGACACAGCTGAATTCCAGAAAGTCAGGGAGAGAGAACGACATGGCCGAGACCCAAACTCAACAAACCACCGCAACCGCCGCCTCATCACCGTCAACTCCGAAGAAAACTTCTGGCCTGACCTTCCGCCGTTTCTTCAGCAAGGCGGGCGTCTCTCCGTACGACGAAGTCGAATGGGAAAAGCGCCTTGCGCAAATCACCGACTCGAAGGGTGGAATTATTTTCGAGCAAAAAGACGTCGAAGTCCCCAAAGACTGGTCGATGACTGCGACCAACATCGTCGCCTCGAAATATCTGCATGGCGAAGTCGGCACGCCGCAGCGCGAGACCGGCGTCCGCCAGCTCGTCGGCCGCGTCGCTGAAACCATCCGCGACTGGGGTTTGGCGCAGGGCTACTTCCGCACTCCGGAAGACGGCGCAACGTTCCACGACGAGCTCGTCCATCTTCTTATTAGGCAGTACGCCGCGTTCAACTCGCCGGTGTGGTTCAACGTTGGCTGCGACCGCATCGAACCCAACTCTGACGGCCAGAACTGGCACTGGAACCCCGCTCTCGGCCGCGTCGAATTCGGCGTCACCGGATACAAGAAGCCGCAGTGCTCGGCCTGCTTCATCAATTCGGTGCACGATTCGCTCGACTCCATCCTCACTCTCGCCAAGACGGAAGGTATGCTCTTCAAATGGGGATCAGGCACTGGCACCAATCTTTCTCCTCTCCGTTCGTCCAATGAAACGCTCAGCGGCGGCGGCACTGCGAGCGGTCCGCTCAGCTTCATGAAAGGTTTCGACGCCTTTGCCGGCGTGATCAAGTCGGGTGGCAAAACCCGCCGCGCAGCCAAGATGGTCATCCTCAATGTCGATCATCCCGATATCGTTGAGTTCATCGAGTGCAAATCCAAAGAAGAAGCCAAAGCGCACGCCCTGGTTTCGCTCGGATACGACGGATCTTCTCCCGACGCCGAAGCCTACAGCTCCATTTTCTTCCAGAACGCCAACAATTCCGTCCGCGTAACTGACGACTTCATGTACGCCGTCCTGCGCGACGCCGATTTCTCGACTCGCGCTGTGAAAGACGGTCGCCCGGTCAAGACTTTCAAAGCGAAAGATCTGATGTTCAAAATTTCTGACGCGACCTGGCGCTGCGGCGATCCCGGCATGCAATACGACACCACCGTCAATCGCTGGCACACCTCGAAGAATACTGTGCGCATCAATGCAAGCAATCCTTGCAGCGAGTACATGTTCCTCGACGATTCAGCGTGCAATCTTGCGAGCATGAATCTGCTGAAGTTCGCGCCCAACGGGACGTTTGACGTCGAAGCCTATCGTCATGCCGTGGACATCCTGATCACCGCGCAGGAAATTCTCGTGGACAACGCCGGCTATCCGACCGAGATGATCATGAAGAATTCGCATGATTATCGTCCGCTCGGCTTGGGCTACGCGAACCTCGGCGCACTGCTCATGGCTTGCGGCTTGCCCTACGACTCCGATGGCGGACGCGATTACGCGTCCTGCGTAACCGCAATCATGTGCGGCGAAGCGTATTTGCAGTCCAGCCGAATCGCCGAACTTTGCCCACCGCTGGTGTTCGCAATTGAGCCGACTAAGAAAGGCCTCGGCGACACGAACCTCGGCTTCACCACAGCCCACGTAGGGACGGGTGCCCTCACCCGTCCGGTCGAGCAAAGCTCGACACAAACCATGCCCGGGCGTCTGTAAATAACATCAATAAAACGAATGTGCCGAGTGCTCTCTTCGAAGGCTCCAAGGCTTGCTGGGACGAAGCTCTCGCCCACGGCGAAAAGCACGGCTATCGCAACTCCCAAGTTACAGTTCTAGCTCCGACAGGAACGATCGGATTTTTTATGGATTGCGATACCACCGGCATCGAGCCCGACCTGGCGCTGGTGAAATACAAGAAGCTGGTCGGCGGCGGCATGATCAAGATCGTGAACAACACTGTGCCAACGGCATTGTTCAAGCTGGGATACACGCATGATCAGACCGATGCCATCGTCAGCTATATCGACGCGACTGGCACCATCGAAGGCGCGCCGCTGGTGAAAGATGAGCATCTCGCCGTGTTCGATTGCTCATTTAAGCCGGCCAAGGGCACGCGCTCCATCGCTTACATGGGACACCTGAAGATGATGGCCGCCGCGCAACCGTTCATCTCCGGCGCAATCTCGAAGACGGTGAACCTTCCTGAGTCGGCGAGCGTGGAAGAAATTTCGGAAGCCTACATCCAGGCTTGGAAGCTCGGCCTGAAGGCGGTTGCTGTCTATCGCGACGGATGCAAGAAGTCGCAGCCGCTCTCGGCCGCAGGAACGAAAACCGCCGAAGCCTCCGACAAAACTGTCAGAGCCATACAAGCCATGATCGAGGAGCAGGACCTGCACGCGCCGCCGCGAGCCGTCCGCCACAAGCTCGAAGAAGAGCGCATGTCCATCACCCACAAGTTCAACGTGGGCGGACACGAGGGCTACATCACCGTCGGCCTCTATCCGAGCGGAGACCCCGGCGAAATCTTCATCACCATGGCCAAGGAAGGCTCCACCGTCTCCGGACTCATGGACAGCTTCTCCTGCGCAATCTCGCTGGCGCTGCAACATGGCGTGCCCTTGAAGATGCTATGCGAAAAGTTTGCGCACACGCGCTTCGAGCCCAGCGGCTGGACCAACAATCCCGACATCGGCTTTGCCAAGTCGATCATGGACTATATCTTCCGCTGGCTGCAGTTTCGCTTCTTGACCGGTCAGCAGCAGTTATTGTTCGAGAACCTGAGACCCAAGCTGGCAGCTGGCAGCAGCCAGTTGCCAGAAGCCGGTGATTCGGCTTCCGGGCGAGCGGCAGGCGAGCCGCCTTTGCCAACGACCAATGACCAACGACCAACGACGAGCCGCATTCATGCGGCGGACGCCCTCGCTGAAATGATTGACCTTGGAGACGCGCCCACATGCCACGTCTGCGGCTCAATCATGGTCCGCAACGGCAGTTGCTATAAGTGCATGAGCTGCGGAAGTACAAGTGGATGTAGTTAGGAGAAATGACAATGGGTAAGTTATTTGTTGTCGAAAAGCGGAACCCGCTCGGGCCTAATGCCCGTCGCGCTGGATGGGTCGGATGCAACATCCTGCTTGCCGAAATACCGCCCGACGGTAAAATCCCGATGATCTCAGCAGGGATGCCGGTTCGAAAGAGATTCGTGCGTGAAGAGTTTTCGCGTGTGAAGCAGCTTGCAGAGATTCCGCCTTCTTTACGCGGGTGGGCACTCGATGTACTCCGGGCCGTGCGTCAGCTCGGCAAGCCGGAGTTCACATTACAGGAGATGTACGCCTTCGAGCCGCAGCTGAAGGCGCTACATCCGAGCAATCAGAATGTGCGTCCCAAAATCCGACAACAACTCCAGGCGCTCAGGGACTCGGGCTTACTTCGCTTTGGCGCGAAAGGGAACTATCAAGTTGTGCAAATCCGTAGCAACGAGCGCACAGCAGAAAACCGATAGGCTTGCGGTCGCCACATCGCAAGCCTGCGTCACGCCTTAGAGCGTGGAGCTCGGTACAGATCGTTTTGGAGACAATAGTTCAGAGATTGAATCGACGGGAAATTGTCACCGGCTTCGATATCATCGAAGTCAATGATCTCTACTTCAAATCCCTCGGGCACGGTTTCTTCTATCACGTTGGCACATCCGCCAGACACTGTCACGAGAATTTTCTTCATGATAGCCTTCGTCGCTTGACCCAGTTACGACCTGAGCGGCTAAAGCCGCTCAGGCTTTGTTGTCATTTCGCCACGGCTGAAGACGTGCCCTTCCACAATCCGCTCGAGGCCTGCGCCATTTATCTCGACGGCCTACGCTGGTG
>QHZW01000174.1 GCA_003224815.1 Acidobacteriota bacterium | reverse complement strand
GGTGCTATACTGAGCCATGCTCAACATTTCCACCGACATCCAGCCGTTGACTACGTTTCGCCGCCGCTCGAGCGAGTTTCTAAAGCAGATCAAGAAAAGTAAGCGTCCGGTAGTGCTGACAGTAAACGGCAAAGCGGCGGCTGTCATTCAGGACGCCGAGGCGTATCAACGGCTCCTCGATATCGCCGCTCGCGCAGATGCACGCGAAGGAATCCGTCAAGGTCTTGAAGATGTTCGAAAGGGCAGAAGCCGCCCGGCAGAGGAGTTCTTCAAGGAATTCGAAGCGAAATATGGCCTATCGCGTTAAGATTTCGGCGCGCGCCGAACGCGATCTGATGGAGATTTACGAACACATTCGTGCAGAAGAGTCAGAGCGAGCGAAGAACTGGTATTTTGGCCTGGGCGAGACCATCTTGAGCCTCCACAATATGCCTGGTCGTTGTCCGACAGCGCCGGAAAACAGGAAACTCAGACAACTCTTATATGGGAACAAGCCAAACGTGTATCGATTGATTTTTCGAATAACGAGAAAGTCGAGTCACGTTGATGTGCTCCATATTCGGCACGGAGCACGGAGTCAGTTCAGAATATCTGATATCAAGTAGAGGCACTCTTTTATGCGCCCGCAGTGGCACTCTTTTCCACCGGCTTCTTCTTCGTCTGCTGCTCAATGAGTTGCATCTCTTTTTGTAAAGACGAAAATCTCCGCACGATTTCGTTCAGGCGCATGGTCATGTTGCGAATGGTTTCAACTTGCGAGCGTTGAGCAGCAGGCAAAGTCGGAGCGTCGAGCAGAATCAAGTCTGAGTTGCCCAAAATCGAAGTCAGCGCATTATTCAGATTGTGGCGGACATCGAGGATATAGCGCCCGAGCGCAGCTTGGTGTTCGAGTTGCACGCACTTGTCCTGCAATTTAACGAGATCGGCCTCGATGCGGGCGCGCTTCAGAATCTGATGAGCAACTAGAATCAGCAGATCAGGCCAGCCCTGAACCTCGGCTATTGAAATGACTTCACGCGCCGCGCATCCTTTTAGCCGTGAGATGTGAGTAACGGGTTTCCCAGTGCTTTTCAGCGTTTCGAGAACGGGATCGAGAACTTCAGTTGCAACACCACCCACAACCGCGAGATCAAAATTGCCCGACTGAACTTCGCTGGGGCAGTTGGTCTCGGCCAAGATAAACGACGGCACGTTCTTCTCAGCCAACCACCGACGGGTTACGGCGGCCGAGAACTCGGGTTCGTCCGTGACGATCACAACTGTTTGGCGATTCATTGCCACGACTCCATTGAAGCGTCCATCCTCACTACTTTGTTTCTGGTGCTGCCAGGCTAGCAGAGACTTCGAACTCTACTCCCGTGCCCGATGATGCTGTCGCGGCTTTCGCTTTCGGCGAGGTGCCGGATGATTGCGCCAATGCCGCCTCAACGGCGGTTCGCAGGTCAACGAGAAGAGCGAGTGGCTGGCCGGACGAATACTCGGCATGAAACATGACGCGCCACGACTGGCAAATCAAACGCAAGCGGGCTACGGGTTCATCGGCAGCGAACTGCGCCTTTCGGCAGTCGAGCGTTGCTACACCGCGAGATTCGAGTTCCCGCAGGCCATCAAAAATGCGATTCAGATCGTCATGCATCAGGCGGAAAAATCTCCGGCGAGTCAGGAACCCGAAGCGGGTGAAAGCTGCAAGCGCGATGGGATCGAAGAAGTTGTCCCCGCACCCAGCTTTGATTTCACGCCCGCGCTCGATAATCCGCGCGGTAAACATGGCCTTGAGGCTTTGCATATCCAATGCTTCACGCGATACATCGTCGATGCGGCTAACAAACTCCGGCGCGGTAATCTCAAACTCGCCAAGAACCGGTTCGAGGGCTTTCGCCACAAGCTCGAGGCCGGGATCAGGATCAGTTGCACTTAACGAAGACCGTTGCGAGAAGAACTGCACCAGCAGGAAATCGAGCTTGTCGCGGTCCTGGGCAGTGCGCTCTATTTTGTTCAGGTGATGAGCGATGAAGTCGCGCAGCGCATCCTCGTTCATTTGCGCTGAATTCTGCGCGAATTGGCGAAGATGATGGATCTGGATTCGCCGGTCCATCTCCGCAAACCACGACTCCGCTGCCGAGTCCCATTCCGCCGATGGGACCTCCAAGCCCTGCTCCAGTTCGGGACAAAGAGGCGCTTCCAGCACGAATTCGGTCGCTATGGTGACGTATAGACGATGAAGCCGGCGCCACCTTGACCACAGGGTCCCGCGATCTGTCTCTTGGTGTGGCATGTCTTAAACGCGTTCGGCCGGACGGCTGCGCAGAAGGCGCCTCCAGATGGGCCTGAGTCGCAGGTGCACGAACCCGGCCAAAGCAATCCGAAGCTAAGTGACTGAATCAACAGAGACGAGTGTTGTTCCGCGCAACGGAATCCTTGGTCTTGTCTCACAATGAAACACAGTCTCACGCTACTGCAGGCGCGGACTTGCGGCGGCAATGTCGGGATGGGAACCTATGTTGTAGCGCTTGAGCTTGCGATACAAAGTCGCGCGACTGATGCCGAGCATCTTCCCTGCCATAACTTTGTCGCCGTTCACCTGCTCGAAAACTCGCTGGATAGTAGCCCGTTCGATGTCCTCGAGATCGTTTGATGAAAGTGCGGTCTGAGGCGAACTGGGAACGCCCGGCTCGAGGATTGGCGTATGAGACGAAATGACCGGAGGCAGGTCGGCCATGTCAATCAACTTGCCGTCGCCCAGTGCGGTCGCCCGTTCAATGCAGTTTTCCAACTCCCGAACGTTTCCCGGCCAGTCGTATTGCATGAGAGACTTCATCGCCGCCCCGGTCACTTGAGTGCCAGAGCCTTTGGCGTGACGATCAAGGAACCAGTGCACGAGCATGGGGATATCGGAGCGGCGCCCGCGTAGCGAGGGCAGTTGAATAGTTACAACATTAAGGCGGAAGTAAAGATCTTTACGGAACTGGCCGGCGCGGTATTCGGCTTCCAGATCGCGATTCGTGGCGGCGATCACGCGTACGTCAACTTTGATTCGCTGATTGCTGCCGACCGGACGCACTTCCTTTTCCTGAAGTACGCGCAAAAGCTTGGCCTGCATTTCCAGTGGAAGTTCCCCGATTTCATCGAGGAAAATTGTGCCCCCATGGGCGGACTGGAATAGGCCGGGCTTGGAGCGCATCGCGCCGGTAAAGGCCCCTTTTTCATAACCAAAGAGTTCGCTCTCGATCAACGTGGGTACGAGTGAACCGCAATCCACAGCAACGAACGGGCGATTGGCGAACCCGCCACGGAAGTGGATGGCCCGCGCAACCAGCTCTTTACCGGTGCCGCTTTCGCCGGCAATCAGGACCGGCGTACGTGTATCCTTCAGGCGCGCGATCATCCGCAGAACGTCCTGAATTTTCGGCGTGGACCCGACGATTCCATGTAAGCCGGTCTCGCTGTCCACGCGTTCACGCAAAAATTGGTTTTCTTCGACAAGCTCAATTTTGTCCGCCATGCGGCGCAGGAAGAGGCGCAGTTCTTCCAGCGGCGAAAAAGGCTTTGAAATGTAGTCGTAGGCGCCGAGCTTCATTGCCTGAACTGCCGTCTCGATTGACCCGTGTCCGGTCATGACGGCGATTTCGGCGCGCGGCAACAAGCGCTTTACTCGCTCCAGAAACTCCAGCCCGGACATGCGCGGCATAACCAGATCGGTCAGAATGATGTGGACGGGTTGCTCTTCAAGAAGAGCGAGCGCGTCTTCGCCCGTGGCAGACTCCGTGGCGGTGAAACCCATGCCTTCGGCCACTGTCGTGCAAAGCCGCCGGATGCTTTCTTCGTCATCAACA
>QHZW01000103.1 GCA_003224815.1 Acidobacteriota bacterium | reverse complement strand
TACTCTCTCCAAGAGGACTTCTGGTTTTTGAGTGGGATAGCCAAGGCGTTCGGCAGACATATTATGCAGTTGTGGAATGTCGGGCCACAGGTCTTGCAACGGAACGCCTGGCAAAACCTCGGGGTATAGCTTTAAACGCGGCATCCCACTAGTTTTCTTCGGCCAATGGATTTTTCCCGCCGCTTCCAAAGCATCCATCTTGTCTTTTGTCATTGCCCAACAGCGGCTGGGCGGTGGAGTGATCCCTTTCCATGTATAGATTTGACTCTTTGAAGCTCTGTCCATGCCGGCAGTCAAGTCGCGTCGCGCATATCTTTTGCCTTGTTCATCTTTTTGATCGAAGAATATGTTTAAGTATTCTTCATCATAGGAAACGTGCTGCTGGTTCCAAGTGAACTTATTGGATTTTGTAGACGCTGTACTTCGCCTCCGAAGTCAAAGCCCTGTTTGCCGCTGGCGTTCCGGCACGTTGGGACCTCGAATCCGTATCTCATTCTGCTGAATTCGGGGGACACCAGGTACGTACGTTGTATGACGGCGTCTTTCAGGTCCCGCCCGGCCATTACGTGATCGCAAGCGACAAACACTTTCAGTTGAACCAGTATTGGGATTTCCACTACCCCAAGGCCGAGACCAGCACATCCCGGCGCTCTGATGCCGATTACGCCGCCGAATTCCGTGAGACTTTCGAAGAGGCCGTCCGCCTGCGGCTCCGCGCTGACGTCCCAGTCGGTTGCTATCTCAGCGGTGGCCTGGACTCATGCGCTGTCATCGGACTCGCGGCGCGGCACCACCCAGACCCGATCCGGGCTTTCACGCTTACTTTCGATCGTCCCGACTACGACGAAGAGAAAGAAGCAAAAGAAATGGCTGTGAAAGTCGGCGCCGATTTTTCCCCGATTCCAATCCGTCAGGATGATCTTGCCGATAATTTCGCGGGAGCGATCCTTCAGTCGGAAACGTTCTGTTTCAACGCCCACGGCGTAGCCAAATATTTATTCAGCCGCGCGGTTCGAGATGCCGGCTATAAGGTCGTAATCACCGGTGAAGGTTCGGACGAGATCCTCGGCGGCTACGCACACTTTCGTCGCGACATGTTGCTTTACAACCAGAATGGCCAAGAGCCTGCTCAAGTTGCCCTGCTCCTGCAGGACCTCGATCGACTCAACCCCGTCTCCCGCGGCCTTCTTCTGCCTGACGGGGAGGCAATGCCGCTCGAAAATGTCAAACGCATTTTGGGATTCGTCCCGTCGTGGATCGAAACGTTCTCAACCCGTTCGGTCAAAATGCAGCCACTGTGGGCAGCAGACTTCATCGAAAAATATGGTCAGCGCGACAGCTACCACGCTTTACTGAGCGGGATTGATGTTCGCGGTCAGCTCGCTGGACGTGACCCGGTCAACCAGTCTCTCTATCTCTGGTCAAAAACCCTATTGCCCGGCTACATCCTTACTATGCTGGGGGACCGCATGGAAATGGCCCACTCCGTCGAGGGACGCGTGCCCTTCCTCGATCACCACGTTGTCGAAATGATTCGGTCACAACCTGTGCGCCAAAAAATCAATGGCATGACTGAAAAATACGTCCTGCGCGAGGCAGTCCGTGACGTGATCACCGACACCGTTTATCGCAGACAGAAACATCCATTTCTGAGTCCGCCTGCGACTTTGAATCCGAAAGAAAAGCTGAGCACGCTGGTGAACGATACGCTTCGCGGTTCCGTCCTCGAATCTATCCCGTTCTTCGATCAGAAAAAAGTAATTGGCCTTTTAGACAGTCTTTCCGCCATGGATGAAGGTTCACGCGTCGCCATCGATCAGGTGCTGATGACCATGCTCAGCGCCTGCGTACTACACAGGGGCTTTGGCCTCGCGGCGTGAACGATTCTTCTTTGTAAGTCGCATTTAGCTGTCGCAGTGGAAGGCGAAGCTAGAATGTGGGTTATGATGTTGTCCCAATTGCTCAATCGGAGTGCCCGGTGAATACAAGCATTAAGACCCTTATATTTTGGGCAGTGATCCTCGTCTCCGCCGTGTTGTTATGGCGAGTCGCAAGAAACGGCAACACGCAGGCGCAACACACGCCAGAGATCAGCTATTCAGAATTCGTGTCGCAAATAAATGCTGGAAATGTTGCAAAGGTCACCATCGCTCGCTCGCGGGCCAGTGGCAATTACGGAAGTGGTGGTGCTTTCACGGTAGTTGTCCCTGCAAGTCAAGAGCAGATGCTGACGACGCTGCAACAGAAGAACGTCGAGGTCTGGTATGCAGACTCGAGCGGCGACACTTCGCAGTGGCTAATGAATCTCGCGCCGTTAGGTCTTCTGGCAGCGCTCTGGTTCTTCATGATTCGTCGTATGCAAGCAAAAACAAAGCCGATCCCGCAAGTCGTTGGTGGAGGCTCTCAGTTTCCGACCAGCTAAATCAATCCCCGTTTGGCGTATTGCCCCGCTCTTACGCGCTCTTTGCTGTTGGGAGTTTTCGCTTTCGTCCTCAGTAGCTGTCGTTTCCCGCAAACATATTGATTCGAAATTTGCAGAAATAGTATAAAGCTCAATGCGTTTTCTGAAACTGAAGAAAAAGCTGTCATTCCTTCCCACTTTTATGAGGCTCGACGCCAATCTGAACTGCGGGCGAAGCAATCTAATCGCGTAATTTTCCACTGTTGCACAGTTAGAGTATTGCTTAACGGTGTACTCCCCACGTTACTTTGTCGGCGGATAGTTTGGTTTATTCCTATCGGTTCTGCTTTTGCCATTAGGCTTACAATTCTCTTCGAATGGACATCGACCGCATCGGAGACCTACTGCTTCCCTTTATTAACGGACCTGTTTTCTCCGGTGCGCAGGCGAAGCAGCTATCTCTTTATCTCGATCATCTGCTGAAGTGGAATGCAAAGATCAATCTGACGGCAGTTCGCGATCCGGAAGAAATCTGCACGCGCCACTTTGGCGAATCTCTTTTCGCTGCCTGCCAGCTCTTCCCCGAGCCTATGGCCGTCAAAAGTTCTGCCATAGATATCGGCTCGGGAGCCGGCTTTCCGGGAATTCCGCTGAAGATATGGGCACCCCGATTGAATGTGACGCTGGTCGAATCGAATCACAAGAAGGTCGCGTTCCTGCGTGAGACGGCGCGGCTTCTAAATCTGGACGGCGTAGAGGTTCTGCCAATAAGGGCCGAAGAGGTGAAGACTAAAGCCGACCTTGTCACTTTGCGCGCCGTTGAGCATTTCGACAACGTTCTGCCCAGGGCAATGGATCTGATTAACCGCGATGGCTTGCTGGCTCTTCTTGTTGGCGCCGGGCAAGAGCAAGCAGCTCGGAGCGTTTTGCCGAACCTCCTCTGGGGAACGCGGATCCCAATTCCACTTTCTCAACGCCGCATACTTTTAGTGGGCCGGTGCCTTTAGCCAAGGGTTGGCTGTTATGAAATGGGCAGTAAAGGCCACGAGATTAGAGAACTTTTCGAAGGGGAACACATCGGACGAGGAATTCCAACTCTGCTGCACTTTGGGACAAACGTGCTTCGCACGCCATCTTCAAAAGACATGCCTAAAATGTTCCACGTGGAACATCAAAACCAACCAAGCTCCGAAGGACATTCCCTAAGTTTGAGGGATGGGGCCTAGGTTTTTGTTTCCACGTGAACACAAATGTCTCTTGGAGAGTTCTCTTGGTCATTCCAACTTACACATGGAAACATTAAGCTGGCAAAACTCCAATGCTTTCCATTCGAACCAAGGACAATTTTTAGGTCGCTCTTCCTAGAAAAACTGGCAAGACGAAAAAGTGTTCCACGTGGAACATTGTCTCGAGAAAGTCCCGCGTGCCACAGGCGACTTCAGTACAGCAATGCCGAGTGTGGAAAGCTTGGACCGAAAATCGACAAGTTGCCGCCGATTCAAAGGAATAGAACGCAAAGCAGCATGCACTGCAATCCGGCATTGCAATTGGCGAAGTTCCGCACTATGCTGGCCTTCAAGTCTCTGGTACTCCACGAAAACTGAATATGGCCCGCATTATCGCCGTTGCCAATCAAAAAGGTGGCGTCGGGAAAACTACGACTGCCATCAACCTGGCGGCTTCGCTCGCCTCGGCCAAGCTAAACACGCTGCTCGTTGATTGTGATCCGCAATCGAACGCGACCAGCGGCGTCGGACTCGGCAAAGATCCCGAGCGAAACAGCACCTACAAGCTTCTTGTTGGAGAATGCGATGTCTTGTCCGCATTGCAGAAGACCGAGCTCGAACATCTTTTCGTTCTGCCGGCACACAAGAATTTGGTTGGCATCAATTTCGAGCTGATCGATGCTGATAAGCGTGAGTTCAGGTTGCGTGAAGGCTTGGCTCCGGTTCGCGACAAATTTAACTTTATTGTGATCGATTGTCCGCCCGCGCTTGATCTATTGAATTTGAATTCGCTAGTCGCTGCGGATTCGATTCTGATCACAATGCAGGCCGAATACTTCGCGCTCGAAGGTATTTCCGAATTGCTCGACACGGTCGAACGCATTCGCGCATCGTTCAACCCGGCGCTGGAGATCGAGGGCGTTCTTCTGACCATGTTTGATGACCGCACGAATCTGGCCCAGCAGGTGACGGCGGAGCTCAAGCGATTTTTCGGTGAGAAGCTTCTTGCCACGACGATCCCGCGGAATGTGCGTCTGGCGGAAGCCCCAAGCCACGGCAAGCCGGTGCTTCTCTACGACGCGAAGTCGCGTGGCGCCGAAACCTACATTCAATTGGCAAAGGAAATCTTGGCGAAACGCATGCCAGAGTTTGTCGCTTTCCCGGAACCTGCGAAAGAGGAAGCGCCGGCACAGGAATCCTCGCGTGACGAAGAGAAGCAAGTGGTGAACGCTCCGCGCTGGCGACGCTGGCGTGATCGCAACAAACTGGTCACGATGAATTTGAAGGGATGACGTTTCGACCGGGAAAAATAATGTATCGTAACACGATATAATGTTTGAGGGGAGCGTTGATGGCTGCTATTGAAGAGCACAAGCCAGCGGAGAAGCGGAGAGCATTAGGTCGAGGTCTGGATTCGTTGTTGCCTTCCGGGCCGCGGGTGGTTGCGGCTGCGCCTGCTGCGGCAACCGCAGCGCCTCCTGCTCACGTGCTGCCGCCGCCAGTGGTGATTCCAACATCGGGTTCTTCGGCAGTGGCGGTTCCGCCACTGCCAGATGCTGGCCCGGAGCTTGTGCCCTCTCCGGGTCCGCAAAGTGGTGAAATTGGTGAGCTGAATGCGGCGCGGGAAAATCCCCACCCTAACCAGAACCGGGTTAGGATGGGGCACCCCACTGATGGGGGGCATGCCACGGCAGCGCAGACAGGAATGTCCTCCACCCCATCCGGCGAAAACCGCGCCGAATGGGGACCCCGGTCCGAGCCACACGATCAAATACTCGAGATTCCGCTGGATCAGATTGACGAAAACCCTTATCAGACGCGGCGTACGTTCAATGAAGAAGCACTGAAGGAACTCGCGGACTCGATCAAGGCAAGCGGACTGGCGCAACCCGTCGTGGTCCGTCCGGGAACAAATGGGCGGTACGTGCTTGTCCTAGGTGAGCGGCGATGCCGCGCGTCAAAGCTGGCCGGCAAAACAGCGGTTCCGGCAATTGTTCGTCAACTCGGCAATGAGCAGGCTGCCGAAATGACGATCGTCGAAAATCTGCAACGTCAGGATCTGAATTGCCTGGAACAGGCGCAGGCGTTTGCCCGCCTCAGCCGCGAGTTCAACCTGACGCAAGAACAGATCGGTAAGCGCACCGGCACATCACGCGAGTCGGTGGCGAACTACATGCGAATGCTGAAGCTGCCGAAGGGAGTGCTCGATCTGGTTGGTGAAGGCAAGATCGGATTCAGCGAAGCGCGCGTTCTGCTTGAGGGCCTGATGCATACGACCGAGGAAGCGATTGTCGAGCTGGCGGAAACCGCGGCGCGCCTCGGGTGGACGGTGCGGGATTTGAAATACCGGGTGGAGCAGCTGGTGAATCCGGAGTTGAACCGGCCGGAGCAGCGTCCAGAGAAGAAGGTTGACCCGAACGTTGCCGACGCGGAGAGGCGCCTGCGCGAGTCGCTGGGAATGCGCGTGCGCGTGATCGGTTATCAGGGGAATAAGGGACAGGTTGTCATCCGTTATGAGAGCCTGGCGGATTTTGACCGGATTTTCGAGAGGCTTTCGAAGGACATCTGACGACGATTTCAGATTGAAGATTGCAGATGTCAGATTTGCCACGCTGGCGTTCCTAAATCGGCAATCTCAAATCTGGGATCTGAAATTTCGGGAATCAATTGAGGCAAGAATCAAGAGAGTAAAAAGTGGGAAAACCTATCGAAGTTTCGCTACTTGAGTTGAAGCTTGTGTTATAAATGTCCTTCTTCCCCGCCAATTCAATCCCCCATGGCCGAACTTATCTGGGATGGTAAGTACGACGAGCATGGCAACAAGCGTGCGCCAGTTCGAATCGAGCTGCCATTTCAAACCGTTGAGACCGTGAACGAGAGCGCCCAGGAGCGCCAGCGCACCCTCAAACTGTCTTCTTCCGGCAATGATCCGGAGTGGCGCAACCGCCTCATCTGGGGTGACAAGAAGTACGTTCTGCCCACGCTCCTGCCCGAGTTCGCCGGCAAGGCGGATTTGATCTACATTGATCCGCCATTTGGAACGGGAGCAGACTTCAGCTTCATGGCCGGTATTCCCGAGTCAGAAGGCTTCTTCGAGAAGGAGCCTTCCATTCTCGAGCAGAAGGCTTATCGTGACACTTGGGGTAGCGGAACTACCTCATATATGCGCTGGTTTTCCGAAGCAGTGATTTTCCTCCGGCAACTTCTCAGCGATGAGGGCAGCATATATTTCATCTGGACTTCAACGTCGGGCACTATGCCAAGGTCATCTTGGATGAACAATTCAGTTCGGACGCCTTCAGGAACGAGATTGTTTGGAGACGAACCTCGGCACACGCCAATGTCTCTCAGCGATACGGCAATGTTCACGATGTTCTCTTGTATTACGCCGTGAAATGCATAGAACAGCGGCTTGATTCCGAAACGGTCACGTGCGGCAAACAGGGCGCGGTGTGTGCTGTCCCAGAGCACGAAAGCGAATTCACCGCGCAATTTATGAAGGCACTGTACCCCGACGTCCTCATAAAGATGCAATGCGATCTCGCTATCGGAGCGAGTACGCAAGCGATGGCCTGAGCGCTCAAGATCGCGCTGGATTGCCTCGTAGCCATAGAATTCACCGTTGACGACGATGCGAATTCGTTCATCTTCGCTGGCGATTGGCTGATCTCCGGTGGTCAAGTCGATGATGCTGAGCCGTGCGTGTCCGAGCGCGATCTGCTGATCCGAAGAGATCCACTGTCGCTGGCCGTCAGGACCACGATGATGCAGGCGCTGGGTGGCGCGCTGCACGGTTTCCGCAGAAATGGGATCGCGGCGGAAGAAAAGAGCGACAATTCCGCACATTGCGATGTGCTCCTGAATTGAGTTGTTTGTGAGTACAGGGCGAGCTTTTGCGGTTCGATTATAGCCTTACCGCATTGTTCCGGGCAGAGATGCATGAGGTGTTTTGGTCCGAAATCCACAGCCTGCTTGTGACGCAGGTCACAGACGCCATGAGCCGCAGGCGCTTAATTTCAGCGAATGCTATCCGGAAGGATCACGCGTGGCCTGATTCGTGTGCTCGATCGCATCGCTGCTAAAACTGAATCGAAGGAGAACATACCTACACAGCTGCTCATCGGACGGCGCGGTGAAGACGACGCGTACTTCTATTTGCGACGCAAAGGATATGTCATTGTCGCGCGAAATTACCGGACGGCGCGGCATCGGGGCGAGATTGACCTGATCGGCTGGGAGAAGGACACGCTCTGCTTCATCGAAGTGAAGACTCACACTACTCGCGATGTGAAGCCGGCTGAAGCCGCAGTGGACCGCAAGAAGCGGCATGATCTGCGAATCGTGATTGGCGATTATCTACGAACGCTTCCGCGCCGCCAATTTCCTGAAGCTCCGGGGTGGCGGTTCGACGTGATTACGGTGTATTACGAAAAAGAGCCGAGGGACTCCGAAACCGTTTCCCACTCTGTCGGCCCGAAACAGGGAGCGACAAGCGCGGGGCAATCTTTGCAATACCTTCGTGCGTGCCATCCGACTTTTGAGCTGTTTCAGAATGTGGCACTCTCATCGTAAAATGTGAGTAACCCGGGTGGCAGCGGGTCCGGAGGAAACGTTTACTTTGCCCGAACTCAGAAAAGATCCCATTGTTGGCCGCTGGGTCATTATTTCGACCGATCGCGCCAAGCGCCCTACTGACTTTACCCGTGAAGCAGTAAAGATGAGGGGCGGCTTTTGTCCCTTCTGTTATGGAAACGAGAGCAAGACGCCGCCGGAGATTCAGGCGTATCGTCCGCAGAATGGCGGGCCGCCCCCACAAAAAGATTCACCTGGCTGGACTGTTCGCGTTGTCCCCAACAAGTTTCCGGCACTAGGCATTGAAGGCAATTTGAACCGTCAGGCCGAAGGTATGTTTGACAAGATGAACGGCATTGGCGCGCATGAGGTCATTATTGAAACCAATGACCACAATGCCACGCTGGCTACCCTGTCGCCGAAAAAGATTGAAGACGTGTTGTGGGCGTTCCGCGACCGCATCCTTGATCTCAAAAAGGACAAGCGGTTCAAGTACATTCTGATCTTCAAAAACCACGGCGAGGCTGCGGGTGCCTCGCTGGAACATGCCCACTGTCAATTGATTGCGCTGCCTATTGTTCCGATCTACGTGTCCGAAGAGATCGAGGGTGCGAAACAGTACTACATTTATAAAGAGAGATGTGTTTTCTGCGACATCGTGCAGCAGGAGATGGAAGCTGATGCGCGCGTGGTGGCGGAAAACGAAGATTTCCTCACCATTGCCCCCTATGCGCCGCGCTTTCCGTTCGAAACCTGGATTCTGCCGAAGCAGCACGAATCGGCCTTCGAAAATTCGACGTCGCACATGTTCGAGAATTTGGCGAAGGCGATCCGCGTGTTGCTGAACAAGGCCGACCAGGTGCTGGATAATCCCGCGTACAACCTGGTTATTCACAGCTCACCTACCCAGGACTCCGCAAACGACCACTACCACTGGCATATTGAATTCGTGCCCAAGCTGACGCGCACCGGCGGATTCGAGTGGGGAACCGGATTCTATATCAATCCCACTCCGCCCGAAGAGGCAGCGAGATTCTTGCGCGCCGCTAATGTGGAAGAGGCAGCGGGAGTGGCGGGATAAGCTCGCAAGGCTTTCACCGCGGAGCTCGCAGAGTTCGCCGAGAAAAGATGGGTCTCTTCTTCCGTGAAGGCTGTCGGCGTTTCGTGGTGGCCCCAAGCAAGCAGCAGGTTCCTCACCGCTGAAGCGGTTCGGAATGACATCTTTGTTAAGGTGCGATCGGACTCTTGGGGGAGAGGTTCGGAATGACACTTCTTGAGGGTGTGGCGTCAGCCAAGTTCTCTTAACTGCTTCAATGTTTCGATCACTCGACCGGCGACGTAATCGACTTCGGCTTCCGTATTGAATCGCCCAATCCCGAAGCGCAGAGAAGCCTGCGCCAATTCGTCCGAAATTCCCAAAGCTTTCAATACATAAGAAGGCTCGATATGCGCCGATGTGCAGGCCGCGCCGCTTGAGACGGCAATATCATCGAGCGCGGTCAGTAGTTCTTCGCCCTGCACGCCAGCGAAACTCATATTCAAATTTCCGGGAAGCCGATGATCTGTGGATCCGTTGAGTGAAACGCCGTCAAGACTGTCGAGGATCTTGTCGCGCAAGCGATTACGCAGAGCCGAGATTCGCGCCGATTCCTGGGGCATTCCCTCACGGCAGATGTCGCAGGCTTTACCCAAACCGACAATTCCCGGAACATTCAACGTGCCGGAGCGCATGCCGTGCTCATGTCCGCCGCCGTCAATCTGCGCGGCAAGGTTTATACCGGAACGGACGTAGAGAGCGCCAACGCCTTTGGGAGCATAAAGTTTGTGGCCGCAAATGGAGAGCAGGTCAATGTTTTGCTCCTGCACACTCAGGGGAATTTTTCCTACTGCTTGCGCCGCATCGGTGTGGAAGATGATGCCGCGCTCACGACATCGTCTTGCAATATCTGCGATTGCCTGCACCGTGCCGGTTTCGTTGTTGGCTGCCATGATCGTGACCAGGATTGTCTTCTCGTCGAGCGCGCGCTCGAATGCTTCGAGGTCAACCAGGCCATCCTGACGGACAGAAAGATAGCTCACCCGAAATCCGTATTGCTCGAGACGATGGCAGGAGTCGAGCACGGCCTTGTGCTCGGTGACAGCCGTGATGATGTGATTGCCCTTCGAGCGATAGCTCTCGGCCACGCCCTTGATCGCGAGATTGTCGCTCTCAGTCGCGCCGGAGGTGAAAACGATTTCCTGTGGGGACGCGCCGATTAAGGTGGCGATGCGGCTGCGCGCGCGTGTGACCGCCTCGTCGGCGGCCCATCCGAAAGAATGGTTGCGGCTGGCAGCGTTGCCGAAGTGTTCGGAGAAATACGGAAGCATTTCGTCGAGAACGCGCGGGTCAACGGCAGTGGTGGCATGGTTGTCGAGATAAATGGGAAGGGCGAGATTCGTATTGCTGGCTTGTCGTTCGGCTGGAGAAAAGGTTGTGCTCATGTAATCAACCGCTCACTTGAATTCTACAGAACCAAGCTTCCGGGTACACCAGGGGCTAAAGCCCCAACTACTGAAGCGGAGTTAATGCAGCGCTGAAGCGCTGCTCCACCCAAAAACCTGATTGCTCCAGCCAAAAACCTGATTCCAGCAACCCACAAACCTGATTGGCACTGACACAAGACTGATTGAGTCGGACCTCAAGCCTGATTGGAGTTCACCGAGAATGATTAAGACCTAACGCTATACAGGCACTCTGCGGGATCTCACAAGTGAGCGATTTCCTGCTTGACAATTGATTACATTCGGCTAAGAATACCGCCAATTCCGCCAGAGATGCCGCCGGTTTGACCGGTGCGCCAGACCGGAACGTATGAGTCCATCCAGTCCGCAGCAGCCCCCAGAGAAAACAAGCATGTCGCCATGCAAGCACCCGCGCGTAAAAGTTGTCGCGCGCGAAGAGGATTCGGAATTTGTCGAGTGCCTTGAGTGCGGCGAGGTCTTCGAGTCCAGCGAGTTCAGAGACATGGATATCGAAGAGACGAAGCTGAGCGAAGAATAGAGATTCTATCCTTCAGTCGTTAGCCTTCAGAAAGTCTAGCGGAGTGCCATCCCTGCTTCGGCTGAAAAATCTATGGAAGCGAATTGCTGTGCCAGAAATTTCGGATACGCGGCAGCGGCGATCATCGCGGCATTGTCGGTCGAAAGGGGACGGGAGGGGAAAAACACCGGTAGGCCTTCGTTGGCAGCTTCGCGCTCGAATGTTTGGCGGAGTTCATTGTTGGCGGCGACGCCTCCCGTGACGAACAGAGTTGCGATATCGTACTCGCGCGCGGCAGCAAGCGTCTTTGCGACAAGGTCTTCGACCATAGCGCGCTGGAAGGATGCGATCAGATTGAGCGTCTCGGGTTTGATTCCGGAGTAGGAGAAGTCGAAACGGGGACCATGTACCCGACGGGCCGAATTTTCTTCCCACCCTTCGAAAACCGCGAAGGGTGGGGCACCCTCATGTAATTTCGATGCTTGTCTCCGGTCCGGGTGTTTGATCTGCGAGATGGCAAACTTCACTGCGCGCGGATCACCATGATGCGACAGGCGATCGATGATCGGGCCGCCGGGATATCCCAGGCCGAGAAGTTTAGCGACTTTGTCGAAGGCTTCGCCGGCTGCGTCGTCGCGAGTGTGGCCGATATTTTGGTATGACCAGATGTCCCCTTGCTGCTGCGCCAGGTAAAGGTGTGTATGTCCTCCGGAAACGACTAACGCGAGCACGGGAAAGCGCAGCTCGTGATTTCCTTTTTGCCGTTCTTCGAGCAAAACGGCGTGAATGTGTCCTTCAAGGTGATTCACGGCAATGAGAGGCTTGTCGAGCGCAAATGCCAGAGCCTTGGCGTAGCTGATGCCGACCAGTAGCGCCCCGGCGAGACCGGGACCCTGTGTGACCGCTAGAGCGTCAATCGATTGGTAAGTCTTGCCGGCTTCGGTGAGTGCCTGGCGAACGACTGGCACAATTGCACGCAGATGCTCGCGGGAGGCGAGTTCCGGAACAACGCCTCCGTAGGGCTGATGAGTCGCGATCTGCGAGGCGACAACGTTCGAGACTACCTGCTCGCCCGAGCGCACGACTGCGGCGGCGGTTTCATCGCAGGATGACTCGATGCCGAGAATGAAAATAGAGCTCAAGCTTCAATGATAGCGTGCCGGGCGCGGGTGCGGGGCGCGGGTGCGGGGCGCGGGTGCGGGGCGCGGGTGCGGGGCGCGGGTGCGGGCCTCCGCGATTTGCTATACCTCGAACCACAATGTATTATTGCCACCTGATGCGACGTGATACCAACCCGAATTTCATGAATGGAGTTCCGGAACTCTTGATTCTAAGATTACTGCAGCAGCAGGAAATGTACGGCTATGAAATCGTGCAGGCCATCCGCGAAAGGACTGGTTCAGTAGTCGCAATAGGTGAGGGTGTTGGTTACCCGGTATTGCACGGCATGGAGCAGGATGGGGCCCTGAAGTCACGGCGCAAATCCGTGAATGGACGAAGCCGTATTTATTATTCGTTGACGAAACGAGGCGCCCGGCGCCTGAGCGATCTGGCAGAAGACTGGAGCAAGCTGACTGTTGCTGTCCGGATGGTTCTTGCAGGAGGTCAATATGGAGAAGCAATTCCGTGAATTGCGCGAGCGATTGTTGCGCGCGGGCATTGCTCCGCGGCACGTGCGGCGCTACATGCGGGAGTTGAAAGACCATCTAGCTGATCTGAGTGTGGAAGAAGAACGTGCAGGACACGACCGAAGCGTGGCCGAGCAAAAAGCATTGGCGCGGCTCGGCACGAGCGATGACCTTGCCCGTGCGATGATCACGCAGCGGCAATTCCGGTCCTGGAGCGCGCGGGCGCCATGGGCGGCATTTGGCCTTGGTCCCCTACTACTGTTGGCAGCTTGCTATCTAATTGCTTGCACCATTTTGTGGACCGGGTGGAGAATTTTTCTCCCCACCGCGAGCACGCCTTTCGTAGGAATACTCGATGAACGCGCAATGATTTATTTCGGTGTGGGCAGAATGCTCTATTTTGGCGCCCCGATATTCGTAGGGTGGGCGCTGGCAACGGTTGCGATGCGTCAGAGGCTGAGTTCAGGATGGCCCATTTTGGCAGCATCACTGCTTGCAGTTTTCGGCGCGGCCGCTCAAGTCCGTGCAGGCCGGGCGGCTGATGCCAGCCAGCAGGTGAGTATGACGTTCTCTTTTGGAGCTTCGAGTCCGGAGATGTTGTCGTTCTTGTTCCACGCGCTGGTGATCGCCACTCTTGAAGTGTTGCCGTATTTCGTGTGGCGACTGGCTAGTAAACGGACCGGCTTTCTCTTCCGACTGATGTGTTGACCACGAAGCGACCCGTCCTCTGCCTTGTGCGAAAGAGCTGGCCTTCCATTGGAACGCCCTCCCACCTTAAGAGAGAAGCCGCAGTTGCTGCTGTTCCGATCCTGAATCTGGGTGAGCACTGTGCCGCTTGATCGTAAGTTGGTCGTTGTACTATTCTTTAACTACACCGGAAAGGAGGTGGTCGGATGACAAGTTCTGATAGTGGCAGTAGATGTATCCATAGACCAGGTGAGGTGGCTGAGACTTAGGGCGGTTGCTCTGAGTGCTTCGCAACTCGACCGGTGAATTTGGTGGTTTCGCCTGGCATAAGGTCGTGCCAGGCACCCGGAGTTCGACGAAGTGGCTACTGATGAGAGTCCCTCAAAAGGGATGCTTAGAGTAACCACCTCATGGTTAAACCCAAACAGTCCACCGGGCGGCCCGTAGGCGTAAAGCTTGCGGGCCGTTCTCTTTTTCGGACTAGTCCTTGTAAAGATGGAAATTAACTTCCACGTTCACGGTTGTCGCTATTGCTTTGCCATCCTTTGTAGCCGGGGCAAAGTGCCAGTGCTGAACCGCTAGCAGCGCACTCGCATCCAGGTCGGGCCTTAACGAGCGCAGCACGTGTGCATCGCGAACTGTTCCGTCCTCCCCGACCAGACACTGCACCAAAACAATTCCTTGTACCTTCGCCCGACGGGCGGCATCCGGGTAGTCGGGATCGGGAGCGGAAATGATATGTGGAGGTGTCATGCCCGTAGTGTCAGAGGAGGTCCCTTTTGATAACTCACTGGCAGGAGAGGCGGTGTTCAACGCCGCGGGTTTCACCTCTGGATTTGCGGCGGGCGGCGCAGACTGGTCTTTGGCCTGTATCGTTCTTTCAGCCGATGCCATGCTCCGCAGTGGCAGCAGCGTGAGTGAACATGATGCTGTCGAACAGGACATGTTGGTCAAGCGAATAATCTTGATCGAAGAAACATCTGGAAACTTCACTGGAAAATCCACCTTCTCGAGTCCGTCAAGCACATTACGCAGTGATTCATCGCCATCAATGAACTGCATTCGGTCGGGAGTCGTCGAGTTATCGAAAGATAGGGCAACGCGGGCAGATGCAGGTTGCGAAAGCAGCTTGGGCAAATTGATTACTCGCATCTTTTGCAAGTCCGCGACTGCCTGCGTCAAAACTTTGTCAGCAGTTGCTGAATTGATTTTCATTACATGGTCGCGCGAATTCTGAGCCTCGGGGCCGCCCGCTGCCACAGACAGGGCATACATATGTAGAGCGCGGTCGCGGGCTCCGGTCTTTTCGTAAACGCGAGCGAGCCGGTTGGCAACGGTTCCGGATTGACTCAGATCCCAGGCGGATTCCAGATATTGCGATGCGACGAGATTGTCTCCCTGCAGGAACCGCGCCCATCCCATGCGCGCCCATAAGAGCGCGACCATATCCATCGCCGAGTAGGAGTTCGCATCGAGGTGGTCGTATTCGCCGGACTCGAACTGATCTCCGATGTCGCTGAGAGTTTTTTCGGCGTCATGAGCGGCCTGGGCCGAATCCACGTCATCGCGGAGAGCCGGAGCAAAGAAATCATTGCTCGCAGCGGCGGCGGTGGCGCCGGTAAGACTTGCCATGATCACTTCCGACTTGCTGTTCTCGCCCGCGCGTGAGTAGAGCTGCGCCAGCGCCATCTTTACTTCGGGATCATCGGGAGGAATCGCGGCCGCAGTCTCGAGTTCAGTGCGCGCTTCGGGGTCGCGCTTGAGCTGCACCAGCAGCAGGCCTAATTGCTTGTGCGCGAGCTTTTCCGAAGGGGCAATTTCGACCTGCTTGCGATAGGCAGCGACCGCGTCATCCAAGCGGCCAAGCTGGCGCAGTTCAGCGGCGAGTTCAGCGTTGGTGTGCGCGGTGTCTGGATTTTTTTCAATCTGCTTCTGAAAAGCCTGAACGGCTTTTTCGTGCTGATTGAGTCCGGCGTAAGCCTGCCCAAGTTGCTCCCAACCATCTTTGGAAGACGCATCCTGGTCTGCGGCGCGTTGCAGAAGCGCGACCGCCGTAGCAAAGTCCCGGCGGTTGAGGGCCGCGGCGCCGGCTTCACGCAAGTCGGTGGGAGTTCCTTTCATCTCGGCGGCAGAAGCGAGAGAAGCGGCTGAGGGTCGGGCAATGCTGCACCACGGCGTCTCTTCGACAGCACTGGTGGTCACGTTATGGAAGGAGGCGTAGTCAGCGCGACGCAGGGCAGGCAGTTCGTTGACTTTGAGGACCATGCGGCGCTCGGCGTCGAGCGTGTTTTTTGCAAACTTATAGGACGTCGAGTAATCGCCATAGTCGCGGGAAACGCGCACGTCGGCCGGCACATGGATGGTGAAGTTTGGCGGAAACTCGATGTGCACGTGGTAAACATTTTCGCCCGCAGGCCCAACGTCGAGGGGTTCGCCGGGATGCTTTTTGCTGGCTTTGGCCACGCGACCGATGGACGACGGCGGCAGAAACTGAAAGTTGATTGCGGAACTCGGGACCTTGAAGTAGTCGGCCTTGTGAACGTGATAGCTAATGTGAAGCGGCTTACTGGTATTTTCGAGTTCTGCAATGTGCACGTCGGAAACATCACCCGTAACTCCCCAGGCGCGTGAAATCATTTCCATAGCGCGCTGCCAGTTGGCCTGAGGCAGGCTGCGGAAGGCCGAACGCAGGCGCCAATCGCTGTCGCCGCTGGCGGTCAGTTCCACGCTGGCGTCCAGAGCGCCGAGTTCGCTTACCTTGGCGTTAGTGATCAGGGTAGTGACGTTCTTGACGGGAGACTCTGATGTGGTGCGTTTCAATCCGCCGGCTGAATCGGTGGATGCGATCACGGCCTGCTTGTTGCGCAACGAATACGAAATCAAACCGTAGGGCGCGACTTCGGCAGTCGCGTCGAGCCAGGTCAGATTTCCGCCGATGCTGGCGGCGGTGATGACGTGATCGAACTGGCCCGGTGAAGGAACATCGGGATCGACTTTGCGGTAAGCGTGAATCAGCACTGGATAACTGCGAATTCCTTCGGCTGCGAGCAGCGCCTGAAGCAGCGTGTGCTTGTCTTTGCAATCGCCATAACCGTTCTGGAGAACTTCGGAAGCGGCGTGTGGCTGAAAACGGCCTATGCCGAAGGAGAGGCTGACGTAGCGAATGTTTTTCGCGGCAAAGTCATACAGCCGACGGGCTTTTTCTTCGGGAGAGGACGCGCCGCGCGTGAGTTCGGCAGCTTTGGCTTTGATGGCTGGATCGGGAGTGGCGCGTTCACTTTGGAGCTTTGCGTACCACGTAGAACTCTGCTGCCAGTCGGTGAAGCTGGAGAGTTGGACGTCGGTGGTATCGTCGTCTTCTTCCTCGGCATGGCCGGAACGGTCGGGAACGAAATTCTTTACGCTCCAGCGGTAAATGCGGCGGTCGCCTTCGTCGCGGGTTTCGTATTTATGATCGGGGCTCTTGAGCTTAATCTCGCGAGTCTTGGGGATATTTATTTCGAGAGTTCCGTCGGTGAGTGCGTAGTTAGTCGGGAAATCGTATTCGTACCAGAACTGCCCGGGTGCTAATGGCTTCACGCGAGTAATGGTGTGGTACTCGAGCGTGATGCCGGGATGAATTCCAACGACGGAGATGTGCCGCTCGCGATAATCGCTGTACATCGGCGCCTCGCGGAGAACTTCGGGAGCGAAGTCCTGTGTAGAGGATGCCGGCGTGCTAATAACTTGTCCGTCATGCTCGCGGACTCGAACATAATCAATGGTGAGGTCTTCGTTCGCCGTGGAGTATCCGAACACCAGCTGTCCAAACGCCTGAACTCCCGCCTGGCTTTCGATGCAAATAGCCGCGGTGGTTTCACGCACGCCGCTGCCGTCGTCCTCAAAACGCACTGATTCGTTGAAATGCTCGAATACGAACGCTTCCTGGGAGAGATCTGGAGTGGCGGGGGCCGGCGAATTCTGGCCGGACGCAAAAACGGAGACGAAAAAGGCAAGAGTGCAAGCAGCAACTCTGGACATGGGCAGTATTGTAAGCCCATGGTGCAACCGTACAGTCGGGAGGACCGGGCTGTCGTTCGGAGGGCTAGTTACGGGGTATCATCTTGGTAAATGAGCGTATTTGACGATGAGCAAATGGAGTTTGCGGACCGGTATGAACGTATGGCAGATGGCGAGTTGCTTGCACTCGCTGCTCAGCCTTGGGCGATCAGTGACGCAGCATGGGAGGCGCTGGAAGGCGAATTGGAGCGGCGGCGGATCAAGGTTCCGGAACCCGAGAGTGCTCCTCAGATCGTAGTACCTGATAAACGAAATCTCGTGTTGCTCCGCCGATTTCGCGATCTCCCGGAGGCACTGCTCGCGAAGGGAAAGCTGGACTCCGCGGGAGTGGACTGCTTTCTGGCGGACGAAAACATGGTCCGCATGGACTGGTTCATTTCGAACCTACTCGGCGGAGTAAAGCTGATGGTGGATGGCGACAGATTTGCGGAGGCTAGCAAGCTGTTGAAAGAGGTGGCTACAGCGGAATTCGAGGATGAATGAGCTGATTAGGAACCTCGCGTATGAGGCCGTTGGCTTGACAGTCGGGTGTTTGCACGGGCGAGGACGCCCGTGCCTCCAACATCTATTTTGATTCTGTGAATCCGAGCTGGATAACAGCAGCGGTATCTTCTGCGAGCGGCAAAGCGGCAACTTCTTGCGGTGTAAACCAACGGGCGTCGCTTGCATCGTGGCCGGCGCAAAGTTCGCCGGAGATGATCTCGCAGAAGAAATCAATCAGCACATAGTGGTAAGAAGTGCGCTGATTCGCATCGGGCACGATGCGATCGAAGACCCCGAGCAGTTCGGTGGCGCGAACCGTAAAGCCGGTTTCTTCGAAGGCCTCGCGCTCGGCACCCTGACGAAGAGTTTCTCCCAGCTCCAGCATCCCGCCAGGAATTGACCACTCTCCAAGTAGTGGAGGCTTGCCGCGCTTGATCAAGACCACCCGGCGGTCCTTGATGATGATCGCGCCGACGCCGATCAGCGGCTGCTGTGGGTATTCACGTTGCATCTAGAGTATGTGTTGTCGCCTATGACTGCGTGTGAATTCTATCTCGGCGAACGCAGCGGTGCTTACACGAAACCTTGCTATAATCCCGCAAGGTTGAAGGCCTATGAAGACCCGCATGGCATTCGTTCTCCTCCTGATCGGACTTTTCGCATCCTGCGGAAAGAAGACGCCTACACTCAACCTGTTGGTGTGGGAAGGCTACGCCGATCCATCATTTGTGAAGGCGTTTGAAGAGCAGAACCATTGCAAAGTCTCCGCGTCGTACATGGGATCGA
>QHZW01000173.1 GCA_003224815.1 Acidobacteriota bacterium | reverse complement strand
GTCTTTCCGCCCGGCGCTGCACAGCAATCCAGAATCGTTTTGCCGTCGCCCACCAGCAGCGCGACTAATTGCGAACCTTCGTCTTGAATCACGAGGTCATGATTGCGAAATGCGTGGCTCTGGGTGACATCTCCCCCGATGACGACAGCAGCATGGGATAGCAGTTTCCCGGGTTCGAGCTGCATTCTCTCGATATTTGCGGGGACAGGCGCCCTCGGCTGTCCGCGGGCCGCAGCCCCGGCTATTTGCGGTGTGTCGGGATTTTGAATTCGTACAGCCGTCCTCGGCGCCGCCTGGTCATACTCGTATATCTTGCGCGTGACCTCTTTCCCATAAAACTGTCTCCATCTTTCGACCATCCACTCCGGATGGGACGAATCAGTAAGTGATGATTGCCTCATCCTTTCGGCGGTTTCTTGCGAAGAGTGGGAAGCGATCTTCCGTAATACCGCATTCACCAGTCCTGCAGCAGATCTCTTCCGCGCGCGTTTCACCAGTTCGACGCTCTCGTTGATCGCTGCATGTGTTGGAATGCGATCAAGGAACAGAATCTGATATGCGCCCAGCCGAATTGCAGTCTGTACTTCCAAATCTAATTTCGACAGCGACTGGCGGACATGTTTCGCGATCTCCTCATCCAGCACTCCGCGCCAGCGTAGGACTCCCATAGCGAGCTCGGTCGCAAGGCCATGGTCCGCGGGAGAGAGCATTCCGAACTTGTGCGAATGCAGCAGCTCCGAGGCGTACGCATCCGTCTGCTCAACCCTCATCAGGATGTCAAATGCCGCCGTGCGACACGGAGAAATCTTCACTCAACAAATTGTAAAGAAAAGATTAAGAAGTAACGGGCGTAGCTATAGGGGCAGAGATATCTTTAAGAACTTGCTGCAACAGTGAACAACGGTACCGCTCGAACTCGTAAGCTCCTGCCTTTGGAAGCTGTTGCGCAAGAGCTCGGGCCTTCTCCAGTGATTCGCCTGCCTCTTTCAGGTCTCCTTCGACCCAGCGCAGTGCACTGTAAGAAAGCCAGAAGTCTGAATTGTGAGTGGGTTTCTTCGCTTCCAAATGCGCCCACCATTGGCGAGATGTATCGGCATCGCGCCAGATGTAAGCGGAACCAAAAACAAAGCACGAAACGAATTCTGCGGGAGCGTCCGATGCCGACGTGTTATAGATCGAGGCCGCTTGGAGCAGTTCTTCGCCAGCCGACGTGACGTTCCCCTGATCGATGAAGTAGCTATGGGCGAGCAAACGCAACAACAACCCTTGACGGCCTTGTGCAATGCTTTGCGCAGCACGGTGGATGGCAGTGATGTCATAATCTCTCGGCCGGACGGGGCTGGCGAGGCTGGCACCAGCCAAACCTATTACACGATGGAAATCACCCCAGGGCCCTTTAGAGAACAGCTGGAAAATCTGAGCGCCATCGGAATAGCTATCTGCTATCCGGAACGGAACTAAATTCATGGCGGCGAGCACAATGCTAAAGACGCCAAAGAGGGCTAAAGCGCCGCGGACTTGCATTGGCGCGACGCCGAACAGGGAAAGCGACAAAGTGGCGATGCCCGCAACCGTGTTGGTGAGAACTCCTGCAGTAAGCATGCACAGCTGCAACGAGCGAGGAAAGTCGGCAGTCGTCGAAACCATCCCAGTTGCGCCGGAGGTTGCGAGAATCTGCCTAGGTTCGAAATGAAATTCCCATTTGCCATCGCGAATGCGCCATTGGAATGGACCGACGATAAAGGCTCGCAATTTCATTCCAAAGAAAAGGCCAACGAGGGTGTGACCGGACTCGTGCAGAAAAACGATGAGCAGGCCGATCAACGCGAGCATCAGCGTTCCGGTAATGAAATCTGGGGCTGACAGATCGTTGTTTCTCAACCATTCCATCCACCAGTGATCGGCACGCCAAAGGACGAGGAGCATCACGAGCTGCACGGCATTGTTGAACAAACTGCTCGTGCCGTCACCAGGAAGCCTCCAGTTCTTCTGCGTTTGATGAACAATGTCCAAAGGCTGCCCAGGCCACACGAACGCGATCAACCCAACTAGTCCGATGCCCAGAAGCAACAGGCCACCATTCCAGAAAAAATGTGGCGGAATAACGAGAGGCAAAAGAGTCCACAAGATGAACACCATGCTTGCAGCGATTCCCCAGGCGCGTGCCGAGCGCTTTTCCCTGAAAACAGTCCACCAAGCGAGGCCAAACACACCCGTCTGAAGCGGCATGATCCAGGGAAGCAGGAACACGAGTAGCCAGTAGGTACCCGACAAATGAAAGCGCGGGTCGCGTTGGCGAATGCTGCCGAAAATGTTCAAAGTCGTCGAAAAGGTTATTGGCAGACCTATGAGGAAGGTAAGCGCGAATATCCAGCTGAGGTATTTCCGAAGGCTATGTACGGGTATGACGATTCTTTTCAAGCACGCAAAGTCTACCCGCAATGTGGGTGGCAGTCTAGAGAAACTGGCGAGAATTGCCGAAAGCGGAGAAGTTCTAGGCGCCGAGCGGTTCCTCTGGCTGAAGTCGGTACCCGTGCATGAAGTCTTTCGCCGAAATTCGCTTCTTGCCTTCCGGTTGCACTTCAATCAGTTCGATAACGCTGCCCACACCGCAACCAGCGAAGAGTTGATTACCTCGCGGCAAGAGTTGTTTGGCAGTAACACCCACGAACGGCTCCGAAACGAGCTTCATGGCCGTGACATTTAGCCCCCGACCGCGAAAAGATGTGAAGGCTCCAGGCCAGGGTTGAAAACCGCGAAAACGGTTATAGATTTCTGGTGCGCTGCGCGTGAAATCGATCCGGCCGTCTTCTTTGGTGAGAATCGGAGCAAGCGTGGCTTCGGCATTGTTCTGACGACGCGGCGCGATCACGTCAGCGTGCAAGCCGTGCAGCGTCTCAATCATCAAATCTGCGCCGATGGCCGCTAACTTGAGCGAAAGCGTCACGGCAGTGTCGTCGTCCTTGATGGGCATTTCTCGTTGCACGAGGATATCGCCAGTGTCCAGGCCTTCATCAATTCGCATCGTGGTCACGCCGGTGATAGTTTCTCCGTTCGCGATCGCCCATTGGATCGGCGCGGCGCCGCGATATTTCGGAAGCAGCGACGCATGCGAATTGATATTGCCGTACTTGGGGAGATCGACCATCCATTTCGGAATGATGCGTCCGTAACCGGCCACAATAATTGCGGCCGGAGCAATCCCTTCCAGCCTGGCTCGGAGTTCCTCATTTGTTTTTATTTTGTCCGGTTGATAGATCGGAATGCCCAACCTTGTCGCGGCTTGCTTAACCGGAGAAGCAATCAATTCGAGCCCGCGGCCCTTTGGACGATCAGGCTGAGTGAGCACCAGCCGAACGTGAAATCCGGCTTCGACCAGCTTCTCCAGCGTGGGAACTGCGAACTGCGGAGTGCCACAGAAAACCAAATTGAGCGCTTGAATCATTGAATCATTGAATCATTCAAAGCCAATGACTCAATCGCTCAATGATTCAATGACTCAATTCATCACCATTCTGCCGCCTTCATCAGCTTCTTTATCTTCCTCTTCATCAAATCCCGCTTCAGGGCGCTGATGTGGCTGATGTAAAGCTTGCCGTTCAGATGATCCGCTTCATGCAGAAAGGCTCTTGCCAGTAAATCTTCACCGGTTTTTTCGTACCACTTACCGTTAATGTCCTGCGCGCGCACTGTGACTTTCTTTGCGCGCGTCACATTTTCGCGAAAGTCGGGAATGCTCAGGCAGCCTTCACTTTGCGTCTGTTTGCCTTCTTTGTGAATGATCTCCGGATTGGCCAGAACCAGCTTGGCGCCGGGATCTTCTTTGAATGTGATGTCAATGACGGC
>QHZW01000145.1 GCA_003224815.1 Acidobacteriota bacterium | reverse complement strand
CTGCTTCACTTGGCAATCTTGTCACGAATTCATTGTCTTGTTATGCATCAAGCTCTGAATTGAGCCATTCTGGGAGCTGAACCGTTCAGACCAGATTTATCTTGCTAGTTCGCGCTTTCAGGCGGATAATCTCGCACCGAAAGGAGCGACCCATATGCGAAACATCATTGTGCTTGGAACCATCGCTCTGCTCGGCATTTCCGTCGGCCACACCGCCCCATCGACGCCGGACTGGGCGATGAACGCGACCGCCATCGAGGCGTGCAGTTGTCCGCACTTCTGCATGTGCTATTTCAACTCGCATCCGGCCATGCATCACGAAAACGGCAAGGCCGAACACTACTGCAAGTTCAACAATGCCTACAAGGTGAATCAGGGACACTATGGCTCGACCAGCCTTAGCGGCGCTAAGTTCTGGGTTACGGGGGATCTGGGGGCAGACTTCTCCAAAGGCCAACTCGACTGGGCGCTGGTGACGTTCGATAAAGAGACGAGCCCGGAACAACGGCAGGCAATCGGTGAAATCCTGGGCCATGTTTTTCCGGTGAAATGGAAGACCTTCAACACCGGTGAGGGCAGCATTGACTGGACTGCCGACAAAGATCACGCTCATGCATCTCTGAACGGAGGCAAAACCGCTGAGGTCAAGCTCACGCGTTTTCAAGGAATGACCGACGATCAGGCGGTGCTTAAGAACGTCAAGTATTGGGGGACGCCGCGCAACGACGGCTTCGTTATGATGCCGAACGAGATTGAAACCTACCGCGAAGGCCCGAACGCGTTTGAGTTCAAGGGTACTAACGGTTTCATGCTGACTTTTGACATGACGTCGAAGGATGTCGCGCCGGAGAAAGCAGCGATGGGATATTAGCGATGGGCTACTAAAAGAACGTATCTGTGTTATGTAGGGGCAACTAGGTGCCCCTACAAATTCTCGATGCGTCCTACGAACCAAACTAGCCCTGAGCTAACCACAAACCTCGTCACTCATTAGTTCAGGCCAAAGTCTCATTAGTTCCCAATTTTAGTATTCGTTAATCGTCAATTATATGTGAATTCATAGAACGGTGCTCGGCAGGTGCGATGCTATCGGCGCAAGTTGTTGAATCTTGCGACTCTGACGCTTTGGCAAAGAGCATGCACTCGTAATCAGGCTCGAAGCAGTGCAGTTCTCCGGCGGGAGTTGCACGATGAGATCACGAGCATTAACCGGCTGGCTCCATTCGTACCTGCACAGCGTATTCCCATCCCTGTTCATACCAGGTATTTATCCCCAAGAAGGTAATGCTGGCATATTACCTACGAAGATGTGGCTTTTTCGTGGCACGTTTCGTCGCTCAGTATCAAGCTCAAAAATGTGTAACAACTCTTCACATTTCAGGTCTCGGAGGCGAAATCAATGTCAGGTACAAGGTGGTTCTCTCTCCTCGTTTTTGTAGTCGCCAGTGCTGTCGTGTCCTGGTCACAATCAACCGCGTCTGGAACAGTAGCAGGTACCATCACTGACCAATCGGGCGCAGTTGTTGCAGATGCGCAAGTCAAGCTTACGGGCACTGCGACCGGTACCTCACGAAACGCCGCTACGGACAGCTCCGGGCATTACATATTCGTGAATGTCGATCCCGGATACTACAATCTGACAGCTGTAAAGACCGGATTTGCTACTTCAAAGACCTCGGGCGAGGTGAGGGTTGGGACTACCACGACGTTGAATCTTGCTCTTCAAGTGGGCGGCACCACCACCATCGTAGAAGTTCAAGCGTCAAATACTGAGCTGCAAACGCTGAATGCGACTATCGGTAACACTGTAGGCAGCGACATGTTGCAGTCGCTTCCTAGTCTTGGCCGCGATGTCAGTTCGTTCGTAACTATGCAGCCTGGAGTTAGCCCGGATGGCAGTGTGGGTGGCACGGTCGTGGACCAGGCCAACTTCATGCTTGACGGCGGCAATAACAGCAATGATATGGACGGCAGCGGTGGAGTTTACAATCCGAGCTTCGGCGATGATCCTGCCGGCGGTCTGTTTTCCAACCCGGAGAATCAAATCAGCGGGAGCGATCTCGGCCTTGCCGGCGGTCAGCCTTCCGGTGTGATGCCCACCCCGGTGGACAGCGTCGAGGAGTTCAAGGTCGCCACCTCCAACCAGACTGCCGACTTCAACAACTCCTCCGGCATGCAGGTTTCGATTGTCACCAAGCGCGGCACCAACGCCTGGCACGGCACTGCCTACGAATATTATCTGGACAATAACTTCTCGGGAAACACATGGGAGAACAATCAAACTGTGCCCAAGACTCCGATACCGAGCTGGCACCGTAGCTGGTTCGGCGGTGCCATTGGTGGACCACTCATTCCCAAAGACATTCTTGGAGGCAAAACCTACATCTTTGTCAACTACCAGGGCGCGCGCTGGCCAAATTCGGAGACGCTCGACTTCGCGGTACCCAGCCCCAACATGCGGTTGGGAATCCTGACGAATCCCAGCACCGGAGCAGTTTACAACCTGAACACACTTGATCCACGCGGCATTGGAATCAATTCCCAGATTCAGCAGTTATGGAACACGTACATGCCGGCAGGAACCCCGGGAGGAGTTTGTCCCTCAACATATGCTCCCTTCTGCGACAACGTCAACACACTCGACTTTAAAGCCAATCTTGCGCTGCCGCAGAACGATAACTTTGGCGTGGTCCGTTTGGACCACGATTTCGGCTCCAACTGGCATTTTATGTCCAGCTATCGTTATTATCACCTGACACGCGCTACCGCCTCTCAAGTGGACATCGGGGGTTTCTTTCCTGGCGATAAGTTGGGCACTCCTGTCTCTCTCACGAACCGGCCGCAAGTGCCGTGGTATCTTGTCTTAGGGATGACCACAAATATCTCATCCCACGTCACTAATGATTTCCGGTACAGCTTTCTGCGCAACTGGTGGCAATGGGGATCTGCGGGCGATCCGGTGCAGATATCGGGATTGGGCGCGGCCATTGAACCTTTGGGCGAGTCCGCAGGTCCGCATTCCACGCTTATCCCTTATAACGTTAACAATCAGTCGACACGAACCCGTTTCTGGAATGGGAGAGATCACTTCTTCCGTGACGATGTGTCAATACAGAAAGGGCCGCACCTTATTCAGTTCGGTGGCCAGTATCAGCGAAACTGGAACTATCACCAGCGCACTGACAATGGTGCCGGTGTCAACTACTACCCCGTGTACCAGGTGGGGGATGCGGCTGGTTCGGGTAGCGTGGATTTGACCGGCCTTGATCCGGCCTTCAGTGACCCAGGTCTAGCGGGAAATGCCGCAGCAGTACTCGGTATCGTTACCGACACCCAGCAGGCGCTCACGCGTGCGGGCAACAATCTGGCGCTGAATCCACCTCTGACGCCCGCCTTCGACAAGGTCACCATTAATTACTACAACCTGTACCTAAATGACACCTGGAAGATGAAGCCGTCGCTGACGGTGACCTATGGCTTGGGTTGGACGTTAGAGCTGCCACCGACTGAGGAGACGGGTAAGCAGGTTTTGTTAGTGGACGGGAGCGGAAATGCCATTAATGCGGAAACATATCTGAAAAACCGTGAATCGGCAGCGCTTGCCGGCCAGGTGTACAACCCGGAAATAGGTTTCGCGATATTGCCCAACGTCGCCGGACATCGCAAGTACCCTTTCGACCCCTTCTATCATGGCTTCAGCCCTCGGATTGCCATCGCCTGGAACCCCGATTTGGGCGCGGGCTTGGGGGGGAAGAGCACGGTCTTCCGTGGTGGTTATGGCCGAATTTACGGACGCAACAACGGCGTGAACTTGGTACTTGGTCCACTACTTGCGCCGGGCCTGATCCAAGCGGTCGGCT
>QHZW01000102.1 GCA_003224815.1 Acidobacteriota bacterium | reverse complement strand
CCAAAGACTTCGCTGCTGAATTGACGAACAAGCCTGGGTTCCACTTTCATCTTGAACAATACGACTACTGCGACCGATTTGCTGAGTTTCAGCAAGCTGTGGAGCTGACATTCAGGGATATCGAGGCGCTCTCATGTAAAAGCAGCCGCTAGCCAGTGTCAACAGGCGAATGCAAAGTTGCGCCCCTGTCCAGCATGACTGGGCTTCTACGTCGCAAGCGATATCAATGTTTTCGCTTTTCCCGGTCCCGAGCAATCAGACAGGTAGCCCTGCGGTTGCGGTGCAAGGGTACTCAGGCGGCGGTACTCAGGCGGCGACCTCGGTCGGCTTTTGCTGCATGTGTTTCATTTGCTCCACCATCTTCTCCTTCATCTCTTTTGCCGAAGGATCGGTTCTATGCGTGCCGACCATCCATGTGTAGCCGTCTGGATCCACAATCGTTCCGCACCGATCGCCCCAGAACACTATCCGTCACGGGCCCCTTGCCTTCCGCTCCCAGACCGATTGCCTTCGAGACAACCTTGTCCACGTTTTCCACATAAATGAACAGGCTCGCCGGTGAGGCACCGATGTTCTTTGCGGTGCGCTTTCCCATGTCTGCGTTCTCAGGCCCTAGCATGAGCGTGGTGCCACGCAAGGTCAGCTCCGCGTGTATCGGTTTGCCATCGGGACCGTTCATGATCGCGCGTTTAGAGAAGCCGAATGCCTTCTGATAAAAGCGCACCGCAGCCGGTATGTTCGAGACAGTCAACATCGCGGACACGGCGCCGTACTGCTTTTTGTTGAGGGGATCAATCTTCTTCATTGCCATCGTCCTCCTTTCGAGGTCAACATTCGTCGATTCAGAGTTGCTAATTCTGGTTATCAGCCCGCGACAGCAAGCTCAGCGATGCTTGGTGCCGGCATCGCCACATAGGGCGACTCCAATCTATACAGCACGCCGCCGGGACAACTCCGACACTCGGGGAACCGGCTTCCCTCAAAGTACAACTCCCGCTGAGTATCCGGGCTGTGTGGAATCGAATGCAGAATGAGATACGCGCCCGACGCAGGCACTCGATCGCCAGATTTGAAAACCTCACCGCTGCTCCCGCATTTCATGCCTCACCTCAGAATCAAAGCACCTCAGTGTGCGCAACCGGAGGAGCGTCCGGCACGTGCAAGAGACCGCCCAAGGAGCCAGAGTGGGACTGGCACCGCGGACCCTTCCTCTACGCGCGCTGGCGTCGCGAAGTCGAAATAACACCACTGGCAGAACCCTCATTTCACGCACCACCGCTCTCCGAGAGTCGGGCAGATTCGCAGCTTCAGATGCCGCCCTCCAGTTTTGAGCACCTTTGTGCTTTTTTCAGTATCAAATAGCACTTCATTTTCGGGCTGTCAAGACAACTGACAACGACAGACAACTGACAACTGGATAGTGGGTCAGTTTGACGAACGGCGAACGTCAGGCGGTTCGTATCAGGAGTTATGCAGTATTTGAGCCAAGCGCAATTACAAAAGAATTGCGGATCCTTTCGAACTCTCCTGGAGCGTACACGGCCTGCACGACTCGCCTTGGGTTGATTGGTTGGCCTTCAAATTGGTCTCCACGATATCGAGGAAAAAAGTGCATGTGTAAGTGGGGTATTGAATTCCCGTGAATTTCGTAGTTCATTTTTACTGCCCTAGTGACGGATGCTACGGCCATTGAGACCTTCCGAGCGTCACGCATAAATGCGAAGGCTGCCGCTTCCGTCAGATCATGCAGATCAACAGCATGAGTTTGCGAGACGAGACAGACGTAACCAGGAACCCGGTGCCGCTTCCCCATTGTTACCCAGGACGTTCAAGTTTTGCTACTACGTGCAGTGGCTCCCTTCGGCGACATATCGGACATGCCACGCCCGAGCAGAGTGCTGACCAGCGATCAGGATCATTCCACAAGCTCATTTGAATACCTGCCGGTCTATTCCGTTGATGTATGTTGTCTAGCTCGACTATCGTGAACACAGAATGCCACGGTCCGTGTGTTCAAATCCGGGGCTCTCGTTGCCGAGATTCTCCCAGAACTTTGGCTGGGAAGGTATTCCAGCTATCTGAGCGGCCCGGTGCGAACCGACAAATCCTGTACTAGTTCGTGAGAACTAAGCTGTAAGTCCTTGATCTAGGCCGATTTCAGGCCTGCAACTTTTGTCAAAAAACTGCATCCGTAACTTTGGGAGAAGAAGTGGGCGGTCTGGTGCGCATGAGCTGGTCTACACGGACTCGCAATGTTGGTGGATTTCCGCTCGCGGGAAAGACTCCGCCAGCACTTGTCTGTCACTCGCCGCCTTGAAACTTTGGGTATGAAAGACCATCACAAAAGTTGGTTACAGCTGTATGTTGACGCCATGACAGAACGAGATCCGTATAAGCGTCTTTCCCTTATCCGCGAACTGCGGCGCATACCGAAGCAGATGGAGTCGGACGAGTTCTTAAACAGCGTGATCGAAGACTCAACTATTCGGCAGCCGAAGAGGAATGCGCCAAAATCGCGGAAGACGAAAAAGGCGCCACGTCGGAGTCATCGTTCGGGAGTGTAGTGCCATGAGGATTTACTACCTGCGCCGACACGAAGATGTTTCAGGGAACAGCGGCTGCGGCCGTGTGGCCCAAGTTGCCGAATTCGATGATGGGACAGCAGTGTTGCACTGGAACCGAGGTGTAACGCCTCCGGCGTGACCAGCACCGAAGTGTTCGCCTCAGTTCCTGATCTGCTCAGGATTCATGGCCACAAGGGAAGGTCTGTTCTGGAGCCAATTGAGCATGACCATGCTTTGGAATTTGCCGGCGCGTGAGGAAGAACCATGCTGATCCGGTCCAGCAAACAATTTGGCGACGAACTCGGGATCCAGCGGCGGCTTTCGGAACTATTTCGTCGAACGCTGCTTCCAAACAAATCGAAGTCGAACTCATCGCTTCAACAGCTTTAGCTTAAAGCAACTTAAGTCCCGGACTGCCGGCGAGGGGTTGCGTCCGTTCGAATCTAGACGGGCGACAGCCATGAGTTCAGATTCCGAAAGCAAATCTCGGAAATTGTTAGCCGAATATTTGGTGCTCACCTTCTTCTTGTCATGGGGTCTCTGGACACCCGTCGTGATGATGTTTGCAGATGTTGCTCAGCCGCCGCTCTGGGCCGTCTTGTTGGTCTTTTGCGGCATTTATGGACCTGTTCTGAAGGAGATTGAGCGGCTTGCCCTGATTTTGCGTTGGATCGTTGCCTTAGCAGCAGCCCGTCGCGCTCCATCAGAGAACGAGGTCGCGATCCCGTGGGTGGATTTTGAATGGCATTGAGCAAACATTTGGGCCACTGCGACGGCATCCCTGTAAAGTAAAATCGACGTATGTCCACGGCAGAAATCATACGCAGCTACTTTGACGCGATACGCGATACATAAAGGTGGATGGGAATCGTACATCGCTGACGACTTCACATTCATCAACTCTAACCTCGATAAGGTCGCGCGGGGCAAGGCGGCCTACGTTGAAGGTGCGGGTCGGTTCTTCCGTTTAACGACATCGGTTGAATTGAGGCAGTTCATAGTGGATGGCAATGCCGCTTGTGCGCTCGCTCGATACCAAATGCGATCGCCCAAAGGCAATCCAGGTATTTGCGACGTCGCAGAGATTCTTACCGTAAACGACGACAAGATCGAGTCATCAAAGATTTTCTTTGATACAAAGGCGTTCCAGGACTTCGTTGCACAGGGATGACCTCGTTCCAGCCGTTGCCTGAACTGGTCACTAACACAGCGAAGTTGCAAGATCCCTGATAACTCCGACCGACATACACGGAGACGCGAGCCGATACAGAATACCCGCCGGGCAAATCTGACACTCCGGAAAAAGACTGCCTTCTACGTACATCGCTCGGTCAGGCACAGCATGCGGAATTGTCCGGCAGGCACAACGGATTTAAAGGCGCAATCAGTGAATTAGCTCGGCTGAAAGCCAAATTTCCGCCCTACAATCCGGCCAAGGCGTCGAGAACGGCCGCAGCTCGCGGCAATATGGCGGTGGCTCCTTGAAAACTGCAACTGCGGGTGATTTCGTTTGGAATCGGCGGCGCGGGCCGCGGCCAATCCGCGCTCGGAGTCCTCAACCGCAACACAGTTTTCGGCCTTAGTGCCCAGTCGTTCCAAGGCAAGCAGGTAAGGTTCGGGACTTGGTTTCGTCTTTGCGTAATCCTCCCGCGCCAGGACAAACTCGAAATATCCCGTCAAATCGATATTGGCATGGATCAAGTCGAAGTGTTGCCGCTGCGAGCTGGTTACGACTGCCATCCGTATGCGTCCATGCAGCGCCTTCAACGTTTCCACCACCCCCGGCAGCACCCGCATCTCTGTGTGCAACATTTCCGAGTACAGCGCATCGCGCTGGCGTTTCAAATTTGCGACCTGTTGTTTGTCCCAGCCACTCTCGATGGCGAGCTCAAACCCGCTGCGGCCCTGACGCATGGAAAAATCCAGGAATTGTTCCAAGCTCAGTTCGATGCCGATGGTGGCCAGGATTGTTCGCGTGCTCTCGAAAAAAAAGCATTCGGTGTCAACGAGCACCCCATCGTTGTCCCACAAAATCGCTTCTACCATTACGAAATCGGATCACCTCACACCGTTTCGATCTAGCTTAGCGCGTCCCAATGACCTAAACCAATGGCAGTGCGGCCCATAAACTGTCGTCCTCGCTGTAACATCTAGATTCGTACAGTGACATATGCAAACACTGCGGCTTTACGCAAACGATGCGGGTTCTATTGAGCAGGCCGCGAGGATCATTCGTTCCGGTGGGCTGGTTGCGTGTCCAACGGAGACTGTGTACGGCCTCGGCGCGAACGCCCTCGACGTAGCCGCGGTGCAGAAGATATTTGCGGCGAAGGAGCGACCGCTATGGGACCCACTCATCGTCCATGTAAGTTCGCGTGAGATGTTGAAATCACTGACCATGCAGCTGCCTGCACAATTCGAGAATCTGTTTTCGACCTTCATGCCGGGACCGTTGACGCTGGTTGTTTCCAAGCAGGCCACAGTACCGGATGTGGTGACTGCCGGGCGCAATACCGTCGCAGTTCGCTTTCCCGCCCATCCGGTGGCACAACGACTGATCGCGGCGAGCGGGTTGCCAATCGCGGCGCCGAGCGCAAACTGGTTTCAGCACGTGAGTCCGACGACGGCAGAGCACGTGCTGGCTGACTTGGACGGAAGGATCGAAGCCGTCCTCGATGGCGGTCCGTGTCCGATTGGGGTGGAATCCACTGTGCTCGATTTGACTGTCGCAGTGCCGCGCATCCTGCGCCAGGGGGCCGTTACGGCAGAGCAGTTGAAGCAGGTGTTAGGCGATGTCGTAGTGATTAACCCTGTTTCTCGCGGGCAGAAGGGTCTGCAGTCGCCGGGAATGATGTCGCGCCATTACGCGCCGCGGACGAATGTAGTGCTGAGCCAGGGGCGGGAAACAGAGCTCGTCGAAGTCGTGCAGAAATTATCGCACCAGAAAGTGGGGGTGTTGCTGCCGAGCGGATGGAACATTCGTGCCGCAGCGATCTTCGATTGGGGCCGATGGGGAGACTGGGCTGCGTTGGCTTCCCGTCTCTACGCAGGTTTGCGCTGGCTGGACGACCTAGAGCTCGAGCTCGTGGTCGCGCCACTGCCTCCCGAGGAAGCTCTCGGTGGGGTGATCAAAGAAAGACTGTTGAAAGCGTCAGGCAGAGAGATTCTTCCAGGGAGGATGGATTTCGGCAAGGGATGAAGAGCCAGATGCCTAAAGCTGCGGCAGCATCCGCTACACTCAACTGTTCCATGTCGCACAGGATGAAAAGGCCGCGAAAGAATCGAGTCTCAACACGGATTCCGATTGATGAGCGCCTATCGAATCAACGGAGGTTTAAAAGGCCCCGACTCAGCCGGGGCCTTCGATGCGCCGGGGAAGCGCCCCTCGATGACGCAAATAAAACCGAGCAGAGTGTAGCACGACCGACGTCCGATCCAGACGGCAAATTCGCTATACTGCGGCAATTCCTTCTGGTCATACGCGGAATCTATGACCTTAGCCCAAGTTCGGCATTGGACATCTTGAACACCGAATAGCACCTACCTGACTGCTTCTCGAGCTTCCGCCTATCGTTGATCGAGATTGATGCCTGTCCGCGCTCAAGTTCCGCAACCGCATTTGTGACGCTGGGCCTGTCAGAACCAACCAGCTTGGAGAGGAAATCATGCGTTGTTCGGATGAGGTCGGAGTCAATCCGGTCGTGCGTTGCAACAGCCATCGCGCAAGCCGCTGCTTGATATTGTGTTGTTCAAAAACATAAAAAAGGGCTGATCCCCCACGATTCAGCCCTCGAACCCACTCGTAATTGGTTGACGAAATTTTGGTAGCAAATTGGTAGCAAATAACAGCTTTTCCACCGGTTTTTCCGGTTTATCCGGCCAATAACTCCTTTAGAGTCAACGGCCTGCCGCCGTGTCCGTTCCATGGCATGGAAGAGGTCGTCGGTTCGATCCCGACCAGGTCCACCAAATCTACAAGCTTCGTCCCCTAGTCAGTCTGCCGACTCGATCGTCTGAATTGCGAGCTCAATCGATTGCGACCAGATCATCTGGTCTGATCCGAATAGAATCCGTTTTTCAAAACCAGCATCCACTAGGCGGCGCAGTTGACTGCATAAATGCGTTCGCGGATTGATCCAGTCGTTAGCGGCGATATCCACATACACCTGTGGATACGAGAAGAGCAGTGCGATCATGTCATCCACGAAAGGGGACCCAAAATGCATCACGTAGATACGCAACTTGAGATGGAATACCCTGAAGTGACCGCACGAATGTCATAGGTGTTCGAGCATCGCAAGCGTCTGCCGCATCAGATCTTCGCCAGTGCGAGTCGCGGCTACTCTAGTGCCTGCACAGGACGCTTGATTTCCGACGTTTAAGGGTCTACTTGGATACCAGCCGTAGAAAGCCTTTCCCACGTTGGTTGAACAAATGGATGGTGTAACACCAAGGCCTACGCCAAAATCGGCCACCTTGTAAGCGTGCAAATGCATGTCAATGAGAGGCGTGTGTTGCTCAACGTCTGCGACACAGGGCGGCCATCACGTCCGCCGCTTGTTATTCGCCGACACGTGATTGCGCCTTCGCTTGAACAAGTTCAGCAGATTTCTCCGAAGCTTCTCTCACCAGAAATCCCATCTTCGGATGCGAAGGCTCGAAGTCAACGGCGAGGCCGTTCTTGCGCAAAGTCTCCGATGTGGTTGGGCCGATCGAGGCTACGATCACGTTCTTGAGAGCCGATAAGAACTCTGATCGAACTCCGAGTTCGTCTGCGATCCGCCCGGCGTGCGCGAACTGCACAGATGATGTGAACATTACGACATTGATTTCGCGATTGACGAGTGATTGAACAGCGGCTTTTAGCGGGCCGATGTCTTCGGGGAGCTCCCAGCGATAGACGTGGACCGGAAATACCTCCGCACCGCGCTCCCGCAAAGCGGCATACAATTCCGGGCTTGGTTCACCGTGTTCTTGCACGGCGATGCGGCGGCCCTGAAGCGGCACGGCTTCAGAATTTGCACCCAGGATACTCACGATCTCGCGCCAAGTATTTGGCTCGGGGACCGCTAGGGTGACGGGCACGTTGAATTCCCGCATGACGGCGGATGGTTTTGGCCCGCGGACAACAACGGCGGTTTTGCCGAGCGCCGTCAGAAAGTTCTCTCCTGACACCGTCTTCGCGGTCTCGATCAGTGCCCGGGCACCCACACCGGTCATGAAGATGACAGCGTCGAACTCCTGGGCGAGAATGCCGCGAATGAGCTTCACCTCATCTTCATTGGGGCCTTCCGGCACTTCGCGCGTAGACGGAGCGACAATGGGCACGCCGCCGTTGTTAGCAATAAGGTGCGCGATTTCCTTGGCGCGGCGGCTTTCGAATGAAAGCACCCGCAGTCCGTTGAATCCGGCCATAACCGACGAGGATAGCAGAGGGGCGGACACCGCCCCGGCATTGCCTAATCAGTAACCTGCGCTTTTACCGCGCCCGCATTCCGTGGTATAACGCCCTAAGGTCATCGAGCTCCCAGGCAACGGTGTAAGGCGCGCTGCACGCGGCAAGTGACGCGCTGGCAGAACTGGCATTTGAGGCTTGAACGGCCAGAGGTGAAGGAGGGCTTGTGTCCGAAGCGAGGACTGGAAAAAGATTCCCGCTGGAATTGCCAATCAAGATCAGCGGCGTGGACAAGGGTGGCGTTACGGGAAATATGAGTGCCGCGGGTGTTTATATCCGCGGCAATCCTGCTCTTGATATCGGTTCCAACGTTGAGTTTGAAATCGCTCTTCCCCCTGAACTGACGGGAGGAAACGAGCACGTTGTGGTGCAGTGCAAGGGAAGAGTTGTACGCAAGGACGCCGGCAGCGGCGACGAGCACGGAGTTGCGTGCGTCATTGATTCGTATGATTTTGTCCGGCAGGGCTAGTCGTGAGGTGCAAACGCAATGCTCAAACTGATTCTTGCTGATAATCAGGCAATTTTCCGCGCGGGGATCGCAAAGGTCCTGGCGGTTGAAGACGAAATGCGCATTGTCGCGCAAGCGCAGACGTCCGAGCAGATGTTCATGGCGCTCGATAAGTTTCGTGCCGCGGTGCTGATCGTCGCTGGCGGATTTCACGGCGAGTTCAATGCCGTGCTCCAAGCCGCTAATAAGGTGCGCACGCGGGTAGTCGTGCTCGCCGACACGGGCGAGAGCGCGCAGAAATATATGGGCGCGGGGGCTCATGGTGTTGTCTATCGCAATGTGGTGCGCGATCGGCTTACAGCGAAAGAGCTGCGCATCGTGGCGCTGATCGTTCAGGGATACAAAAATAAGGAGATCGCCACGCAGCTGGGCACGACCGAGCAGGTGATCAAAAATTATCTGCGTAACGTATATGACAAGATCGGCGTTTCCGACCGCCTTGAACTGGCTCTGTTTACGATTCATCATCGCATCTTGAATGAAGCTGCGGCGGCAACTGCGGCTGCGCATCAGCCCCAGCCCGGGCCGGCCGGAGTGGCCACCTAGAATTGCATCATTGAGATCTCGATGAGCTTTGGGTTCTTGATGATCCGATGATTCAATCGCTCAATGATTCAACTCTGTTTAAGTACTTCAGTACCGAATTCTCACTGCATAGTTCCAATAGATTTTTTCAATTGGACGTGTACGTCTATCTCTGACAAGCTGGAAATGTCTTCCAGAAGAGATTTGCGCTAGGGAAGACGGACCCCGATGTTCACCCGCAGCCCAGGGTTGGGCAATTGTTCCATCCGGACCCCGTAGTCATCCCGACAACTGAAGACAATTTTCGGCCCGCGCCGAAGTGTCTTTCCAGCTCAACAGGAGACTTATATGAAGCCGAATGGTAGTCACTTCGTAGTCCGGAGTCTTGCCGTTGTCCTTCTTGCAGTTGGTCTGCTTTCCAGTCTTGGAAATGCAGAGACTGCGCATGGAACCTTCAAATTGCCTGTCCAGGCTCGCTGGGGCACTATGCTGCTTGCGCCCGGTCACTACGAATTCACAACAGAAACCCGCAACGGCGGGAACGTCGTTACGGTTCGCTCGATAGAGTCGCAACAGAGTGGAATAGTAATCTCCATAGCTACTTCTACTGCGCGGGTGAGCGGATCGGGGCTTAAGCTCAGCGAATCCGAAGGCGTGAAGTACGTGAAAGCGCTTTATCTGGGCGACATCGATCTGCAACTCGATTTCGGGACACCGAAATCAAAAATCGCGAAAGTGGCCAAATCACAACCACCGAAGATGGCCTCTGCAGCGGGATCACATTAACGACCTCATGGGCGCGGCAAACAATCCACGCCCAATTTTTCAACACCCATGATCATTCTGTCCGTGAACTGTTTCGCACTTCTTCGCTGAGTACAATCGCTTCCGCGATTTCTTTCATTGTCTTCCGCTTTTGACGGCTCTGACGCTGAATACTTAGATAAGCCTGCTCTTCGGTCAATCCCAAATCTCGTTGAAGGATTCCCTTCGCCCTCTCTACTAATTTTCGGATTTCGAGACGCTGAGAGAGGTTGGAGTTTTCGGTTTCCAAGCGGGCAAGTTCGATCTCGGCGCCGGCCAGAGATCCGATCGTGCACAGCAAGCGAATACTTCGCGAGCTATAAACGTGTGGTTCGCGATGCTGCAGGTTCATAACGCCGACCGACCTTCCGCGGGAGAACAGGGGAACGGACAAAAAGGCTTCGTACCGGTCTTCAGGCAATTCGTTGAAACGGCGAAAGCGGGAATCTTTGAACGCCTCGCGCGAGATTGAAACCGGCTCGCGATGCTCCGCCACCCAACCCGTAATGCCTTGACCAACGCGCAGTTTCAGGCGGTCCAAAACCTCCTGATGGGGATTTTGCGATGCGCTGAGAATCAGCTCCTCACCGGCAAGTACGTAGATGAAACAGGAATCACATTTGACCAGTTCCACTGCGAAATCCAACACGCGGTCGAGCGCCTGGTGAAATCCATCGGCCGCGGCAATTTGACTGACCGTGTAGTGCAGAACCTCAACATGCGAATCATCGAGATGAGTAGAAGAGGACATGAGATCACGCTAGTAGGGCGGCGTCACAGTGTCCAATTGCAGTTTTTTATGGCGCGAATAAACGTTTTCTGGAGCGGGAATTGAAGCCAAACTGGTGCCGGGCGCATCGCAACTTACCCAAGTAACGCTGTGGGTTACCTAATTGTGCAGGGGTTTGCAGTTCGGCTTTTGGGTCAGTTTTTGAAAATGTTCTACAAACCTATAAAACTCAGGTACTTACAGTCAGCATCTATGTTGGCGCACAAGCTGCTTTTGTGAAGTGTCCGGATCAAGGTTCGGAACAGAATAATGGATGGGCACGTGACAGGTGGAAAAGCCGTATCGGGCAAGGGCGCTCGCAGTTTGCTTCCGGTGTTCACCGTGGTTTTCGTAATCGCGTGGGGGATGTTGACCGTGCTGATTGTGCTGCAGGACCGCATGATTGATGCGCAACGCGATCTGATTCATGTGCTTTTCAAAGACAATGTCCACGAGGCGGCGTTGAAGTCCGTGTCCGGGCAAAACAGAAAGGCCACGGAAAATAAAAACGCCTCGAAGCGTCCCGATGCGCAATTTGCCACGGAGCGCGATGCCGACGGCCAACGCTCCATAGCTCAATCTTTGCCCGACAAGTCCGCCCAGGCTCCATTGTCCCAGGTTCCGTTACGTCCGAGATTACCGATCCGTCGGATAAACGGCGCGTCTCGGTTTCGATCTGATCGATCGCATGGCAGCGGCAACGAATCGCTGCCCATGAGGGTAGGTAAATGAAAGCTCTCGCGGTTCTGCTGTTGGCATCATTGCCGATCCCGCAAATCTCTCTGCCGGTTCACGGCCCGAAGCCGCAGCCACATTTTGCGGCGCAGGCGCAAGCCGCACCACACAAAGGCGGAAAGTGGTACTTCGCGCGCACTGGACACGCCGTGTACTGCTATGGGCCGGTAATGAGCGTTTCCGGTACTAGTGGCGACATCGAGCGCGTTGCCACATTCTGCCGTGGAGACAAACTGCTGGTGCCGCTGAAAGACTGAAGCCAAGGTAGAAGTAAGAAGGCAGAATGCAAAAATAAAACGTGAGGAGTACGCATTGCGACTTCTGCATTCTGCATTCTGACTTCTGCATTCTGACTTCGTCCTGTCCCGATTGCACCTGCTGTAGCATATTCAACATGCCTAAGTTTGATCGCCATATCTTTGTCTGTGGAAACATTCGTCCGGCTGGAAATCCCCGCGGCTGTTGTGATCCGACGGGCGGCGCTGAGTTACAAAAGCTGTTTAAACGCAAGCTGGCCGAGCGCGGTCTGAAGGGAAGAGTCCGAGCCAATCAGTCCGGATGCCTCGATCAGTGTGAGCACGGACCGAACGTTGTCGTGTATCCGGAGGCGGTGTGGTATGGCGGTGTCACTCTGGCAGATGTGGATGAAATAGTCGAAACTCACATCATCGGGGGACGACCTGTCACGAGATTGATGCTGAAGGATGAATGTCTAAATACAAAAGATTGCGAGCATCGTGATCCCACCAGCAAACGACTGGCACAGAATTCTTGATTCTCTAAATCCCGAGAAATGTTTCTCGCGTGATCCCGTAGCGAATCGTTCCCGGCTCAGATCCAGGCGCAAGAAATGTCATGCCGCAGCGTTCCATTACACGTATAGAAGGTGTGAGTTCGGGAAAAGTCTCCGCCGTAATTTGTTTTACATCCGGATTTTGGAACGCCCAATGCATCAGGGCCAGAGTCGCTTCCGATCCAAAACCGCGTCTTTGAAATTTTTCGAGAATCGAATATCCTACCTCCACAATTCCGTGCTCGTCGGGTGGCCCCTTCATACCCACAAGTCCGATCAGCAGGCAACGATGTTCCTCAACTAACACGACATACCAGGAAAAGAATCCAGCATGTTGCGGATAAGACTGCAGACGTTCGAACGTCCATTGCAGGGAGTGTTCGTCATTCAGTGGCGGAGGCCAGTTCTCTATCTCTGCGCGCAATAGAGAGCCGAGCTTGACGCCGCTCGACATCTCCGCCTGGACCAGAGGCAGGGTAGCGGCGATCAGTTCAAGGTGTTCGCTACGTGCAGTCAGCGTTTCTTGAGCTGGCGATTCGAATGAAGTAGTGCTGCTAGATGCCATCAGCCAACCGCTGAGCTTGACGGGCAGCCGCTCCCGCGAGTCCATTGGCCTCAGAATTGTGCTCGCGGCGAATGTGCGATATGGAAAATTCAAGTGAACGGGCAAGTTTGCGGCAGATCCAGTTAAGCGAATAGAGCCGGGGGCTACGACAGTTGTAATGACCCATCATCTGCCTGACGACCACTTGTGAATCGGAATAAACGTGGAGCTTGCGGGCATTTAATTCCAACGCGCGTTGCAGTGCCTCAAGCAGAGCCAGATATTCGGCGACGTTGTTGTCCTGACGGCCAACCCATTTGCCGATCCTGATGCGTCCCTCTTCGGAGCCTTCAATTATTACGCCCACGCCGGCGGGGCCCGGATTTCCAAGCGAGCCACCATCCACATAAGCCACGAGATCAAGCATCAACTTCTCCCAACTTCTACAACATGCTTAAGAATCGTGTGCTCGTCAAGATGGTTGGTTGGTTCGTGGTGTGAAAGCACTGTAGAAGCTAAACGATTGTACTGTGGAGTGAGTGTGGAAAAACCGGAATGAATTCATGGAGGTTTAACAACTACGCGTGCTTTCAGGAATTTACGAAATGAGAAATCCACCGAAAAGAAAATTGCATTGCACCATTTGCGGGCGTTGACATTTCAGCTCTGCATGTTACCTTTGCATTCGTCGACGGTCGAAAGGGTTGGCGAAATTAAAAAGTTGCCGGTCCGAAATAGACTGAGTGATTGGCCAGAAGGGGCAACCCGGAAGGCCTCCAGACCCGAAAAAATCGACTGACTCTGCGAGGAGCAGTTGAGGTTGGGAACTGCGAAAGCAGTAATTACATCGAGGGTCGTGACGGTACATGCGTCCACGCAGTTGGCTTCCTCGCAGGAGCTGGCGGCTAGAGCATAACCAAAGTCACGGCCCTTTTAATTTTTTTCGCAATTTCCTACCTCGAATCCCTTGATTTTCCCCAGTTCAGAAATCGTACGAATTCCGCTGTGATCCACAATGAAATTTTTCCCGATCCGGAGTAGGATGTCCGGCATGCAAATCACCAGACGCTCTTTCGTGGCTCTCTCCGCTACGCTGCCATGGGTGTTGCGCGCAGGCGCCGCCACATCTATTCCGATTGGGTTGGAACTTTACTCAGTTCGTGAAGGCCTGAAAAAAGATTCCCAAGGCACCGTTCGTGCAGTGGCGCAGCTCGGATATCAGTGCGTTGAATTCTATGCACCGTATTTCGAGTGGTCCGAAGCCCAGACCAAGCAGATGCGCAAGCTTCTCGATGACTTAGGCGTGAAATGCTACTCGACCCACAACGATGAGAAGTATTTCAGTCCGGAGAACATCAGCCGCGCCGCGGAAATGAATTCCATCCTGGGCTGCAAATATATGGTTCTGGGGTGGTCGGATCCAAAGGACAATCTGGATGGCTGGAAAGCAATTGCCGATAAATTGAACTCGGCTTCTGAAAGGCTCGCATCTTCGAAACTCAAGCCCGGATACCACAACCATCAATCGGAGTGGAAGCCAGTGGACGGCGTGCGCCCGATGGAAGTGCTCGCCAAGAATACGAAGCCGACGGTGATGCTGCAGTTGGATGTGGGCACGTGCCTGGAAGCAGGTTCAGATCCCGTTGCCTGGATCCGCGCCAATCCAGGGCGAATTCATTCTCTTCATCTGAAGGATTGGTCGTCTGATCCGACAAAGGGCTACAAGGTCCTTTTTGGTGAAGGAGATGCCAATTGGAAGGCCATTTTTGCCGCCGCCGAGAGCGTCGGAGGAGTCGAGTATTACCTGCTGGAGCAAGAAGGAAGCCGGTTTGATGAATTGGAGACCGCGAAGCGCTGCTTGCAATCCTATCGCTCAACACATTCTGCTTAACCGCCCGACTAATATGAATCGTCCGCGATGCAACACAGGCGAGTTCACGGAGAACCCGCAATTTCGAGTCGTCGTGATCGTCGTCGCTTGTTTGTTTGCCACCTTCGCGCGAGCACAGGTGATTCCTAATAGCGGGCAGCGGATCACGCCGACCGCTCCCAGCGAAACAAAATTCGAGCCATTGAATCCTGATCTGCCTGATCAACCGGATTACCTCGCCGGCCAGGCCGTAACAAGCATTGTTAGTCCAGATGGACAAACCCTATTGGTGCTCACCAGTGGTTACAACCTTGTGTATTCCGCCAACGGCGATCTAATTCCGGCAGATTCTACGCAGTTTGTCTTTGTTTATGACATTTCTCAGGGACATCCGATAAAGAAGCAAGTGCTGCAAGTTCCGAATACTTACAGCGGGATTGTCTTCGATCCCTCTGGAAACGCTTTTTACGTCAGCGGCGGCGTGGACGACAATGTTCACGCCTACTCACTCGGCGAGGATGGCAAGTGGGCCGAGCAGCCGGGCAGTCCCGTCAATCTCGGACACAACGGCAAGGGTGTTGGCAATGGCGTTAAGCCACAGGCGGCGGGCATTGCGATCACCAAGGATGGATCGAAACTAGTGGTCGCGAACAATTACAACGATTCGATCAGCGTGTTGTCGAAATCGCCTGAAGGATGGACGGTCACAGCAGATTTCGATTTGCGCCCCGGCAAACAGGATCCGAAACAGACGGGCGTTCCCGGAGGCGAGTATCCGTTCTGGGTTGCAATCAAAGGCAACGATACGGCTTACGTTTCAAGCATCCGCGACCGAGAGATTGATGTCGTAGATATTTCGGGCAAGCCGAAAATGATTACGAGAATCAAGGTTCCTGGGCAGCCGAACCGAATGCTGCTGAATGGGAACGAATCTTTTCTATATGTCGCGCAGGACAATGTCGATTCCATCGCCGTAATTGATACAGCTTCAAGTCGCGTCGTCGAAAATATTCCCGTGACCGCACCTGCAGGGTTGCTTCCGGCATGGAAGGCGGAATTCAAAGGCAACGATACCAATAGCGTTACGCTCGCGCACGATGAGAAATCTCTGTACGTAACAAACGGTTGGATGAATGACGTGGCCGTCATTCAACTCAACTCAGCGCCGCACCAGAGCAAAGTTGTCGGCCTGATTCCAACTGGCTGGTATCCCAACTCGGTGAGTTTCCGCGCAGATGGCAAGTTCATGTACGTAGTGAACGGAAAATCTCCGACCGGCCCAAATGTGGGCGACTGCATGGGACTTACGCCTGAACGCAAATCGCAGTGCAAGGGCAGCAATCAATACAATCTGCAACGGATCAAGGCAGGACTGCAGAGTTTTCCCACACCTACGATGGGCGCGCTACAAGCCCTCACCCAGCAGGTGGCGCTCAATAATAATTTCAAGAATCATCTCAGCGCTGCTGACGCGGCGAAATTTGCGTTTCTACGCCGCCATATCCGTCATGTGATCTACATCATTAAGGAGAACCGCACGTACGATCAGGTGCTGGGTGATCTCGAAGTCGGCAACGGCGATCCGCGCCTCACCGAATTTCCAGAAGCTGTAACCCCGAATTCCCATAAACTGGCGCGCAATTTTGTGACGCTCGACAATTTTTACGACAGCAGTGAAGTTAGCTACGACGGATGGTCTTGGTCAACGTCGGGGCGAGCTCCGGATGTACTGGAGAAGCAGGTTTCCGTGAATTACGCCGACCGCGGAGGCAGTTACGATTCCGAGGGCACGAATCGCGATATCAATATTGGCCTGACGAAACAGTCAGAGCGGGAGGCTGCGAATCCGCTCACGCCTGCTGATCCCGACGACCTTCCCGGCACTGCGAATGTGGATGCTCCCGACAGTCCTGAAGGCGAAAATGGCACGGGATATCTGTGGAATGGCGCGCTGCGGGCTGGCCTGTCGGTGCGCAGTTATGGATTCTTTGTTGACCTGGCGCGTTACAGTTTGCCGCCAGAAAGCGCGAAATATGAGATCCCGTTGCTTCTCGATCCTTCGGCAACGAAAACCCAGGTTGCATTTCCTGCAAGTGTGGCATTAAAGACGCGCACCGATATTTATTTCCGAGGTTTCGATAACCGGTTCCCTGATTATTATCGGTTCAAAGAGTGGGAGCGGGAGTTCGACACGAAATTCGCGAAAAGCGGATTGCCCAACCTTTCATTAATTCGCTTGATGCACGATCACACCGGCGACTTTGCGGAAGCCATTCTTGACGTGAACACACCGGAGACGCAGGTCGCGGACAACGATTATGCGGTTGGACTCTTAGCGCAAAAGATCGCCAACAGCCGATATCGTGACAGCACGCTGATATTTGTGATCGAAGACGATTCACAGGACGGTGGCGATCACGTCGATTCACACCGCAGCACCTCATTTGTGATCGGGCCCTATGTGAAGCACAAGGCGGTAGTCTCGACGGCATACTCCACGATCAGCATGCTACGGACGATGGAGGAAATTCTCGGCATTGGCAAGCTGAACCTGAATGATTCTTCGGCAAAAGCAATGGCCGATGTATTCGATATTCATCAGAAGGACTGGACTTACGACGCCATTCCGTCTGCAATGCTGGCGGGCACTCAGCTTCCCATTCCGCATGCGACGGGTGAAGTTTTGCATCCTACGCACGACGCGGCCTACTGGGAGCGGGCCACTAAAGGCATGGATTTCTCCGTGGAAGATCGTCTCGATCCAGTAGCTTTCAATCGTGTTCTGTGGCGGGGCCTCATGGGAAACCGTACTTATCCGGCAACTTCGACCGGCGACGATTTGCGCGGAAATCGCGAAGAACTGCTGCACGGTACGAAGATGGCACAATAGCTTCCGGGTTTGAGCCTAGGCTGCGCGATCCTTTACATCAGCTGATGTTGCAGATCTCGCGCAATGAGCACAGCAGAAGAATTGGCCCCCGACCTCCACGCCATGACCAATTACTTTGCAGTGGCAGTGTTCACAAACAGGCGCAATTGCCTGAATTGCACATTCGAAGCTGTCGAACGTATGCCGCGCCCCAGCGGCGATCAACTCGAAAGCCTTGTCGTAGTCATTGCCACAAACTTCGCATTTCGCCATTTTGCACCTCAGAAATTGAGTAGGAGTATTTTCATCGCGCAATCATGCGCCCGCTCTAAGCAGCGGCGCGTTTTGACTGCACCGGCAAGCCAGCATTTTGCCAGGCTTGAAATCCACCCTCAAGGGCCCAGACATCTTTGTAGCCGTGTTGCTGAAGCTTTTGCGCCAAACTGGCGCTTGATCCCTCATTGGGTCACGTGCAGTACGCAACGATCGGCCGAGTCTTAGGAATTCGTTGCAGGTTTTGTTCCAGTTGATTGACTGGCACCCGGGTCGCTTCGGGAATCATCGTGTCAGATTCAGCCCACGCATTAGGATTTCGGGTGTCAATAATGGTGAAGTCCTCTCCCGATTCCATCCGCCTTTTCAGGTCATCGACAGTGATTCGTAAAGAATCGCCCATGGCTGCACCTCCTGAACTGTGAAAGTGTAGATGCAAATTCTGCCGCGCGCGCAATCGTAGCCATGCGGTTTTCCAGGAGAATACGAAAACATCAATGTTCTTGATTGGTGGACCTGGTCGGGATCGAACCCACGACCTCCCCCGGCAGGCCGGGCGCGCGCTTCAGGTCGCACCACGCGCCTGTAAGAGTCCTGCAATTGAACGGTGCGACTTTCAGCTTTTCATCTGCCGCTTACGCTTCCGGGCCTCAGACAACGCTCAGTTACAACCGGCCACCCGGGAAAAATGCCGATCACACCGTTTGAAGAGGCGAATGACCAAACAAGTACATCTGTTTTTCTGTCGTTCATTGCTTCTGCTGCTGCTCTTTTCAGGATGCGGGGCTGTGATCTCTCGAAACAAGTTCTAGTAGCTCAGTTCCCGCATGGCAACTATATTGAACGGGTTCGTATTGGTGGTTGGTGGCGGTATTGTGGCTTGGTCCCAATAGAAACCGGGATTGCCGTTGACGACTATCGTCTTGGCCACCGCTGATCCGTAGAAATTCGAATTACCCGAAAGGTTCAGGGCTGCCAAGGGAGCATTCAACACGAAATAGGCCTTGGTTCCCCCTGTGAGATTAATCGTTCCTGTGCCGCCGTAATTGATGGTCAGGTAACTTGGAACATAGGTACCATTGGCGAACCCGCCGCCACTGAGATCCAATACCGTCGTCTGCCCAACCCCGGCGATGTTGACAACCACCGGACCAGTGACGGCTAAGGTGCCCTGCCCGGCCTCACTGATACTGTTGAAGTTGTAGATCGCAGGCGTTGTCACCGTGCCGCCGGTCAGAGTCAGCGTAGCGCTGGCCGTGATCTGAATGTCCCCATAAGTGCCTGCAGTCAGAGTGGTGTTGCCGCTCTTATATTTCGTTGAGGTCGGTGTGTGCGGCGGAATAGTCGGCGCAGTCGGGATATATGCGCTCGCCATTTGTATTTCGCCGCCAATCGTTGGACTACCGCTCTTGGTGATCGCCAGCGGGCAACCAGTCGTCCCCGGCGGCAAGGTCGAAGCCACGATGCCGTTAACGGAAGCTGAACTTCCTCCTACGGAAATGCCTCCATTGGCACCGACGTTTCCGTTGGTATTGGTCCGGTTGCTCGGAGGATTAGTTGGCGTACCTTCTGTGGACGAATTGAAGCTGCCGGTATTGATGTTGCCCTTCAAATCCAGTGGCGCGGGACTGCAACCTGTGCCAGTGGCAAACAGTCCACCCGGCTGATTGGAATTCTGTGGAGTTTGCGCAATCTCCGCCTGCACAACCCGACGAGTGCCGGTTGCGCTAACAGCGAGAGAGGTCAGCAGGTAAACCGGATTGGAGCTAATGGATGCACAGTTGCTGGTACTTACGACTTGTCTTTCTGAGGTGCCATCGAAGCATGCTATACCGGCAGTTTCGCTGTAACACGTTGATCCCGTGTTTCCGTCGATGCAATAAGGAGTGCTGTTGGAAGCCTTGAGTGTGATGCGGGTCCATTTCCAGTCGAGCGGATTGGAAGTTCCCCCACTGGTCCACGTTGGCGCCTGGCTGTAAGCTCCCTGCGCCGTAGTGATGGTCTTATACCACGTGGTGCCGCTCGGTAGAGCGGTGCATCGCACATTGGGAGTCGTGCTTCGAGACATTGAACCGATGGCGTAATCGTGGCACAGCTCGTCATCAAAATACTGATTTGTGGACGGCCCCCCATTGGTAACGTTCGACATCGTCATTGCGCTGGACGGGTTCTGCAGAATGTAAATTACGTTTCCGCCGCCCGCATTTGGCAACTGCGTTGGCAATAGCGAATTGATGTTGTACGGCGCTACTCCGTTAGCGGGAATCATTCTGTCACGAATCTCTTCAATGCCCGCGCGGGCCGCAAAGTACTCGGTTTCTTCGCTCTTAAAATTCGCTGCAATCGAGTTTTCGGTGGAGGCCATATAAATCATTCCTACAGCCACCGCTGAGAGCAGTAACAGAGCGAGCACCGAAAGCAGCAGTGCGATTCCGCCGTCGTTCCGGCATTTGCTCGTTCGCATAATTTGGATCCTCCTGTAACTCAAACAATTCCGGGATCAGCTCAAAAATTGATTCGCGCCTTCGACGTGATCGAGTAAACCGTGAACATCTCCGTCGTGGGGTCATAATAGGGGGGAGCAACATTCGCCGTGATCTGCAAGCTCCGAACTTGGGAGCAGTCCGGAACCGTTGTCAGCGAACAAGCCGTTATCAAACTGCTGTTGGCATCGTAAGCATCGAACGCATCCGCGGGTCCATACGAGGTATAGTTACCATGGCCGGCCATGGATAACGAATACGTGGCTGCACCCGCTCCGTTGCCGCTATTCAGGATCCCGTTCACTGTAGTGAAATAAGCTGGAACAATGCTGTTGTTGGCGATCCACTGCGCCTTCGTCACTGTGCCGCGCTGCAACTGGCACGGGCAATTGGTCGTCCCGGTGGGCGGCACCAGTTTCAGGTAAACCACGGAGACTGTCCCCAACCCATCAAGATCCGCCTCGTACGTGACGCTAGTCGTGCTGAAAGCCACGATTCCGCAGGCAACGTTAGGGAGGTTCCTGACCGCAGCATTCAAATTCCCTAGTGCATCCGCACATTTTGGATTGGATTGGTTCATGACTGCAGGCGGCGGATATCCGGTTCCATGGATGTCGCGCGTCATTTGATCGATGAAATCACGCGTCTCCTGGACGGCATCCACCTTGCCGTTCTCGTTAAAGTTGCGCGCCTGTAACTCGATGATGCCCTTGACAACCACACCGAGGACGATGGTCAGCAGGGCGAGCGTGATCAGCATTTCCATGGCTGAGAAACCACGCTGGCGAATTCTTCCGTCGTTATGATTCGTAATTGGTTTGGTCTGTCCCATGGTCGTTTTCACCCTAGTCCACTGTCCGCAAGTTGGCCGGGACAACAAATCTCAAACCGCCATTTGTGGATACATTCGACGGGCGTGCCCCGATCACTATGAGCCGGTCATTTGCACTCATCTTGATCACATTCCAGCGCACGTCATAGACCTTCTGTTTTCCATTTGCCCCGCAGTCGGTATACCTGATCGCATATGGATAACCACTCACCGGATCTGTAGGAACGGCTGAGAACGCCTGCGTCCAGTTAATGATTCCGCCCGCAGTCAGCGTGGCCCCATTACCGCCATTCGCGCCGCTGTTGCCCGATCCCAGGGTCGCGGGGTTCGTAGCAAAATTGATGGTTTGAGGAGTTGGATACGTACAATCCGTAATCTGCAGCGGAGTTGTGGCTTGCAAGCCCTGCGCGCTGATCTGCTCCAGAATGTGTTCTGCAATCATGGTTGATGACGTGTCCGTCGCCGCCGTCTTGTTGGTGTATAGGGAAGTAATCAGCAGCACCAGCAGTCCACCCAACCCGATGAGCAGCACCACCATCGAGATCATCAACTCAATCAAGGTGAAGCCGCTCTGGCCATTTCGAAGATGAAGTTGTTTGGTCATTCTCATAAGCTCAATTCAGTGCAACCCATGTCGTGCTCAAGGTGTCATACCGCCATTCACGTACCCGGCCTGCCGGGTTCACGGTCACCGCTTCCCACTGGCCGGTATTCTGATTTTGTAGAAAAATTTCAAAAGCTATGGGGTTGTTACTTGATGAGTAAGCGCAGGTCCCAGCACCATTAGTCGGCGGAGCGGCCGTGAGAACACATGGCAACCCTCGCGAGCCAAAGCTGACAACAGCTACACCGCTTCCGGCCCAGGTATTTTGATTGATCGCCACTGAACTGCTTGAGGCTCCATTGAGAAACTGGCCTTCCAGATTTGTGATGCTCGGTGCGGATGCCGCAGACTTGACAACGACCGAACTGCTGAATACAACCCCAGCCTCAGAGATCGGGGTGCTGGTGTAGGTGCCGGTGGTACCGCCTTGCTGGTTCAAGTCGATAAAGGCATTGAAATTGCCGTTATACAAACTTCCGGACTTCGCATATACAGGCTCATAGGTGTCAGCCGTTACCGCTCTCACTCGCGCGATCTGCAGCATATTCGCGTATTGCCCGCCCGCCGCGCGCAGTCTGTACGTATTGGTGATGTTCATCACCAGTGGCGCAGACATCGCTGCCATCACCATGGCAATGGCGCAGACCAGCAAGGTCTCAATCAGTGTGAATCCGCGTTGTGAGCTCTTTTTCATCGAAGTCGCGTCGCCCATACTTTCTTCATGCGAAGGCTGAACCGCCTTCGTCTGCGGTCGTACTCAGTTAGCCTATTCATCATAGGCAGAAGCGGGAAGCTAACCTACGTACCTCAAGTTCACTCACAGAAGTAATTGACGCAGGTAATTGCTGGCGTCTTATGGGCGAGTAAATTGCTCAGGAATTCGGATCAAAAGTAATCAGGCGTTCGGTTACTGTGCAGGAAAGCCATACGCTGAACCTGCCTTTCAGACTGTTTGCGCGCAAGTGTTTTACCGGAACCGCTGAGCAGGTTCCGCATCATTCGAACGCCCGCTGGCCAGAAGCGCTAAACGCCGGCCCGGCGTAGCCCCGCAAAGGAGGTCCGAAAAAAGCAGCGAATAGACGGCCACAAAGATTGTTGATGAGGTAATGAGCAGCGCCGCCGAAAGATCGGACTTGCGGAATTTCTTCCACGGCGGCCATCGGATCGAGCGTAAGCTCGTCCATCGTGATTGCCTGCCGAGCCGGTTCTGGCGAAAACATGAATTGGGAATCATAATTGGCAAATATTGTGTCGCGGCCGGACACTGATGCAGCCGAGAGCATTTGCAGCAGGAGCCAATCCCTGATGCTTTTTTGCAAACGTACCGGTAGAGGATCGAATTGAATTCCGCTCTGACCGTTGGAATCTGCCCAGGCGACATGGCCGCGCGTCTCCACTCTTACTCGCGGCGAAAGGAGATCGAAGCGCAAATTGATCTCCTGGCCGAGTTGCATCGGGGCTACCGCCTGAATCGCAATGCCCGATTCCGTAAGATCACGGACGATTCCGCCATTCCCTTGATCAAGTTTGACGTATGCAAGGGACCGGAGGGTGTATCGCGGATGCTGGCGGCGGCGCGGGACTATTGCGGCCTTGGGAAAAGCGACATCCGCACAAAACGCCATTTTTAAATCCTAGCCAGGCCCAGAGAAGTGCCAGAGTGACCGTTGTGGTTCGCCCAACGGAGCCGGCTGCAAGCCAGGCGCTCACCATCGTTTTCGGTTTTAGTGGTTAGAATTCCGAATCAGAAAACCGTGTTAATTACCGGGGCTTCGGTCGGCATTGGCCGCGAGCTCGCAAAACTCTTCGCACTTGATGGCTACGATCTGGTGCTGGTCGCAAGAGACCGGGTGCGCCTGGCAGATTTTGCAGACGAATTGCAGAACCAATCTGGAATCACTGCCAAGTCATTTCCGCTCGATTTGACAGGCAATTCAGCGCCGCAGTTCCTGTTCGATCAGCTCGCGCGCGAAAATATTGCGGTTGACGTCCTCGTGAATAATTCAGGTTACTTTCTAGACCCGATGCTTGCAAGAAAGTCGGGCAAAATCCTCAATGTGGCTTCCACCGCAGGGTTTCAACCCGGACCTACCATGGCGGTCTATTAGGCGACGAAAGCTTATGTAATTTCGTTTTCTGAAGCGCTGGCGGACGAATTGCGCGGCACAGGCGTGAGCGTCACCTGCCTTTGTCCGGGCGTAACCGACACGAATTTCCAGAAGCGCGGGAACAGAAGACAGCACTTTGTTTCGCCGCCAACGGCCAATGGACGCGGCGACCGTCGCCCGCGATGGATTTCGTGGACTCATGAATGGCAAACCGCTGGTGATTTCCGGACTCAGGAATTGGCTGCTCGCCGAATCACTGCGAGTGACGCCGCGCAGGCTGGTCACTGCGGTCTCGCGCAAATTGTTGGAATGATTTCGATTTATCTACTGTGTGATGACCAGCTTCACTTGTGCGCTATGTGTGACTGACGTCGCGGAAACGGTTATCTGAAGGTTGTAAGTCCCCACTGGTGTTCCCGGGCTTCCGGTCCCCAGGTCTCCATTTCCTTGAAGCCCACCACCGCACGAACTACCACAAAGAGCGGCGACGAAGATCATCAGCACAGCATAACCTGCACGCCGTTTCAAGTTTGGCTGCTGCTTCCAGGTCCATAAGAATGCAGCAATCGGGAACGACATCCACAGTGCGGAACTTATTCGCGACGCCGGAGTTGGGGCAGTCGTAAGCGCAGTTACGGTCACCACTGAGTCACCGCTGCCAGAACTGATCTGTAGCGGATTGAAATTACACGTCGTCAAAGCCGGTGCGCCCGAGCACGAAAAAGTCACATTGCCTGGGAAAGCACCTGTTGTTGGCGATACATCGATCGAATAGGTTGCCGTTTGCCCTGAAGCTATGGATACGCTCGGCGGCGTGGCCGAAAGCGTGAAGTCGAAACTCTGTGCCGGCAGTGCGGTGAACGCAACCGGCATCGAATGAGATACCGAGAGAACATCACCGCCAAATGCGTTTATGTTGAACGCAAATGCCTGGGAAACCACGCTGCTCACACTTACGGTGAACGGAACACCCACGTCTGACGGAACAATGCTTGCGGGGTTCACAACACAATTTGCCGGAGCGCCTGTGGCACAACTGATCGCGACCGCGCTGCTGTAACCATTCACTGCGGTGAGCGTTCCATTGAATATGGCAGACGAATTGACATGGGCAGTCAGCGAAGCATTAGCAATCGCCAGGATGTAATCCGGCACGAAGTTTACGCTGAGGATAAGGAGTTGCGATTTGGTGTTTCCTCCCGGACTCGCTGCGCTGATTAATATCTGATATGTCCCCGGCGGACTTGTGATCGACGTAGATATCGTCAGCGAGACCGAAACTGGACTGGCGCTAGTTGGCGCGACAACCGACGGTTGAAACTGACACGCCGTGCCTGCCGGTAGCCCCGAGCACGAAAGAGTGACTTGCCCGCCGAACGCTCCATCCGCCGATACTGTCGTGGAGACTGGAGCGCTGGTCGCTCCGGGGGCCACACTCACTGAAGTTGGTGACGGCGCGGACAAGGTGAAGTCGATTACGTGCAGGCTCAGAGGAAAGACGTGCGTCACATTCGAAGGATCGGTGCCTGCCGCCTGCAGATTGAAGGAGTAGTCTCCCGCCGCGCCCTTGGCGGTTAACGTAAATGCTGCGCCTTGCGCAGTAGGCGTGATCACGCCCGGGTTCACCGCACAATTCTGGGGTGTCCCCGTAGTTCCTGGTACGCAACTCAAATTAACGCTGCTGGCATATCCGTTGTGCGCAAAAATCATTCCTGTGTACGTTGCAGTCTGCGACGCAAAGATCGTCTGCGGATTGCTCGCAACACTCAATTGAAGGTCGGGCGTGGTAACTAGGTCCCACTGCCAGATACCGCGTCCGCAAGTGGCGGCCCGAAGAAACTTCAGGCCGCCGGAATTGAAGACTTGTAATGCCGTAACAGCGACATTAGGAAGAAATCCCGGCCCTGCAACTGGCCCGACCTCATTCCAAC
>QHZW01000144.1 GCA_003224815.1 Acidobacteriota bacterium | reverse complement strand
CGGCCTCTCGTGCTTGGACTGCCGAAGAAGATGCGCGGCTTTTGGATTGGGCAGGATATGAGCCAGTGAATAAGATCGCGCAGCGCCTCGGCCGGTCGGTCCGCGCTGTACGTTTCCGTCTTGGTGCGCTGGGCATGAGCGCGAGAGTTAGCGACGGTTGCGAAAGTTGTTGCGCGTGAGTCCGGCCAGACTGCGATATTTCATCGGGACCGGAATGCTGAGGGTGCGCGATCCGCGTATTTCAGCGAAATCAATGTTGACGTTATGTAGAAATGGCCACAGTTCGCTGAATGATTCTGCCTTGGAAAAAATAAAGACGATCTCATCGAATCATGACGCGCACCCCTGGGAACGCGCCGCCGAATTGCTGGGAATTCCTGCTGAACAAGTCCAGAGATTCATTTGCAAAGGCAGACTCAAGGTTCGCGATCCGTTTGTTACCGACCGATCCTTTGAGGAGTTTTGCCGCAAGCACGGAGATCACATAAACATGTCTCTCATTGATCCTGCGACGGCTAAATGGCTGCGAGATGGAATACGGCGTAGCCAACAGCAGTGGCCGGGAGATTTCTCGCGCGCAGAAGCATGCGCTGGTGACCAGGACGTGTAAATGCGGCAGGAGGATCGTCGGCAACATCTTTTTTAAGCACCTGAAGCACTGCCGGGTTCTGCAACCGCAGCATTTCGGCAAAGCAGCCTAGAGCAGCTGCCGCGAGTATCTCTTTTTCAAGCGCAACTCCTAGCGCTTTAGCCGCGATTAGAAGTTATATCCGAAGATTAGCCGTAGCTTGGGTGCAGGACCTGAGTACAAGCTGGTCTTCAGTTCAATGAACGTGCCCCGGCGCGATTGCATTCCCGCCAGGACATTGAAACCGGTCTCGTAATCGAAATTGCCGAAATCGATCTGCCGACCTGACTGGAAACTTTGGTGAATAAAGATCAGAGCAGGTCCTGCACCGATATAAGGCGTCCAATTCCCCCTCCGAGAAGCGTCCGAAAAACGATAGACTGCCTCAAGGTTCAGAGCGATCAAATCCGTAACTTCCCCGAAAGCGAACTCGGCGTTAGGCCGGAACAGCACGCGTGGGTGCAAAATCGGTCCCATCTGCGATTGAATGCCGAACGTGAACAGCTCAGGATCAAAAGCCGCGCCCGCGCGCACTCCCATACGCCAGCGGCGACTCTCGCGCTTGATGTCGCTTTCGACATCGCGAACTTTCTCGGGCACGGGAGCCGCGCGGGCACCCTTGTCGCCGGTACCGGCTCCGGCGCCCGATTCCGCAGCCAGTACGGTAACGTTGCTGGCGGCTCGGGTGCCGTTTTCGTCCGCAGGTCCGGCGATAACACGAACACGGGCGCCCTGCGCCAGCGATTTCGGACGAACCGCGCCACGAGTATAAGTAAACAGCTGAAATTGATTGTCTTCGGTTCGGATGACCAGAGTATCTCGACTCACAGAGACCACAGAGCCTGTCACGGAGTTCTCGTTGGCCGCACGAGTCGAGGAGGTATCCTGCTGACCTTTGGCTGGGAGCACGATGAAAGTTGAGACCAACAGGACACTGCAGGCAAAGATCATTTCACGGGTTCGCATAGTTTTCCCATCGGATGAAATAGTGGGGACCGGCTGTATGGCCCCTTCTTTAATTAGGTCAGTCTTGATCTGGAACTTTTGATTCGGTGCCAGATCTACCTCGGTATTGAAGCTCTGGTAACCAGGTAAGCTGATCGTGATTTTTCGATGACCGGGCGCCACCAGCGAGCTTTTTGCAAGCCCTCCAAACTCGCCGACATGGCCAACATACAGCCCGTCTACAAACACCGCAGCTCGATCTGGGGCTACAGAAAGCTTGATCTCGGAAAAAACTGAGGGCATCTTGAAACGCGGGTCTTTGACCATCCTGACGGTGATTGTCTGCTTTTCGCCCGGCCGAACCATGATCCTGTCTGTGAACTCCTGATAGCCGTCTTGGCGAACTGCGATCTCGTGTTCGCCTGGAAGCAGAAGGATCTTCTTCGATCCCTTTAGTTCTTTGAGGTAGCCAAGATATTGGTTATCAATCCAGACGCCTGAAGTTTTCTCGATCTTGGTGGCGCCAATGAGTTCGATCTCGCCTAAAACCTGATTGCTTTGCGCAATTGACAGCGAAGCGAAAAAGATGGCTGTACAAGCCAAGTATGCAAACAATTGACCGCAGAAGCGGCGCGTCATACTCTCCTTTGTCCCCTTTCACTGCACGTGATTTCAGGGCTGCTGCGAACCTATGTTGAAGTCGCCACCTATCTTGCCCCGATGACCTCGCCGGAAACCACCAATTCGACCCGCCGATTCTGTTGTTTTCCCGCCGGGGTTACGTTCGAGGCGACAGGTTGTGTTTTGCCAAAACCCATTGCCGAAAGCGCGGATATCGGAATACCTTGTTGCACGACATAATCACGAACGGACACCGCCCGCTTTTCAGACAGCTGCTGATTGTATTCATCCCTCCTGAACTCACATTTCCACTTCCGCCATCTCGCGCATAGCTTTTGCCAATTCCGACGAAGTTAAGCGGCGTCGCCCAACTGGGGCGTTTTCGTTCCGTGCGAAATTTCGAACGAAACGGAACGTCGAGATACACATCTCGGTGAAAGAATTGCATTGAACTCGGACCCGACTAGCAGAACCAATGAAACCAGATACATCCACACGAGCAGGGCAATGCCCACTCCCAGGGACCCATAGATGATGCTGTAGTCTGCATACCGACTTATGTACCACCCGAACAGCAGACTCGACCCGAACCACATGCCTGTAGCTAATGCAGCACCAGGCAGAACGGTGTGCCACGCTTGAGTGCGCGGGACCGCATTGTGGTAAATCAGTGCGATCACGGCAATACTGGTGCCTGCAGCAACTGTCCAGCGCAGCGCCGTCCCCGCGAGCCAAAGCAATGGCCCCAATTCATGCCCAGCATGGAAAGCGACCCGGGCTTCGATCTGAGTCCCAAATGCAACGAGTACCGTTGCAAATGTGAGCGGAATTCCCGCCAGAATTACGAGAGAGCTCGCAATCAGACGCTCTTTTACCAGCCCCCATGTCTTCGGCAGCTTGTAAGCTCTGCGAAACCCTTCCATCCACGAGATCACGACACCTGAAGCCGTCCAGACGGTCAAAATCGAAGTGGTAACCAGAAACTTTACAGGTCGATCGTTTGCGCCCTCTCAGGCATTCGATTGCCGTGCCGCTCCCGGCCGGCAGAATACGACCCAAAGCGTCGGACAGTTCTCCGATGTACACGTCAAATTTGTTTGAAGTCGCGAGAATCGAACCGAGAACCACTAGTAGCGGAAAGAAGGTAAGAATGGAAGAAAAAGCCGAGGCTTTGGCAATCGCGAATGCATCGTGTTCGAACGCGCGCCACACGGAAAGTCTCAGCAGAGCGCCAAAGCGCATGAATGGACGGATCAACTTACGACAAATCCTCAGAAATGGTGACCAGAAAGTGTTCCGGTCGATACCATGATTCAGTCCGATTTTGGTAGCGAGATGCATGGAAACGACTAGCAGTATTTAGCGCCCAGAAATTCCGATCTGAAATGTCATCCTCGACCCTCGTACGTTCCGGGAGTGTGTACTACCAGACGAGGGTTGTAGGAACTGACATGCGGTGACCTGCAGCAAAGGTTCTCTTCCCACGCGGAAATGGAGAAGCAAACGGCGAGGCTGCTTCAACGTTTACTGCTG
>QHZW01000143.1 GCA_003224815.1 Acidobacteriota bacterium | reverse complement strand
CTCAATCCATGAGAATCGTGCCGAAGAACTGCTCAATTGGATCAAAGTTTCCGCCGGCGACATGATTTACGTGGCGGGAGGCACGGTGCACACGCTTGGGCCAGGCTCGATCATCGTAGAAACGCAGCAGCAGTCGGACACTACATTTCGACTCTATGATTACGGGCGGCCGCGGGAACTACACCTTGAACACGGAATGCGTGTAATCAAAGAACGCGCTCCGTCGGGAAAAGTGCGTCCTCAGCCATTCACGAAGCTGGATGGAAATGGCAATCAGCTACGGCAGTTGGTCGCGTCCGAATACTTCGCAGTGCAGGCGTTTGAATTGAGCAGTGCGCAAGGGTTTGCAGCGCCTCAGGGAAAAAGCTCCGCGCAGATCCTGGTCGCAATCGAAGGTGCAGGGACGCTGTGCACTCACGACAGTGATCCGGTTGAATTCACAAAGGGAGATGCAGTGGTCGTTCCGGCGGCCATGCGCGAGTTTTCTGTTGAGTCGCGACCAAGATTACACTTCCTGAAATCCTACGTCCCGGGCGTGCCCGTTTCGTCACCGGAGACGAGCATCGAATGAAGTTTTGCATAAGCAGGGCCTCGAACCCGCGACCTCAATGAGCGCCAACTTCTATCCCGTGATTCTCGCCGGCGGCCGTGGCACTCGTTTCTGGCCTCTGAGCCGCAAGAAGCGCGCCAAGCAACTGCTCGCGCTTGATGGTAGGCAGACGATGATTCAGCAGACGGTGGCGCGCCTGCTGCCCCTTGCGTCCGCGAAGCAAATCTGGGTGATTACAAACGAAGACTCGCGCCCTGAAATCCTGCGTCAGCTTACAAAAACCAAAAAGGAGCAGATCATTGCCGAGCCTGTTGGCCGCAACACCGCTCCAGCGATCGGAATAGCTGCGTTCATTCTCCAGCGCACTGATCCCGATGCCATGATTGGCTTGTTTCCTTCCGATCATGTGATCTCGAACGCGGATCGATTTCGTGAAGTGGTGCGCGAGGCAATTGAGGTTGCCAGTAGCGGCGAAAACGTCGTGGTGCTCGGAATTGAACCCACCCGCCCGGAGACCGGCTATGGATACATCGAAGCCGGATCGCTGGCCTCCGGCAGTGCCCGCCACGTGCGGCGTTTCACCGAAAAACCCAACGCCGAGCGGGCCGCTGAATTTGTGCGCTCCGGAAACTTCTATTGGAACAGCGGCATGTTCTTGTGGAGCGCAAAGACACTGGCCAACGCGCTCACCGAGCATCTGCCAAAGACTGCGGCGCTACTGGAGAAAATCGCCGCCGATTTCGGATCAAAGAAGTTTCCGGCGACCTTTCGGCGGCTTTATCCGCGATGCGAGAACATCAGCGTCGATTACGCGATCCTCGAACCGCGCTCGGCTAAGGGCGAGCAGGACTCCAAAATCTTTTGCCTACGAGCTGACTTCGGGTGGAACGATCTGGGCTCGTGGACAGCACTGCACGAACACGGTTCGGCCAAGGACCCCGCGGCTGACGGCAACCTGATTTCTGCTCAGGGCATCTTCACTGCGGACGCGAACAGGAATTACGTGCACGCGCCGGGGAAATTCGTGGCCGTGATTGGCGTGAACGACGTCGTCGTAGTGGAAACCGAAGATGCGTTGCTGGTCACGACGCGTGAAAGCTCGCAGGACGTGGGCAAAGTGGTGAAGTATCTGGATGAGAAGAAGCTGAAACGATTGGTCTAGATTACGCGCCTCGTAGGGTGTACGTCGTAGGTCGTCAGCTGGCCTGTATAAGACGACGGTTGTGGGAAGTGGCGGATGCTGATCGAGCACCCGGATCGGTTTCAGCGAACGACGTACGACGAATACTGATATGCCCGGAACACTTCCATTGCCGACTACCGAGACCCAGGAGTCAAAAACGGACGTAATCAAATTCGGCACCGACGGCTGGCGTGCGGTCATCGCCGATGATTTCACGTTCACTAACGTGCGCCGCGTTGCCGGCGCGATCGCTTCGTATGTGTTGAAGCACGAAGACGCTTCGCGTGGTGTGATCGTTGGCTACGACACGCGGTTTGGTTCTCCTTGGTTTGCCCGTGCCGCAGCCGAAGTTCTCGCTTGCGCCGGGATTCCCGTTCTGCTTGCCGATGACTACGTTCCCACTCCCGCGATTTCTTATGCGGTAAAGACTAAAGGCGCAGCCGGCGGCGTAGTCATAACTTCTAGCCATAATCCGTGGAATTGGAATGGGGTGAAGTTCAAAGCAAAGTTTGGTGGCTCAGCGACACCCGCAATCATGAAGATCATCGAAGAAGAAACCGCGGCCGGTGTAAGGCCCAAAGGCAAGCAAGCCGCGATCGAAGAAGCCGATCTGAAGCCCGCCTACATGCAGGCGGTGTGCCGCTTTGCGGACCTTGATCTGATCGCCAAAGCGAAGTTCAAATTCGCAATTGATTGCATGCACGGCTCCGGACGCGGCGTCCTGGCGAAAATTTTCAGCGAGCGTGAAATTGACTTCGTTGCCATCAGACAGGACGTAAATCCGCTTTTCCCAGGAATTAATCCCGAGCCGATCGAGCCGCACGTGAGCGCGCTGCAAGGAACTGTGGTCAAAGAGGGCTGCCATGCAGGATTCGCGACGGACGGGGACGCTGACCGCATCGGTGCCGTCGCCGAAGATGGAAGCTTTGTGGACTCGCACAAGATTTTCTCCGTCCTGCTCGACTGGCTGCTGCGTCGGAAACAGTGGCCGGGAGAAGTTGTTCGCGCTTTCAACACTACGAAGATGCTCGACCGCATTGCCGCCCGCCATGGACGCAAGCTGAACGAATGCGCAATCGGCTTTAAGCACATCGCCGATCTCATGATGGAACGCGAAATCCTCATCGGCGGAGAAGAATCAGGCGGCATCGGCTATTCGCGCTATCTTCCCGAGCGTGACGGGATCTTGAATTCACTGTTGCTTGCGAACGTCCTCGCCGAAGAACAAAAACCGCTAGGCGAACTTGTGAAGCGGCTGCAGCAGGAATATGGCGCTCATTATTATGGTCGACTCGATCTTCACATTGACGATCAACTAAAGCGCAACACCATTGAGCGGGCGCGGTCGCGCGACACAACTAGCCTTGCAAAGCGGGCAATTGTAAGAAAAGAACACTTGGACGGCACCAAGTTCTTCCTGGATGTGCAAACCAACGGCAACGGTGCAGAACCTTGGGTCCTGTTCCGCGCTTCAGGGACCGAACCGCTCTTGCGCATTTACGCGGAAGCGGCTTCTCCGGACATCGTAAAGGACATCCTCGGCGCAGCAGAAAAATTCGTTTACTCCACGTGAACGATTACTCCCGTCATCGAGCCCCTCGCCTTTATCGAACACGAGTCTCGCGCCAATGCTACCGCAGTGCCATAATCTAGGCGATGACAACCGCCGCAACAGTCGGGCCGCCCGATTCTCCAGAGGCGCGCAAATACAACCGTATCCGCCGCTGGCTCGGTATATGCGAATTCGCGCTTGCTTTGGCCATGCTGCTCATTCTGCTCGCGGCGGGATGGTCTGGCTGGCTGCGCGATCTTGCCTACAGCAGCGGTTTTCAGAGCTACGCGTTTGCGGTGTTTCTTTATGTCCTAATGCTGGCGCTCATCAGCAAGGCGCTCAGCCTGCCCCTCGACTGGTACAGCTTTCATCTGGAACATCGGTACCAGCTTTCGAATCAAAAACTGCGATCGTGGATTTGGGATGAAATCAAAGGTTTTCTGGTCACTATTGTCTTCGCGTCCATTCTGGTCGAGTTGCTCTATTTCGTTATTCGGCACGTTCCGCAATACTGGTGGCTGATGGCGTGGATCGGGTTTCTGGGTATCGTCATTCTGCTGGCGCAGCTTGCGCCCGTACTCCTGTTCCCCATTTTCTACAAATTCGAACCGTTACAGAATGAAGAACTGCGGCTTCGCCTGGTTCGCCTGGGCGAGCGTGCGGGAACGCACGTGCGCGGCGTGTATAAGTGGCACCTGTCGGAAAAGAGCAAGAAAGCCAATGCGGCGCTGACTGGACTCGGGAACACCCGGCGGGTGATCCTTGCGGACACCCTGCTCGACAATTACTCTCCCGATGAAATCGAAGCCGTGCTGGCGCACGAGCTTGGCCATCACGTACACAATCACATCCGAAAAGGAATCGCAGTGCAGGCGGGAGTCACACTCGTTGGCTTCTGGGCGGCGAATTGGGCGTTGCACTACGCCGTTGACCGCTGGCACATGTTTGAAACGCTTTCGGACTTTGCCAACCTGCCGCTCGTCATTTTGATCTTCGCCGTGCTGTCATTTCTGCTCATGCCCGCAATGAATGCGTTCTCCCGCTTTAACGAGCGCCAGGCTGACCGCTACGCCTTCGAGAACATCGCCAGCGTCGGTCCGTTCATTACCTCAATGAACAAACTCGCCGAGCAGAACCTGGCCGAACGCAAACCGTCGAAGTGGGTGGAATGGTGGTTTCATTCGCATCCGTCGGTTGCGCGCCGGGTCGCAGCGGCGGAGGGTTGGGCGAAAGTGCATGGCGGGTAGAACGTTTCACCACGGAGGCACGGAGACACAGAGAAACACATTTACATCTCTGGCGAACTCATAGGCCTTGTCCCTGAGATGTCATCCTGAGGCGGCTAAAAGCCGCAGGAAATGAGCGCCTGTGCGGCACGGTAAAGCCGTGCCCTGCTGTGAACACCAGCATGCCCGATGCGAAACACCGAGAGTACTTCAGATCCGAGTACACCAACTGCTGCAAATCCGAAGTGTTCCTACACTGCGATCGAACGCATGCTTCTGATCGCTCCGTCAACGACAATCACGTGGATAAGAGTAGCGCCACCAACAGGAATATGCGGCTTAGAGTACATAGAGGACGAGTAGCATTCACATTTCATTAGGTGGGATGTTCGACGCAACGGCGTCATTTCTTCCAATTCAGAGAAACTAGACACCGGGCTGTTCATTCTCCAACAACTAATCAGCGGTGCGCGTGCGGGCTCTGCGCTGGATTTCTTCGCTTGTTCGCGTTCGGGTCTTTCACGACTTTGATCTCGAAGCTGACCGGCATCTGCTTAGGCGGGTAGCAGGCGGCATTGTCGCAAGCCTGATATTTGAGCGTGCCATGAACGGCGTATTTGGTGGGCAGAACGGTTTTGAGCGGACGGACTGAGACAGCAACGGCAAAATCTCCGGTATAAACACTGAGCTTTTCGTCTGGACTGAAAGGAAAGCTGCGGTCTTCCCCTGCTGGATACGTGACTTTCAGAATGGCGATATCAGTCGGAGCATCGAGTTTGAGTTCAGTCTTCTTGAGGTACTCCTGCTTGGGCCGGTTCGAATTAATGTGAAATCCTGATGCAATCCGAAACTGCAACTGCACAGGCTTTGCATGTCCGCGATAGACGGTGGTGATTTCCGGTGGGAAATACTCAATCGAAGGCGCGCGGCTGCCAGGAGGAAAATCCTGCGCGGCGGCGAAACCGGCCAGGATCAGCGCGCAGAGGCCTAGTCGCATCGCGTTCACTTCTGTGCTACCTGCCCTTGTGATCCCATTGCTTTCTGGATATTTGATTCAATCTCCGAACGGCTCCTTAAACCGAACACCCGTTCAATCACCTTGCCGTCACGGTCGATGTAGAAAGTGGAAGGAAGATATGGAAGCCCGCCGTATTGATCACCGACTGCTTCTTTACCGATCACAATTGGATAGTTCACGCCCATCTTTTTGGCGAAGTCGGCAATATCTGAGGGAGACGCATCATCCATCGCAACGCCAAGCACCTGAAATCCCTGTGCTCCGTATTTTTTTTGCAGATCGATAAACCAGGGCATCTCTATTTTGCAGGGCTCACACCAGGTTGCCCAGAAATTCAACAGCACAGCTTTACCGTGAAAATCGGACAGCTTCAGCGTTTTTCCGTCAAGCGAAGCAAGCGAGAAATCGGGAGCGGGCTGGCCTTGCAACTTCCCAGCGCCGCCTTGCAATGGTTGGGAGTGGCGCGTCTTTTGAATGCCGAACACGAGCATCAAAGAAATGACGACCGCCACAACAATCAGAATGATCGGATCGCGTTTCACAAAACTCCTTTACAGAACGAACCGGTTCAAGAACGAAAAATAACGCGCGAGCAAGGTGAACTTTCCGAGGACCAGGAGCACGCCGAGAGCCATAAGCAAGCCGCCGCTCGCAACTTCCACCGCGTGCATGTGACGGCGGAAGCCGCCGTAAAACTTCATAAAACGTTCGATGCCAAGCGCCGCTAACAGAAACGGTACCGCAAGTCCGAGCGAATATACAGTCAGCAGCAGGATTCCCTCAGTCACGGAATTTTGTGCCGCCGCCAAGCCAAGGATCGCGCCGAGAATGGGGCCGACGCAGGGTGTCCACCCAAAGGCGAAGGCAAATCCTACGACGAATGCGCCCCAGGGTGTGCTGCCACCTTTCACGTTGTGCAGGCGCTTGTCCGTATAGAGCGCCTTGATGGGCATGATGCCGGTGAGATGCAATCCGAACAGAATTATCACCACACCGGCGACGCGCGCGAGCGTTGATTTGTACTGCGAAGCCAGTTGGCCGAGTTCGGTTGAAAGCGCCCCCAGTGTCACGAAAACAACACTGAATCCGATGATGAAGGCAATAGAATTCAGCATCACCTTGCGCAGAACCTGCGATTCCTGGACTTTTAACTCTTCAACGCCGACGCCAGAGATGAGAGACACATATCCGGGCACCAGCGGCAACACGCAAGGCGAAAGGAATGACACCAGGCCGGCAACGAACGCGGCCAATGGAAGCGGAAGATTGGTCATTCAGGATTATTGTACCTGTCGCAACAAAGACTGTTTAGTTACTTGCACGGCGTGAGTTGTCAAATTGCTGTTACTTGCAACCGAAATGGTGGCAGCAAATTAGAGGGACAACTACTTCGGCGAAAGTTGTCCAGGGGCTTCAGCGACCATCTTACGAATAAGTTCAATGGGAATGATGGCTGTGAGAACGGCGCGATCTTTTTTCTGCTCGATCTTCATGCTCTCCATCGCGTGCTTGAAGTCAGGGTCAGGTGTTTGACTGCCCGCCGCAAGTTCAGCGGAGTGAAATATCTGGAGAAAAGCGCCCGCTTGCGAGGTAAGCTGCTCCGCCGCCTGCTCACCCTTCATGAAAGCCTCACCGCGAAAATGAACCGCGCCGAGATAACGCACGGAGGCAACGACCGTTGCCGTCCCGGCAAATGGGAATGGTGAGTTCAAGGTCGCAGAAGGCGAGGAGTTCAATTTGAAGATAGCAAATCCGAGACTGGGCAACGGAAGCTGCGGCACATATTTATAGAACTGCCGCAAAAGCGCGGGCCCGCCGAACGGAGAAGCAATCTTGCGGGAACGATCGATGATGCCGCGAATAATCGCCGGGTCGTCGTAGTTCGAAGCAGCGACTGTGTCAACGCCGAGCACGGCGATTCGCAAAATGCGGTTATCGAGCGGGATACTGTAAATATCTACCGAGCGGTGGTTTTCGACTGAACTGGCAATTTTTCTTAAATACTCACGCAACTTGTCGCCATTGATGTGGGCGACGAATATCCATGAGAAACGAGTTTCGTTGTGGGTGGCAGGGCTTGCGTAATGGATCGCAACCGCCACCTTGTCGAGGTCGCGCTCAAACTGAAATCCGGTTGCCTGGATGAATTGTTCGTACTCGGGATCGTGTGGAACCGGCGGCAGGTGCTTGGCGATGTCGACGTGGCGCATCCAGCTCAAATTCGCGTAAATGTAGCCGTCCGCGCCGGGAAGAAGGCGGGCAGGCTCGGGAGGTGCGTGCTTACGCAGCTCGACTACTACCGCAAGTGCGGCGAGGAAAATGAGCAAACCGAGCAGAATTGGGAACCGTCGCCGAAGGCGCATGTGGGGATGGGTAAGAATGATAGCATTCGACGTGGATCAGCACAGGACATGTGGGGACGGGCGCCCTCGCAAGCCTGCCCTGAGCAAAGTCGAAGGGTCCGGTCGAGTGAAGCTCGGCGAATTCCCGAAGCTGCTGAGCGAGGTCGCTATTGCGGGCTCCACCCTTGCACCCCAAATCCCGCTATGATAACTTCTATTATTGTCCCGTTGAAGAAAAAGGGATTAGTGTGAGAGGCGGGGCTTTGGCTCCGGTTCTCGCCTGCTGGCGTAGCTCAGCTGGTAGAGCATCTGATTTGTAATCAGAGGGTCAGGGGTTCAAATCCCTTCGCCAGCTCCAGATTGAGCCGCTTAGCAGGCGTGAGGCTGAGCGGTAGCGAGGCCGGGAGTCCGCTGGCGAAATCCCGAGCGGGTTCGGCGAGGGAACTCCGAAAAGAACGGTGGATTCCGGGCTTCGGCAAGATTGCAGGGCGGCGGCGGATAGCTTTTCCATCAGCTCACC
>QHZW01000142.1 GCA_003224815.1 Acidobacteriota bacterium | reverse complement strand
TTTGACCGCGAGTGTTTCCTGGCTACTTTCGATTTATCCGGTTCTCGAATCGCGCCGTTCGCTGGCGCAACGAGCGACTCTCCTGCACTATGCGGAACGGCAGAACCGTATCGATATGATTCACGACATCACCGAGCAGGCACAGGACTGGCTGTTTGAACTCGGCGCATCCGTCGCTGGATTACGGAATCAGATGGCTCAATTTCCAATCACGTACTATTTTGATACGGGCGAGCCTGAAACAGCCCTCGCAGGGACGCTGTCTTACCTGCTCGAACTCTCTGAACGTGCGTCTGCGTGGAATTCTCCTGGCATGCGGCTCGCCGGAACTGTGCTGGGTGGGTCTGTCCATAGCTTCTTGGAAATGCTTGCCGAGGATTTTCTTTCCATGCCAAAAAATGATAAGCAGGCAATCATGCGTGCTTACGCCACTGAGCAGATGTCAGACCTCATTCTCAAGGACCGCACTATCGCTTATCCGAGAATGCAAGATCGGAATGCTGCGTAGATTTTGCCCAATATCGGTACCGCTACTCATGCGCAGCGATACAAACACGCGAGTAGGTTTTGCATCTTTGATTTGTGCTTGACCTCCGGGCGGTTGGTACTGTCGCCTATTTGATTGCGCTTCTGTGGGTCTCCAGCTGCGCTCGTCGAACTTCACTTACTCGCGACGATCTCCGCTCTAAGCTTGTATCAGCCAGCTCGTATGCAGCCGAACTAGAGATGTTCATCGACCGCGTTCGCCAGGGCCGGGTAACCAAGCTCTTCGTCCAAGGTCATGCAACTCAATTAGAAAAAGAACTCAAACGCTCGGCAGAGGAACTTGACCATTCAACTCCACAAGCTGGAACTGAGCCACCGTTTCAAGAATGCAGGAAGGAAGTCAACTTTTTGCGCCGAGAGCTAGTACTTCTTCCCACACTCACCGGCAACGATGGCGCATTGCAGTCGGAGCGGGAGCAAATCAAGAGAAGTCGTGAACGCCTTGCGGATGCGAGTTCTCTGTTATGAAGAAACTTCTGGGCGTCACCCTCGGGATCATGACCGCACTAGGTGGGTTCGTCGATCTTGGGCAGATCGTATTCACAATGCAGGCAGGAGCATTGTTCGGCTACGGTTTGCTCTGGTCAATACTGTTGGGAACCGCCGCCATCATCGTGTACATGGAGATGTGTGGTCGAGTTGCCGTGGTCGCGCATGAACCGGTGTTTGCAGTTGTACGTGATCGCTTTGGTTTCCGTTTTGGGCTGGTTGTGCTGATCGCATCGAATCTTCTAAATCTCGCAACCTGCGCGGCGGAGCTGGGTGGAATTGCCATCATTTTGCAGTTGCTAACCGGTTGGGACGAGAAGCTTCTTCTACTGATTGCGGCCATCATTCTTGGGATGATCGTATTCGGCTTCAAATTTCAGTGGATCGAGCGGGCCTTCGGGCTGGCCGGCGTGACCATGACGGTTTTTGCGGTTTCCGCTGCTGCTCTGCATCCCAATTGGCATCAGCTTGCGCGCGGGCTGATTCCCACACTCGCACATTCGGATACAAAACATGCACTACTTTACTGGTATTTCGCTGTAGGAATTTTCAGCGCGCTCCTGATGGAGTACGAGGTCCACTTCTATTCCTCTGGCGCAATCGAGGAGGACTGGACAACCCGAGACTTGGGCGAAAACTTCGCCGTGGCCGGCTTCGGCTCGTTCTTGGGAGCGATCATCACAACCGGCCTTTTGGTGTTGGGAGCGCTGGTGTTTCTTCCTCGCGGAATATTTCCAAACGCATTGAGCACGAGTATACTTGCGGGCGCGTTTCCGTTCGCCGCCAAGGCGCTGTTATTGGCGTTGCTCGGGACCCTGGCATGTCTTTGCGGGGCGGCCTTGGAGACCGCTCTTTCCGGGGCCTACAATGTTTGCCAGTTTTTTAATCTTGATTGGGGTAAGAATCTTCCGGTGAAATCCGCTCCAGTCTACACCGCTGTGTGGATCACAATGATCACAGTGGCGTTTGCCATCGGGCTCTCCGGTGTGCGACCGCTGACACTGGTGAATATTTCTGTGATTTTTGGCATGGTAGTGATGCCATTCACTTATTACCCGATTCTCCGGGTTGCTGCGGACAAGAACATCATGGGCAAGCACGTGAATGGTTTGGCGGATACGATCGTCGGCATTATTTTTCTGGGTCTTATAACAATCGCGGCCTCCGCCGCTATTCCGCTTATGATACTCACGCAATCGGGAGAGCCGTAGAGATCAAGGTTGCTCCCTACAGCGAACAGGGCGTCCAGCCAGAATGGGCGCACACGCGTGGTTGTCGTGATCGCTTTGAGGTTGATTGCTGATACCAAGATGTCATCACTCATTGGCAATGGCCGGGTTTTTATCAGTGGCGCCTGCGCTCGCATTCTCAACCATTCGACCCCACCTGGCAAGCATCTCCTCCGCCGGAGTCGCCAGTGCCTCCGTCAATCTCTGCTGCCTGGATATCAGATCTGCTTCGGAGAGAATCGTCGGCTTCACGGCGGCCGATATGGCAACCTGACTCTGAGTCGCTTGCCCGTGCGGGTCTGCAAAAACTACCACCTTACTTGGCGGCGCCGCGAGCGGCGTGGATGCTTGCGCTCCGACGTGGTTCTCCCCGGAAGAACCGTGCTGCACGTGTTCAATGTCCATCTTGGAACAAGCTTCGTGGAACGTCGTCATCAGGCTCGCATGGTGCTCAGCGAAGAGGTCCTCAAGCATAAGGAGTACACCGGGCCCAAAATTGTCGTTTCAATGAATGGACACGTGGCCTGGTATCTCGTCTGATGGGAAATGCATTCGAACTCGCTGCGCCTCGCAAGCACTTGCGCTATTCCCGTACCTATCCTGGACTTCTTCCCGTCGTCCATGTCGATCGTTTCTATTACGACAATCACCTTCGCCTAACTAGTTTTCGCGTGCACCGGACACGCACCTTGTTGTTTGCTTCCGATCATCTTCTACTCGTCGCAGCGTTTGAATTGACAGAATGAATGATATAGATTTTGCGCCAATCGACCTTTAACTACACAACCGGCAGGTGCCCCCCTCGGCAGCTTGGGGCGTTGAAAAGCTGCATAGTGGACAATCTCAACAAATCTAAGGTGCCGCACAATTCAGGCTCAACGCTCTGAATCCGCGTGATTTCAAGTTGTAAAGTGGCCGAGTTCGCGCCGCTCAAATCGCTCGAGCCAGGATCAGGGCTATCAACCCAAGCTCCCAAGTGCTCTTGCA
>QHZW01000141.1 GCA_003224815.1 Acidobacteriota bacterium | reverse complement strand
ATTTCACTTTCAACCTTTCTATCGAGCGTTGTAGTCGTTGTCATGTTGGGAATATTAGTGGCCTCCGCCGCCCACTGATCGGCCAGTAGTCCGAAACGGACCACCTGGCCAATCCGGACGACCAATTTTGTCGTCACCGGCTTGGATGCCATCTACTCGGTTCGCGACTAGCACAGTAGAGGAGCGGCACATCATGTTTCCAGAAAGCGCAGCCGAAATGACAAAAGAGGGGCACACCAATCCCCGCTGGATGGGTACTAAGCGACCTTACAGCAGTCAGCAAGTACTAAAGCTTCGGGGATCAATCCAGGTTGAACACACTCTCGCGCGCTTGGGTGCCGAGCGGCTTTGGTACTTGCTGCGCCACGAAGATTACGTAGCTGCCCTCGGCGCTCTTACAGGCAACCAAGCAGTGCAGCAGGTCCAGGCCGGATTGAAGGCCGTCTATCTTAGCGGCTGGCAGGTCGCGGCAGATGCCAACGATGCTGGGCATATGTATCCGGATCAGAGCCTGTACCCAGTTGATAGTGTTCCCAATGTTATTCGCCGCATCAATAATGCCCTTATCCGCGCTGACCAGATCCATCACATGAACGGCAAGAACGGCGTGTACTGGATGGCGCCCATCATCGCCGACGCAGAAGCTGGATTCGGCGGCACCTTGAATGCTTTTGAATTGATGAAGGCGATAATCGAAGCGGGAGCGGCTGCTGCGCACTTCGAAGATCAGCTGTCCTCCGCCAAGAAATGTGGCCATCTCGGCGGGAAAGTTCTGGTGCCCACCGCCGAAGCGATTCAGAAATTGGTGGCGGCCCGCCTGGCTGCGGATGTGCTCGGTGTACCGACTCTAATTATCGCACGCACAGATGCCAACAGCGCTCATCTGTTGACCAGCGATATCGACCCGTATGATCGCCAGTTTCTCAGCGGGGAGCGAACCTCAGAGGGATTCTTCTGCATTCGAGGAGGCCTCGAGTCAGCCATCGCGCGAGGTCTTGCCTATGCGCCATACGCAGACCTGATCTGGTGTGAAACATCGGAGCCAAGTCTGGACCAGGCGGGCCGTTTTGCTGCGGCAATTCATTCTAGATATCCAGGCAAGATGCTGGCCTACAATTGCTCGCCATCGTTCAATTGGAAGAAGAAGGTCGACGATGCAGCGATCGCTACCTTCCAGCCGGAACTGGCTAAGATGGGCTACAAATTCCAGTTCGTGACCTTGGCCGGATTCCATGCCTTGAACTTGAGCATGTTCGAACTGGCGCGGGCCTACAACGAAACGGGCATGACTGCATACTCACGCCTCCAGGAAAAAGAGTTCCGCTGCGAAGCACAACACGGATATTCGGCGTTAAAGCACCAAAACTTTGTCGGCACCGGATACTTCGACGCGCTCACTCAGGTAATTGCTGGAGGCATCGCCTCGACTACCGCGCTCAAGGGATCAACCGAAGAAGAGCAGTTCGCGCAAGTCAAAGCACCGATGCGTTCCGAGTGCGCCGCTGATGCAGATCCTGGAGAAACGTCGACCACGATGCTGGCGGGTTATGTGTCGCCTCACGAAGAGAGCCTTCTACCCACAGGAGACTAACTGTGTTGCTCCGGGCCGCCTTGCCAGATTCAGTTATGCATGCACAGCCGCTACTACATGGCGCCCGTTCATTGGAAGCCGAGGTATGTGGCGAGATCTTTTATGGATTTTGGACGCTGATATGCTGCACACCTATCAGGATCGATCGAAACATGGCAGATAACTCAGGGAACGCTGTGAGGAGGCGGCCGAAGCAGTCGATGGTTAAGATTACTTCCGGTTAACTCGTCACCCGGGATAAATCCCGAAATGCAACCCCGACAGCTCGGACAACAAAGCTGGAAGAGCTATCGCGAAGGAGAGATGGCAGGCAGCTTTCCGGCAACCCAGGAGCAACTCGTCCGCTGGTGCCGGGACATTGGCATCCGGGCCGTCGGCGTAGGCAGCGCCTGGAACCCGCCAACGAGGCCAACTTCCAGCGATTTGAGGGACCGGATCGCGACCTGTACTACTCCGGCCAGTTCGACCAGAAATCAGTCATGGATCTGGCAGGAGTAAACGCCACTCTTGCGGACCGGAACGCGCAGTCCCATGACTCGACCTTCTTCCATCTGGATAATAAACGCCGAAGAACCGCATGGGGCATTATGTGGTGGTTTGGATATCTCTATGACTAGCCGCCATATTCTTGCCAAAAAGGGAAGGTAAGTAGAAGAACAATACCACCGGATTCTATTCCGAGCACGATCTTTTTTGCGTGCGGTCCGATCCAGAAATCGTGCAACCGCCCCACGCCGCTTACTTGTCGGCCCGAAATCGGGCGACGCCGGGCAATGCCTATACTCCCGCTGAAACTTTCTGTACAACTTCTCCCGTTTCCACTTACAAGGCCTAAGTGCAGCCATCCCGCGAATTTCCGCTCTCATCCTACGCATCGTTCTCAGGGCACAAGTACGTTTCGAATTCACAGCGAGGTGCACACGATGAAGATCACATCACTACTGACGACGGCAATGTTTGCCGCGCTGCTCATAGGCGCAGCCTGTACGCAGACCAACACGCGCAAGTCTGAAGCTGACGCGGTCAAGCAAGCACTCCAACAGGCCGATCTCAAGGACGTCACCGTTTCGGATGATACCGACAAGAACACGATCACGCTGGGCGGAACCCTGCACTCCGAAGACGCGAAGTCGCGTGCCGGAGATGTCGCCAAGCAGGCCGCACCCGACCGCACTATCGCCAACGAAATCAGCCTGCAGCCGGTCGGCGACGAGTCACAGGCGAAATCCGTGCAGTCGAACCTCGACGACGGAATCGAAAACAACTACAAGGCTGCGCTGGTTTCAAAGCGCCTCGATAAGCAGTCCATTCATTACGACGCCAAGAACGGCGTGCTGAAGCTGACCGGCAGCGTAAAGACGCCGCAGCAGAAGCAGGAGGCCGAGCTTCTGGCCTCCAAGGTGCCGAACGTGCAGCAGGTCGTGAATGAGATTGAGGTGAAACGGTAGGAAGCATCGGTGTTTGGCGGCATATCAAATGGAAATCGCTGCCGGGCCTCTACTTTTTTCAGCACGCGATTTGCGTGTCTCACACGCAATGTTATTCTTGCGAGCCCATCAAACGGTATCGAGGAAGGCCGGGAACCTGGCGAGACGTTAGCTCACTCTGCTTCTGCCCATTGCCTGCCCGTCCTTCCCTCTACCGGGTTACTTGCTGGCTTCGGTGACGGACTCGCCATGCGCAACTTGCGATCTCGCGCGAGTGGCTTTCGACCGCAAACTATTTTTGGGTGGGTGTCCAACGAACGTTCCACAAGCTGCCTTCAAGAGCTACGCTCAGCTCTTCAAGAGCACATTGACTTGGCGAAAGAATCGCTTCGGAGAGGCTAGCGCGATCTCAGTCCTGGATTCGGATCAACAGAACGTCAGCGCGCAGCATGAGAAGGTCTTTGAGCAGAGCACAAGGTGACAATGCTTAGGCTGATTTGGTCGGGCTCTGGCTATTTGTTACATTGCCGGTCTATTTCGTTCCTGCCCGTTGTGGCGCTGGTTCGAAGCAATTTTCGATGTCCGGATTGCGGCGGTGCGGACGCCTATCGGTCACGACGCCGCACTTTTCTTGAAAAATACATACACCCGCTATTTCTGCTGAAGCCGGTGCGTTGCGCAAACTGCTTCCGCAGGCGAAACGTATTAAT
>QHZW01000140.1 GCA_003224815.1 Acidobacteriota bacterium | reverse complement strand
CTGTATCTGAAGCGCCCCCCGAGCGAAGAGTTGGGATTCGAGACGCTGTGTAAGGGCGCTTCGGATACAGCGACTTGAAGGAAGCCGCCCCGCAGGGCTATGGGATTTGTATCAGGATGAGGCGGTCTTGATCGTTTGCGAGTTTGCCGTTGCGGTCAGAGCGCTTGGGATTCGGTAGCCGGTGGCAGAGAGAATTCGTGTGGGGCGGCGCATCGGAGAGTCTGGATCGCAGCACCATACTGCATTCTGACAAGTGCGAGACAGAGAACCAGTGTGCGTGCCGATGCACGAGCGAGATTCGACGTTGGAGTTGTGGATTCATGCGGCGCACCGGCTGAGATGAGGCGGGGATCGGAGGAGCAGTTGCGCGGCGGAGAGGCGTTCGACCACTTGCATGTTTCCGCCGCAAAGCGGACATTGCCACAGCGAACGAATGGGAAACGCGGATGATGTGGCGTCTGCTGCTGGCCGATCGGATGACTGGAGCAATCGGGAACAGAGTGGAAGGAGTTCTGCTCGCTGTCGGTTGGCGAGGAAGCCGAAGTTGCGGATCCGCATAAAGCCACGCGGCAACGAGTGAAGTAGGAAGCGGCGCAAGAACTCATCGACGGGCAGAGTCATGAGCCGCTTCTTGTTGCCGTGAGCGGAGTCGCGCCAGCGAAAGGTTACGTTGCCCTCGGAGAGAGCCACCAACCTGTTGTTCGAGATGGCGACCCGATGGGTGTATGCGCCGAGATAGCGCAGCACATGTTCTGGCCCGCCGAAAGGCCGTTTGGAGTAGACGACCCAGTCGTGACGAAACAGTGGCCGCAACCAGGAGGCGAAGGCTCGCGGTTCCGTGAGCGGTAAGAGATGTCCGTGGAACTGGAGTGCGCCGGACTGAAAGGCGTTCTTGAGCCCGGCGACAAACTTGCCGCGGAAGATTCGGCCGAGCACTTTGACGGGAAGAAAGAAAGATCGGCGCGAGGAGATCCAGCGGGAGTGGCCCGGAGCGAGACCGCCGGCAGCCAGCACGCAATGGACATGAGGATGATGTTGCAACCGCTGGTTCCAGGTATGGAGCACGCTGAAGAAGCCGATCTCGGCTCCCAGGTGGCGTGGGTCGCGGGTGACCTCCAGCAGAGTTGCAGCACTGGCGCGAAAGAGTAGGTTGTAGATCAGCCGTTTGTTCTGCAGCGCGAGCGGAGCCAGTTCCCGCGGCAGCGTGAAGACGACGTGCACGTAGCTGATGGGCAGCAACTCCCGTTCCCGCGCTTGGAGCCAGTGGAGGCGTGCATTGCCCTGACACTTGGGACAGTGCCGATTGCGACACGAGTTGTAAGAGATGGCGGAATATCCGCAGTCCGAGCAGTGATCGCGATGCCCGCCTAGCGCGGCGGTGCGGCAGCGAGCAATGGCCAGCAAAATCTTCTGATGCTGCCAGGTGATCCAGCGGCGACTGCGCTCAACAAACAACTGCCCCGCACAACGGACGATGTCGGCCACCTCCAGAGGAGGCCGGTTCATGCGCTCGGTGTCGGCTCTCCTTGTTCTCGAATCGCGAGTGCATCCAGCGGACTACCAGTGGCGCTGAGATGTCTCCGGGAGAGATGCAGATAGATCGTCGTCTCCTCCAGGTCGCGATGCCCGAGCAGCATCTGAATGGTGCGCAGGTCGGCACCGGCTTCGAGCAGATGCGTGGCAAAGCAGTGGCGCAGCGTGTGGGGATGAATGTGCTTGTGTTCAAGCCCAGCGCGTTGTGCGGCGTTCTGACAGGCAGTCCACAGGACCTTGGTGGTGACCGGATAACTTGCGGTATGCCATCGGTTGCCGGGAAACAGCCAGTTCGTTGGCTTGTGCCTGAGCCCGCGCCAATAGACACGCAGCGCATCGAGCAACTTCGGGCTGAGCATGACATCGCGGTCCTTGCGACCTTTGCCGCCCCGGATATGGATGACCATCCGCTGGCTGTCGATATCGCTGATCTTCAGGTGTGCCACTTCTGCGCGACGTGCGCCCGTGGCATACAGCGTCATCAACAGGATGCGATGAAAGGAAAACTCGGCCGCGTCAATCAGACGCGCGACTTCGTCCTGGCTGAGTATCTCGGGCAGGTGCAGAACCTTCTTCGGATACGGCGTCTCGGCAATGCTCCAGCCTCTCTTCAGAACCTGAATATAGAAGAAGCGTAAAGCAGCCAGCCGCAGGGTCACAGTGTTCGGGCTGAACTTCAACTTAGTGAAGAGCGCTGCCTGATACTCGCGAATGTGATCGGGCCCAAGCTGATCGGGTCGGCGGTGGAAGTAGCGACTGAAGTGCTCAACCCCGTGAAGGTACGAGCGGATGGTTGAATCGGCGAAGTTGCGGCGTCTTAGTTCTTCCAGCATGAGCTGACGTAGATGGGTCACAGAGAGTTCCTCCTCTGCGACACAAACTAGCTCAGATCACCTCCACCGTTGGCCAGCAACACGCGAATGCGTCCGCCGCAACGCGGCTTCGTTCAAGTCGGCTTGCGTGAATCGATCGCAGAGACTCCTGGATAACGGGCGAATCCTTCTTTTACCCGCCCCGGCAGCGGTGAGCTTTCCCTTACGACACTCAACTTAAGGTGACGAGGGCTGATGCTGGATATCGTCTAAGGCTAGCAACTTTGCTGAACCGGCAATTCTCTAATGACCCCCCGATGCGTCGCCAGGCTCGCCTGCTAATCGTCGTTCTAGCCTCGTGTGCTGCGGCTATCGCCGCTACGGTCAGCTTCGGCTCGAGTATCTATCAGAATGCTATCGAAGCTGTGTGATGTTATCGCGTCTGTACCATCTTGTCGGGGAAGACGAACACTCGCCTGGCCAGATCCGATTGCAGCGTCGCTTCCGTGTAGTAGCGATTCAGGATCCCATTCTTCCAAATGAGGAGATCTGGATTCTCAGCCACAAATTCTTCCCAACTCTGATAGCTTCCGCAACGATGCATACGTTCATGGATGAGCAGCAGATACGCGCATGTGATGGTCTCGTGATAGAGACGTTCTTTGCCGTGAGATTGCGCGAAGCGTTTTAGCGCAGCGGAGAATTTCTGCAGGGATTCGAGCGGAGAATACAACCGCAGGTAGCAGAAGGCAAGCCGTACATGGTCGGCGTGGCGGAATGATTCAGGCGAAATCGAGCCGCTTTCGAAACGATCAATCTCCTGGCGTTCGGCTTGTTCCTGCTCAATCATGTTTGATCGAGTCCACGCCAACCGTCTGTGAGAAGACAACCCACGCGGCTGACGCATAAATGAGCAATGGTCCAATTTGAAAACTGCTGTGAAGAATATGGATGAGGGCTGCAAAAGCGGTCACGCTGATGAGCAGTCTTGCGCCAAACCGCACCGTTTCCGGAATCACTAGCAGAACGCATGCGAGCATTTCTGCCACAGCAATGACAAGGAGAATCCAATGGGACACTCCGGCGTGCCCGGGTAAGTGGGTTTCGGGCCTCGGAAGTGCCAAGAGGGCTGCCTGAATGAATAGGACTATGCCCAACGTCCATCCCAGACAGAGCAGAGCGGCTCTGTTGACCTGAATCATGACTTCTTCCCAGCCTTTTTGGCGTGGACCGGGGGTTCCTTCAGCCGATGGCTGGCGCTCGAATCAAGTTCCAGTCCGTAAAACTTCCTGAGTTCCCTGATGCGGCTCAGAGACTCGGAACTGAACGGACATTTTCCATCGAACGCGTGGAGAACGATACCTTCGAGAAGGTCGCCGAGGGTCATG
>QHZW01000139.1 GCA_003224815.1 Acidobacteriota bacterium | reverse complement strand
GCTTTTCAATGGCTCTGCAAAATTTTAAGGCGCGCCGGCTTATCACTTTCAATGAGGAAACTACGATGCCGACCACAAGGAAAGCCCCAGCCTCGACAAATTCAAACACGTCTGTAGCGAAAACTGATACTGCGAAGGCAGCTTCATCGCCCAACCACAAGGTTCTTACGGCATTGGTCGCCTTCGGGCTCCTAATCCTTACCGGCTGTGGCGGAGGCTATCAATATCAAAACGCGAGGGCCCCAAATAAGCCTCCGTATCAAAAATCTCTCGCGCAGGTCCAGGTAAGCGCAATCGCGGGGCCTTCTATTCAGATCAGCGGCTCAGTCCTCTTGTCTGCAAGTGCCGTGTATCAGAATTCTCCCAGTTCGTTTACGCATACGGATGTGACAAACTCCGCTGCTTGGACTACGTCGGACGCCGCAATTGCAACCGTAAACAACGGCCTGGTCACCGGCACCGGAGTTGGCTCGGTCACTATCTCGGCTAGCTTTGGCGGCAAGTCGGGGAGCATGACCGTCTTTGTGGGGCTCACGAGCTATATAACCATCTCTCCCACGGGCCCGTTCAGCCGGTCCGCAACTCCAAATATGACCTTCGTCGCGACAGAAACCTTTTCCGATGGCAGCACTCTGGATGTCAGCGGCCCCGCTATTTGGAATTCGAGCGCGGGCGGAGTCATGGACATATATCCATTCCTCGGGGGGTACACCGACCTTGTCGGTTCCGGAACAACTACGGTCACTGCCACCCTGAGCACGGGAGAAATAGGAACGCTGACGGTAACGGTCGTTCCATAATTTCCAACCGAGAGACCAAACAAAGGAGGCCTTTTTAAAGGCGTGAAGTTCTGGCAGGGTGCGCAAGATTCAATGTTCCAACAAAAACTCAAATCCAAAGGAGATTACATGAAACCACCACTCAAGAAATTCGCTCTGGCCGTGGGAATCAGTTTGATAGGAACGCTCCTCAGCGGCAACGCCTTCGCAGGTTGCGGTGACAGTACTAAGTCGAAACTTGGCGCATCTATGTTGCCGCAAATGTGGGACGGCCAATCTGGTTCCTTCTTACCCATTTCAGCCAGCTCATCCGACGATCGGATCGTCGGAATGTGGCACGTGACCTTCACCGCCGAGGGCAATGAATCCGGTCCTCCAGACGGTACACCCATCGATAATTCCCTCGTTGTGTGGCACAGCGACCACACGGAAATCATGGCTTCCTCACGGCCCGCGCAGGATGGAGATATCTGCATGGGAATTTGGGAAAAGACAGGAAAATCCAAATACAAGCTGAATCATTTGGCGTGGTTCTCGAACGACACCGCCAACGCACCAAGCGGGATCGGAAATCCCACTGGCCCGGCTCGCCTGTTGGAAGAGGTCACCTTGAGTGCAGACGGAAAGCAGTACGCCGGAACCTTTGCTGTGGATGCATACGACCTGGCCGGAAACCAGATCGCCCACATTGTCGGTACGGTTGCAGCAACACGCGTCACCATTGATACGAAGGTGAGCGACTTGTTGTGACCGAAAGCTTCATCTAGACGGGCGCGACGGAGCCCTGGCAGGTGTCGCCAACGATTTCTGGCAGGTTTTTCACAGAGTGGGAAGTACACGTATGCGGATTCGTCACCCGAAGTGCTCGTGCGCCGGTTCTCGACTTCCGATGGCCACAGGATGAATACGAAACAACAGCACCACACTCACTGATAGTGAGAGAGGAGAACATTGTGAAGCAAAGAACAAACGTTTTTGCATTTTTTCTGTTGGCGGCGATTGGGGCGGCATGCCAGTGCGCTCAGGCAGCCAATCTTAGCGTGAACTGCGAGAAACATGAATCCATTAGTAAAGCCCTGCGTCTGCTTGCGAAGACGAATCCGCAAGGGCCGAACAAGATAACTGTTTCCGGCGACTGCAATGAAAATCTTGTGGTTCAGAGTATGGATCGGCTGACGCTGATTACCGGGAACGGCGCCTCGATCACGGACAGCTCCAGCGGAAGCTCAGCAGTCGTAGATATTGAGGACTCGCACAGCGTCTCGCTGCAGGGATTCACCCTTAACGGCGGGAATGAGGGAGTGAATTGTGGCTCGGCAAGTGTATGCTACCTCACCAGCAACACAATTCAGGATGGTGTAGGGAACGGTGTATTTCTAAGCGGTGGTTCCCATGCCTTTTTAGAAAGCAATGTGATCCAGAACAATGGAGGCCGCGGTTCCACAGTGAGCGGAGGTTCGCAAATGTTTAGCAGTAATGACGTGTTCCAAGGGAATGCGGCTCCAGGCGTAGACGTGGGTGGGTCTTACTTCCAAGCTTCCAATTCCAATTTTCTCAACAACGCGGTTGGCCTCCGGGTGGGTCTGAGCACCGTGCAACTCCGCGGCGGTACGATCAGTGGCAATCTGGGTGATGGCATGACACTCCTCGGCAGCGCCTCAGTAGCCTTTTTTGGTCCGACAATAACCGGCAATGGCGCGAATGGTGTCCACCTGGAAGATGGCGCTTTCGCGGGTTTCGTCGCGGCCAACGTAACGGGAAACTTGAGTGGCCTGGACGTAGATTGCGAACCGCAACTTCCGATCACTAGGTTTGTGGACAGAACGGGCGGCATTACAAACTGTGTCGAGTCTGCTGCCAACACCGCATCGCGACAAACCACGAAATAGGCTTGCCAGCTCAGACCGAAATCAGGTCGCCCAATGTCTGGGCGGCCTTTCTTTTTGCATCACGCCGAAAGCAGGAGGCGCGCGTGCCGATACCTCTCCTCCGGCACACTTCGAGACACACCGCAACCTCGCAATTGGCCATTACTAATAATAATGATGGGAGATTCCAAAATAGACCCTCTGCCATGGGGTCAGTTGGCCGGACGATTACAAACATCATCTAGGCAATCGCAAGAGCTTGATAAATAAGGAGCGGTGGGCGCCGGGAGGACTCGAACCTCCAACCTACGGATTAAGAGTCAGCCCGTCCACCTTCGTCCAGCCTCTGATAACTCACAACCCAGCAACAACTTAAAAAGTCTTGCGCGCACAGAGAATTCGCTGCAAATGCTTGAAAGGTTGGTCATGTTTAGCAACGTACAGCCACAGTTACAGCCACACCCCTAATTTAAGGAAGAGCGGCCTACACGTGCGCCTTGTCGAAATGCTTCAGCGACGGCTGATGGATTTTCCTGCCTTTTTCTGCG
>QHZW01000138.1 GCA_003224815.1 Acidobacteriota bacterium | reverse complement strand
GAAAAAGCAAGGCCAGACGGCGTCGCCAGTTGGCTCGCGCGAAAATTGATTTGTCCCTCCTCGGCGAAGCCCGCGGCGCAAGCCGCGGGCTTTTTAATTTGTTCGCTAATCACGTCGTTCCGAGGCGTCGCGCGAAGCAAAACGAACGCGGAAACTGATACTCAATTCCGGCTTGTGATCGTGTTTACGGCGAACATGTCTCAGCGCCGAGCGGCTCGAAATAAACTCAGGGCTGAGTCGTGGCAAAATATGCAATCCCCTCAGTGTTTGCAGCTGCGGTCTTCTTCAAATACAGCAAGGAAAAGCCGATGAACATGACCGGTTCGACCGCGCTCACGCACGCAATTGAAGCTGCAGAGAGTGTCCATGGAAACCACCAAGGCAGATTGACTGTCGGTGGGATCTCGCGAGCAACCCAGAACGGCAGCATTGCAGCGACGTACCCGCCGACAATTGATTTGAAGAGCAAAACGGAAAGGATCCGCCACTCGCAGCGCGTCAACCTGTAACTGATAAGCAGAGAATCGGTTATTGAGTGGTCGTCTAGAATCAAGGCGGGGATTGCCAACGCTCCGAGGCGCGCAATGATAAAACTCACTGCCACATATCCGCCAGCGCCGATAAGTGTCCACGTAAGCGGACTGAGGTGGCCGAAACGCGATTCAATCCAAGGAGTCGCCCAGAGGGTCACCCGATCGAGAGCAAATGTTTCGAGCGCGAAAAACAATCCGAAAAGCAGTGCCGAAATCCCCATGAAAGATCCCAGTCGCTCAAAAATTGCTTCAAATGCTCCGCCCATAGAAATTTGATAACCAGCATGCTCCTGTTCGACTGCGAGGCAAATCGCCCCAAATGCAAGGCAGAAAACCATCCAGCTGACGAAAAAGCCCGAGATGGAGATCAACATAGCTTCGGGTAATAGAAACCGTGACGGGGGTTCAGAGAGGAGGTCAACATGCCTCGTCAGGTGTCGCACTTCCATGCGCGAGAACTGGATTGCAAGAAAACTGAGCAAAACCGCCGATAAAGCCACCTCCAGGAAGCTCCAACGATTACGGTGGTAACAGCGTAAAGTTTCTTCAACAAATTCCCCGGTCTTCGGGCGGGAAAGTGCTTGCTTCGTTATTTGCCGTTCCGCAGATAGTCGTGGCTCTCCTGTCTTCGATGGTTCTAGATCGACTGCAATTCGCCGCCGCGTCAACTCCGAGGCCAATACAGCCTGAGCTTCAACCGTGAACTGGTCCATTTGGGATGCAAGTGCCAGCACCTCTTCATCTGTTTTTGCGGAGTACAAGTTAATCATGCTGGCGATGTTCATCGCCGGAATGCTACCTGAGAGTGGCGAGCTAGTCACCTGAAAACAATCGTTCTTCCTGCAATTTCCACTTGACACAGGTGGCAGATGCTTTAAAATTATGAATAATTATTCACAAGCATGAATATTAATCCATGAGCAAGCTGTCACGCCACAACGCGATCCTGCAATTGCTGGACGAGGGTCCAGTAACAAATCAGGAGGAACTGCAGAAGCTTCTGCGTCGGCGAGGAATCGAAGCCGGTCAGGCCACACTTTCGCGCGACATCCGTGAGCTTGGGCTGGTGAAGTCTGCGGATGGATATTCGCTTCCAGGCAGGGAAGCGGCCACGCCCGAAACGGACTTGCCTTCGGTAGGCCGATTGGTTCGTGAGTTCGTCACCAGCGTGCGGGCCGCTGAAAATTTGCTTGTCACTAAGACCAGCATTGGCAGCGCTCAACCGGTAGCTGCCGCGCTCGACGAAGAGAACTGGCCAGAGGCGATCGGCACCATCGCCGGGGATGACACTATTTTGATCGTCTGTCAGGACAAGCGCGCAGCAGGGCGACTTGCGGGCCGCATACAGGAAATGCTTGCCTGATGCCCACAAGACTCAAAGTCGCGGTGCTCGGCGCGACCGGCTATTCCGGTCTGGAATTGACGCGCATTCTTCTGCGGCACCCCCAGGTGGAAAAGCCTGTGCTGCTGAAGCGTTCTGCTGATTCCGGCATTGGCGCTACCAACCTGGCCGATATTTTTCCCGCTCTGTCGGGCAATGGCGGCTATCCGCTGCAGTCGCTCTCGTGGCAGTCGTTGAAAAAACAAGGCGTCGAACTTCTGTTTCTTGCCACTCCGCACGAAGTTTCGCGCGCGCTGGTTCCGGAAGCCGTCGAGCAGGGAATCCGGGTGATAGATCTCAGCGGTGCATGGCGGCTGAAGCAAGAGCAACATCGCGCGATCTACGGATTCAAAGATGAGGACTCGGTTACTGCCGCCGACCTGACCGAAAAAGCCGTGTACGGTCTGCCCGAACTGCACAGCGACAAAATTCCGAATGCAATGGTCATCGCGAATCCGGGTTGCTACGCGACTACGGTAATTCTCGGTCTCGCACCGTTGTTGCTGGCCGGCCTCGCCGATCGCGACAAGGGAATCATCGCAGATTCGAAATCCGGCGTTTCGGGCGCAGGAAAAGAACCGACATCGCGCACGCATTTCGTTTCCGTCGCTGACAATCTCTCGGCTTACGGCGTATTCACGCATCGCCATCTCGGAGAAATTGCCGAACAGTTGCATTTGAGCACGAGCGAAATCACGTTCACGCCGCATCTGCTGCCGATACCGCGCGGAATTCTATCGACGATTTACGTACAGCTTAAGCAGCCCGCATCGCCTGAGCGAATCGAAAAGGTCTATCGCGACTTCTACAAGGGCAAAAAGTTCGTTCGCGTATTCCAGACCCCGAAGCTGCCGGAGATTCAATTTTCGCTGCATACAAACTATTGCGATCTCGGGTTTTGTCTCGCGCCGGATGGGCAACGTCTGGTGATCGTTTCCTGCGAGGACAACTTGATCAAGGGTGCCGCGGGACAGGCAGTGCAGAACATGAATTTGATGTATGGATTTGCCGAAGAACAGGGGCTGCTGTGAAAATTGTAATCAAAATTGGCGGGGTGGCGCTCGAAGATGAAGCCACGCTGCACAAATGTGCGCGGGCGGTGGTCGAAATGGCCAAGGACGGGCACAGCGTTGCTGTCGTCCACGGCGGCGGAACCGCGCTGACGCGCACTCTCAAGCTACTAGGCAAGCAGAGCGACTTTATCAACGGCCTGCGCATCACCGACGCTGAAACGCGGGATGTTGCAGTCATGGTTCTCGCCGGCATGGTCAACAAAAAAGTCGTGGCTGCTGTAGTTAAAGCCGGACTGCCGGCCGTCGGCTTTTGCGGCGGCGACGGAATGACCTTCCGCGCGCGCAAAAAGGAAACCAAAGGTTACGACCTGGGATTCGTCGGCGAAATCTGCGCCGTGGAGCCGCGCTGGTTCGAGGCGATCTGGAGCGAAGGCGGCGTTCCGGTGCTCTCGTCCTTGGCGTTGGGTTCGGATGGCGAACGCTGCGGGCGCAGTCATGCCGTGGCTGACAACCAAGCAAATGCCGTCGCTGATTGCGGACTCGGTAGTTGCCGGAGGGATGCTGCCGAAGCTCGAAGCCTGCAGCAATGCGCTTAAGCGCGGCGTAGGACGCGTACGCATTCTTCCCGCGGCACAGGCCGAAGTTCTTCCACAATTTTATTTTCAGAAGCTTGAATACGGCACGGAGGTGATCGGCGCATGAACCTAAATGCTGTCATTCAAGCCGAGCAGAAGCTCTTGCTGCCAACCTACGACCGCCAGAAGGTGCTGTTTACGCGCGGTCGCGGCGTATATCTGTGGGACTCGAAAGGCAAGCGCTACCTGGATTTCGTCAGCGGAATTGGCGTGAATGCTTTGGGGTATGCGCATCCCGCGATCCAGAAGGTCTTGAAAGATCAGGCCGGGAAACTGATTCACACATCGAATCTGTTCTATCACCCATTCCAGTCGGAGTTGGCGAAGCGGCTAACAAATATTTCCGGACTCGACCGCGCATTCTTTTGCAATAGCGGGACTGAAGCGTGGGAGGGCGCGCTAAAACTGGCTCGCGCCTATGCTCGCGAGCACAACAGCAATGGACATAAGGCCAAGTGGCGGCTGTTGGCGCTCGAGAACTCGTTTCACGGCCGCACATTCGGCGCGCTCGCCACCACGGGGCAAGAAAAATATCGGCATCCTTTTGCGCCGCTGGTGCCGGGCGTGAACTTTGTCGCATTCAATGATCTAGCCGATCTTAAGCGCCAGTTTGATGGCAGCGTCTGCGCGATCTGCCTGGAGACGATTCAGGGCGAGGGCGGCATCAATCCTTTGAGTCGCGAATTCCTGCAACTGGCGCGTGAGCTGACGGAGAAGTCGGGCGCGCTGTTGTTGCTTGATGAAATTCAGTGTGGGCTGGGTCGAACCGGAAAATATTTTGCATATCAGCATTACGGCATCAAGCCGGACATCGTGACCGTTGCAAAACCACTGGCCGCGGGACTACCACTTGGTGCGCTATTGACCACGGACCGCGTCGCGACCGGGATGCACCCCGGCTTGCACGGAACCACGTTTGGCGGCGGACCGCTCGCTTGCGCTGTTGCGATTGAGTTTTTGAAGCAACTCGATAAACTGCGCGGGCATGTAACGAAGCTGGGCGCGTATTTCCTCGACGAGTTGCAGGAAGTAAAAGCGAATCGCAGCTCGATAAAAGAAGTTCGCGGCATGGGACTGATGCTGGCGATTGACCTCGACTCGGCCGACACTGCGAAGTCCATCGTCAGCCAATTGCTCGCGAAGGGCATTCTGATCAACCGCACGCACGATACGGTGCTGCGTTTCCTGCCGCCGTACATTGCAGAGAAGAAGCATGTGGATGAGGTCATACGCGCGCTGGATTCTGCACTCGCAGAGGACAAGATTAACCACGAAGGGCAGCCTTCGAGTTCGCTCAAGGCAGGCAAAGGTACACGAAGAAAAGCAGCGGCAGCCTGAGACTGCAGACCACAGGGAATTGAAAGGAGCAAGTACATTGCGCAGCCAAACAATCGCGGCAGAACCGGCGCCGCATCCGATAACGACGACATTCCCGGGCCGGGACCTAGTCTCGATCCGAGATTTATCGCCGCTCGAACTCGAATCACTGTTTCACCTCGCGAGCCTGATAAAGACTCGTCCGGAGGAATTTCGTGCCGCGCTCGCGGGTAAGCACATTGCCATGTTTTTTGAGAAGCCGTCGCTGCGAACGCGCATCACGTTTGAGGCGGCGATCTGCGGACTCGGCGGATCAGTTTCGTTTATCGATCAGCGCCACGAGCGACTGGACGCGCGCGAAACGTTGAACGACATCGCGCATAACCTCGAACGCTGGGTTGGGGGAATCGTGCTGCGCACATTCGCGCATGAGACGGTGGAAGGAATGGCGGAACACGCCTGCGTCCCAGTCATCAACGCGTTGAGCGAAGTCGAGCATCCCTGTCAGGCGCTGGCTGACTATTTCACCTTGCAGGAAAAGTTTGGTGATTTAAGAAAGATTACGCTGGCGTATGTGGGAGATGGCAACAATGTCATGCACTCGCTATTGCTCACGGCTGCGCTGCTGGGGTCGAAAATACGTCTGGGGACGCCGAAGGGATACGGCGCCAACCCGCAAATTCTCGCCGACGCGCGTGAGATCGCAAAACAAACGGGCGCGGTCATCGAGTTGATGAGTGATCCGCGCAAAGCGGTCCGCGGAGTGGATGCCGTTTACACCGACGCATGGACGAGCATGGGCCACGAGCACGAGACGGATGAGCGGGCAAGAATTTTCCCGCCCTACCAAGTTAATAACGAGCTCATCGCGGTAGCCGCGCCGCACGCCGTGTTCATGCATTGCCTGCCGGCCCATCGCAATGAAGAGGTCACGGATGCTGTAATTGACTCGGTCCGTTCGATCGTCTTTGACCAGGCGGAAAACCGCATGCACGTGCAGAAAGCAATTTTGACAATGCTGATCGGCGGCAAGACCCGCCAGCCTCTAAGGAGCGCTCATGCCTGAGAAAGTTGTACTCGCATATTCCGGTGGTCTGGACACTTCGATCATCATTCCGTGGCTTAAAGAGAACTATTCCTGCGAAGTAATTGCCATGGTGGCTGACGTCGGTCAGGGCGACGATATTGATGCCGTCATCGAGAAGGCCTATAAGACTGGCGCGAGCAAAGTCATTGTAGAGGACCTGCGCGAAGAATTTCTGACTGGATATGTCTTTCCTGCGCTCAAGGCCGGAGCAGTATACGAGCATAAATATTTGCTTGGCACATCGCTTGCACGACCGGTAATTGCGAAGCAGCAGGTCGAAGTAGCGCTTCGAGAAGGCGCGACCGCAGTTGCGCACGGATGCACTGGCAAAGGCAACGACCAGGTTCGGTTCGAACTGACATATCAGGCGCTGGCTCCAGAGCTAAACGTGATCGCGCCGTGGCGCGAATGGGATCTGAAGTCGCGCGAAGATTGCCTCGACTACGCCGAGGCGCACGGGATTGCAGTGTCGGCAAGCCGTGAGAAGATTCACAGCCGTGATCGCAATTTGTGGCACATCAGCCACGAGGGCGGAGAGTTGGAAGATGCGGGTAACGCGCCATTCGACAGCACGTGGCAGATTTCGAAATCCCCGCAAGAAGCGCCAGACCGCGAAGAGAAAGTCGAGATCGAGTTCGAGAAGGGAATACCGGTTGGTGTGAATGGAATGCGTATGGGTCCGGTGTCTCTGGTTGAGCTGCTAAACGAAATCGGCGGGCGAAACGCGATCGGACGGACGGACATTGTCGAGAACCGCTTCGTGGGTATCAAATCGCGTGGCTGCTACGAGACGCCAGGCGGCGCTCTTCTGATTGCAGCTCATCGCGAACTCGAAGCCTTGTGCTGCGAGCGAGACGTCATGCACTTCAAGCAGCACATTGCTTTGAAGTACGCAGAATTGGTTTATTACGTGCTGTGGTTCACACCTCTCCGCGAAGATCTCGATGCTTTTGTGGAGAGCACTCAGCAGGATGTGACGGGCAAGGTCAGACTATCTCTCTATAAAGGAAATATTTCCGTCGTAAGCCGCCAATCGGAGCATTCCCTATATCGCACAGATCTGTCGTCGTTCACTATGGGCGAGAGTTATGACCAGAAGGATGCGGCTGGGTTCATCCGGATTCTCGGACTGCCTTCGCGGTCACGGGCGTTACGCGACAAAAAGCATTCAAGCGCAGAGACTACGCCACCATTGAAAAACAAAGAAGCAGAGGTGACGCGGTGAAGATGTGGTCCGGGCGCTTCCGGCAGCCGCTCAATCCTGAATTCGAGAATTGGCAACGGTCGTTTGAATTCGACTGCCGCTTGCTTGAATGCGAGCTGGAAGCAAGTGCCGCGCATGCGCGCGCGCTGGAAAAGACGGGCGTCCTCTCTGCGGATGAGTTGGCCAAGGTGCTCGATGGGCTCGAGCAGATCGGAGAGCGAGTTGCTGACTCGGCTGAACTGCTCAATGACCCCGAAGCCGAAGACATTCACCATTTCGTCGAGAAGCAACTGGTCGGGCTTATCGGCGACGTGGGATACAAGCTGCACAGCGGGCGCAGCCGGAATGAGCAGATCGCTACTGATCTGCGACTCTACACGCGAGCCGCTTGTGATGAGATCGGTGCGGCACTGAACAATCTCGCCGAAACATTGCTCGATCGCGCAGAGCAGGCCGGCAACGCAGTCATACCCGCGTATACGCACATGCAGCGGGCCGAGCCTGTGCTGGTTGCGCACTGGTTGCTTGCTTACGTAGAGATGCTGCTGCGCGACATCGAACGCCTGGAGGACTGCCGGAAGCGGTTGAATGTGTGTCCGCTAGGATCAGGAGCGGTCACCGGATCCACGCTGCCGCTCGATCGCGAACTGATGTCCTCCGAACTCGGCTTCGAGGGGCCGACTGCCAACAGCATTGACGCGACCAGCGATCGCGACTTCGCGCTGGAATTTGTGAACGCTCTTTCCCTGCTCGCTTTGCACTTGAGCCGGTGGGCGGAAGAGATGCTGCTGTTCTCCACCCAGGAATATGGATTCATCCATCTGCCCGAAGCATATTCCACGGGCAGCAGCGCAATGCCGCAAAAGATGAACGGTGACCTGCTCGAGCTTGTGCGCGGCAAAGCAGCACGCGTAATCGGAGACGCGACGTCGCTTCTGATCTCGCTCAAGGGCCTGCCGCTCGCATACAACAAGGATCTGCAGGAAACTCAGGAGCCACTCTTCCACGCCACCGAAACTGTGGTTTCATTGCTTCCGTTGGTCACCGGATGGATGCAGTCTGTCCACTTTAATTTCGAGCGCATGCAGAACGCGGCTCAAACCGGATACATGAATGCATTCGCCGCGGCGACATATCTTGTACGCAAAGGCGTTTCATTCAGGATCGCCCATGGACAGATCGGCAAAGCCGTGCGGCTTGCACTCGACAAGCAGTGCGAATTGCAGGGTCTAAGGCTCGATGATCTGCATGCAATCGACAACCATTTCGCCGATGACTTCTACGATTTCGTAAAGCTCGAAAAGGTTCTTGCCATCCACGAGGTTCCCGGTGGGACTGCGCCCGCTCGTGTTCAGCAAGCCATCATCACAGCTCGGAAAAAACTCAGCTCAGCTTGCGAGGAGGCCCATGCACACGCGTGAAGCCGTTCTAACTGATGCCGAGCGCATTCACGAACTGATCTGTTCCTATTCGACCGATGGCACGCTTCTCCCGCGATCACTGGCGGAAATCTGCG
>QHZW01000137.1 GCA_003224815.1 Acidobacteriota bacterium | reverse complement strand
CGTTCCAGACCTGCCCGGCGGGACAGGCCTGGGCCGCGGCTGGCGTGTTTGTTGGCGTGCCTGAGGTCTTTGCGGCTGGCGCGATTTGGCAGGAATTATTTTTGCCGGGCGATTGTCCGGCACGGCATACAGGGCAAGGCTGATCTTTGTCTTTGCAGTTTTTAGCATGCGGATCGGGAGCGACTGGCTTTGGCTTAGGCTGAGGCGCGGAGTCTGTGTGGATGGCTGCGGCGCTCGAGGCGGCGCCAGGTGAATTCGTGGACGGAACTGACGGTGAGACTTTTGAGGCAGCGCCGAGTTTTTGACGTTCTTGCTCGCGGTTTGCCTGTTCGCGGTTTGCCTGTTCGCGCGCCTGTTGCTGCCGTTGTTGGTCGTCGCGCTGCTGTTGTTCTCGTGCCTGTTGCTCCTGTTGCTGCTGTTCGCGCGCTTGTCGATCGCGCTCTTGCTGTTCGCGCTGCTCATGTTCACGTTGTTGTTGTGCCCGCGCCTGCTCCTCACGTTGTTGCTGCTCACGCCGCTGTTGCTCGCGCGCCTGCCGGTCGCGCTCTTGCTGCTCTCGCTGCTCCTGTTCGCGTTGTTGTTGTGCCCGCGCCTGCTCCTCGCGTTGTTGCTGTTCTCGCTGCTGTTGCTCGCGCGCCTGCCGGTCGCGGTCTTGCTGTTCTCGTTGCTCCTGTTCGCGTTGTTGTTGTGCCCGCGCCTGCTCCTCGCGTTGTCGCTCCTCGCGTTGTCGCTCCTCACGCTGCTGTTGCTGGTCTATTTGTCCGATTGCCAGATGAGGAGGAGCGAGTGTCAAAGCTATTGCGAGTAGGAGGGTAAGCCCGCACCTGAATTTTCCAATCCGGACTCCAGGCTTTGAAAAAGCAGCAACCTGATGAGACATACGATGCGCCATGGTCATTGCCTCGCTTTCGAGGGAATCGCGACGAGTGAGATTTCCAGGGATGTTCAACCGGAGGGGGACCACGGGCCGGAATCGGATCTGTAATCATTGCGAACGGTACCGTCCAGAGAAAAGGGTACTCCCTAGCAAAGTCAAAGTACGTAGAAATCCGTAAAGAATTGCGATTTAGAGAAAAGACAGAGAAAAGGCCGGTTCCATTGGGCTTCGGCGAGGGCCGACTCGCTTTTAAAAGACATGGAAGAGTTTGATTATGGGTTTGCCGATTGCAGATATACTTCCATCTCTTCACCGGAGTCGGTCTTCAAGCGTCCGTGAACAGTGCGGGCCAGCGTGGAAGGCGCATGCGGTTCGCCCGTGCTTCGCAGGCTGCGGCGCATGGAACGTTCGCGAACAGCCAGAATGAGCCCAGCGATGCCCAGGGCCAAGCCGTAGCCCAGAATAGCCAAAAGAGCTGTGAAGGAACTTATCATCGCCGCAACCATTCTATCAGGATGCCTACTCCGGCAAGCACGATGCTTCCAGCTATCGCCAGCGCAATCACAAGACGTGATATTCCGGTGTCCTTATAGAGCTCAAGGGGTACGAACACCAAGACAAGCACGGCGAGTTCGCGGCAGATCTCGCCTACCATCTCGCTAATGGACTTGGGAACCTGCTCAACTTCAATGGCGATGGCGGGCGCTCCTCAACACGACCCCTGGATTATTTCGTCCCGGTCATTTTGCAGAAACTCACCTCGTTTGTATGTGACGAATGAACATCGCGTCGAGGTTTTTCCCGTTTTGGGAATAATTCGGCCGGCTGGCCCACCGCTTCACGCCTCCGAAACGAGCTGCCCACCCTTCGCGCTACGCGCGGGGGCAGAGATTATTGGGAGGCTGCCCCTGAGCGGCTAACGCCGCGTCAGAACAGGCCGCTTTCGGCGCGGCTAAACCCGTGTCCTTTCTGTCCAAGCTGTCCTCAGATTTCCGATCGTGGCACTTGTTGGCGCTTGATGACATTCCTTTAACAAGCTGTTGACCAACTATTCTCGACGGCTTTCCATTCGAACATCCCGCCGAAAGGTGCATGGAGGAAGAAATGAAAGCGCGGTTGCTACTGGTGGTTTTGCTTCCAGCATTGGCCCTCATCACAGCTGACACACAGATGACACAAAAATCAGGCTCCAGTTTTCTTGGAAGCGCAGAAAGGAATTCGCAAGAAATGATCCAACAAGGGCGGCAAACCTTCCGGTTTGACACCTTCGGCGACGAGGAGTTCTGGGGCGGCCAGCTCAGGCTGCACGAAACTGTCAACAAACTCACGCCACAGCAGGCGCTGTGCCTCGGCTGAAGGTTGATTCTGACGCGCTTCCCCCAGCGGTCATTGAGGCAATTAAGAAGGGCAAAATCAACCTTGACGATCCCACAGTTACGCGACTGCTGATCAAACTCAAAGCCGTTCTTGGCGTGGTTGGCTTTTTTAATCAGGATGGTACGCTGCGCTCGGTGGGGCTGACATGCGCCGTTTGCCATTCGACGGTGGACAACTCGATTGCTCCAAGCATCGGCCGAAGGATTGATGGCTTGGCGAATCACGACTTGAATGTGGGCGCGATCGCGGCAAGCGCGCCGAACCTGCAGCCAGTTGTGGATTTGTTGCGCCTGGCGGATCCGGGAATTACGGCAGCGCAAGTGCGCGCAGTTCTAAACAGTTGGGGACCAGGGAAGTTCGATGCCGAGCTGTTTCTCGACGGCAAAGCATTTAATCCGGAGCAGGTTACGAACGGAGTAGTGACGGGAAGGAATGTGCCGGGGGCAACATTGATCCCGAACGCACGCGGACTGGCTGGTCACAACCTGCATACCTGGACAGGCGGTTGGGGAACAGTGTCCTATTGGAATGCGTTTGTTGCAGTGGATGAACTGCATGGCAAGGGGACGTTTTTCGATGAGCGATTCGACAATCCGGCGCAGTTTCCGATCGCGGCAAAGGCAAAGCTCGGGCATGTGTCGATTGATGATCCGGACAGCGATCGCGTAACTAGCAAGCTCGGAGCGCTACAGTTTTATCAGCTGGCGTTGCCGGCCCTGAAACCGCGGCCGGGGATTGACTTTGATCCGGATGCTGCTGAACGCGGCGATGAACTTTTTAGCGGTAAGGCGAATTGCAACAGTTGCCATCGCGAGCCGCTGTGGACCGAGCCGGGCTGGAACCAGCACACGCCTGCAGAAATGAAGATTGACGGCTTCGAAGCACGGCGTGCGCCAGCCAGCATCGACGCCCAAGGCAGAGCAGCCCATGGCTATCGCACGATGAATCTTGCAGGAGTATTTGTGCGGGAGCGTGGGCTATTCATGCTTCCCCAAGACAAAGGCAGCTTTTATCACGATGGCCGATTTAAGACATTGCTCGATGTCGTGAACAGCTACGATGCGCGATTCAATCTCACCCTGAGCAATCAGGAGAAACACGACCTGGTGGAGTATCTGAAGTCGTTGTAGTAATCGGAGGTGGGCAAAAGGGCGGCTTTGCGCCGCCCTCGAGCCGCCTAGTGGGCGGTCGCAGCCTTCGCTTTCACCGCACGAAGCTGAAGGTCGTCAGCCAATTTGTATTTCAGCTCGGTCTCAGCGGGGATTTCTTTCTTGCGTCCGGTATAGACTTGCGCGCCTGCACCGCCCGCGCCGCCCGCGAGCGCGCCGATGGCCGCGCCTTTGCCGCCTCCGAAGATCGCGCCCAGGACAGCGCCCACTGCAGCGCCTCCGCCCACGTATTTGGCGGTGCGCTTATTCGCGCCCAGTCCACCCGGGCCGGTCTTTCCTTCAGAAGCGTTCGTCAGTACATAACGACGGCCCTCGAGGGCGACGTAGCGAAGATCAAGGGTGGCGTCCTTGTTGGCACCCTGACTC
>QHZW01000101.1 GCA_003224815.1 Acidobacteriota bacterium | reverse complement strand
CAGTTCCATCTATCACGGATTCAGCGCAAATCTTCGCAAACAGTTCAGATCGCATTATCAGTTCCTCGCGTCGTACACGTGGTCGCACTCGATCGACGACTCGACAGACCTGCAATCAACGCTTACGCCGCAAGACAGCTATTTCCCCGGACTGGACCGTTCGACTTCAATCTTCGACCAGCGGCACCGGTTTGTTTTCAGCGGCGTTTATCAGTCTGGAAAAGTAGATTCCGGCGGCTTCGTCCGGGCATTTCTAAGTGACTGGACGATCGCTCCACTGATCGAGTTCGGATCAGGCCGGCCGTTCAACATCCTTACAGGCAATGGTGACAACCTGCAGTTGTCGTCTTTAACGTCACGTCCGAACACCTTCGTCGACCCCGCATGTGGTTCTGGCGTCAATTCGAAGTATTCGCCAACTGGAGTCTTCCAGGAGCCTTGTATCCTTCCGTTCATGCTGAGTGGCATTCCTCCGAGCCTCTTGCAACTTGACGGCAATCTCGGTCGCAACGCTGGTACAACGCCGTGGACCGTATTCGACGACCTGCGAGTGTCGAAACAGGTTCCGATCACCGAACGAGCCAGCCTCGAACTGATTGTGGACATGTTCAACATCGCCAACCGTTACAACGTCGCGGCGGTCAGTCCGCTGTTCACGAACGCGGGACAGGCCACGGCGGCATATGATCCGCGGCAGTTTCAGTTCGGAATGAAGGTGAAGTGGTAGAGAAGAACATTTAAGATTGCGGATTTTCAGATTTGAAGATCAATCTGAGATCTGAAATCTCTCGGTCAGAACGACAACATAAACACGCCGCAAGCCACCAGAGTCGCGGCTGCCCACCGGCGCCACCTCACGTCTTCGCCCAAAACATATTTTGCTAAGAGCGTTTCAAGAAGATAGCTGATTGCGGTCGCCGGAACCGCGAAGCTGACGGTGGTTATCGAGAGCAGGGATAGCAGCGCGAAAAACGAAACCGCGAGCGCGGCGAATCCCCCGAGCACCAGTGGATTGCGGATGATCTTCTTGACCATGCCCGCCACAGCGCCGGGCCGCAGATCCTCGACTTCACCCTGGCGTTTCATGCCGGCAGTATTCAGCACATCGCCGATGGTGTTGCACAGCGCGATGATTCCCACCAGCAGCCATTTCATAGCAGCCGCTCCCGTTTGCCATTGGTAGCAGAATTCCTGTCCACCTTTGCCAGGAAATATGGTCATGAAGAACAAAATGCCCGACCAGAGCCACCAAGACGTAAGCACTGGCTGTGACCGGAAGCACAAAGCTCAAATCTGCCCGACTGAGCAGGGCAAGATCAGACAGAATCCAGACTATGAGAATCAGTATCCCAGCGATCGCGGAGGGATTCGCAAATGCACGCAGGTAATCCACTGGGGAGAAAGAAACAATGCGACCGACCTGGTGCATCCCACGGCTCAGGAAGGCATTTCCCAGCACATTGGTGACGACCACGAGTGCAACCAGGATCTGGGTCTTCCGGCGATGAAGACGGGTTTCCGAATTCATGCCGGGTTTATTTATGGCGATGAGATTCGACACGGAAAAAGACAGACTACTCCCTATCGCAACATTGATCGGTAGAGAGTTGTCAATTTTTAGGCTGGCGATCCATTCACGCGGCCATGGCGCTGGCGCATTGCGGATGTGGGCAGGCGCAGCGATCATTCCGGCCGCTGCCCTCAGCGGCGTCAGAACAAGCCTGGCTGCAATATTTCTCTCCAGCGGAAGCAGGACAGGTGCAGTTGGGGTGGGCACATTTATTCTGGGCAACTTCGGGCATAACTGTGCTCCTCATGTGATTTGAAGACACAACTTCGATGCGTCCAGTCAGCGCCGCGCAACTCGCTCACGAAACCAAGACTCTGTCGTCCGTTTAGGGCGAACCCGTAATCGCTAGGTGCATTGGCCGTTTAGCCATTCCCAAAGTAATGTGGGCAAATCTGAATAGCCGTTGACCATCCAAAGTACCGGTAGTAGGATTTCGTAATCCTGCAGGAGAGTTCAGTCGGCGGTAAGTTATTGATGCACATGAAGATGAATCGTTCCTGCTCCGCGATACTGCTGCTGACGATGGGGGCTGGGCTGGGTTGCCAGTCAGCCAAAAAACCCGTTTCTGCGGTGCCGCCTAGTTCCCAAACGCCGCCTCCGGCAAAGTTGCAGAAGCCCCAAACCGCCCAGCAATCAACAGCGCAAAAGCCCGCAGTAGCGCAAAAGGCCGTTCCGGAAAAGCCTGCCGCACCGGCCCCCGCTGCTAGGCTAGCCGCGAAGGCGCTCGAGCCGAAGCCAGATCCGATTGCCGAACTGATTGCCAAGGTCGATAGCGAGTACCAGGCCGGCGAAACTGAATTCGCTGCCGAACACAAAGAGGTAGCCAAGCAGCACTTTGACCGCGCCTTCAACCTGCTGATGGGCGCTTCTGCGGATATCCGCGCCGATCGGCGATATCAGCCCGAGTTTGACCGCGTGCTCTCCGGAGTAAACAGACTCGAATTAAAGGCTCTGGAACAGCAGGACGAGACCGCTGCGGATAGTGCTGAACAGCAAAAAGCCGAGCCAGCGCCAATCGATGAAGCCAATGAGGTTAGTAATTACCCAGTGGATCCGAACCTCAAGGCGAAAGCCGCCGCGGACCTAAAAGCGACACATTCCGATCTGCCGCTGATGATGACAGACCAGGTCGCCGGTTACATCAATTACTTTTCTGGCCGCGGACGTGGAACTCTGGAACACGGCCTCGAGCGCAGTGGACGTTATCGGGAGATGATCGAGCGCATTCTGAAAGAGGAGGGCGTTCCCCAGGATTTGATTTATTTGGCCCAAGCTGAGTCAGGGTTCCACCCCTACGCGGTTTCACGTGTCGGTGCCCGCGGAATCTGGCAGTTCATGGGCAGCCGTGCCCGAGGATACGATTTACACCATGACACATTCGTGGACGAGCGCCAGGATCCTGAGAAGTCCACCCGCGCTGCCGCCCGCCACCTGAAAGATCTTTATAACCAGTTCGGCGATTGGTATTTGGCCATGGCCGCTTACAACTCGGGCCCGGGAACGATCCAGAGTGCCGTGAAGCGTACCGGCTACGCCGATTTTTGGGAACTGTACCGTCGCGACGTGCTGCCCAAGGAAACGCGCAATTACGTCCCGATCATCGTGGCCGAAACCATTATGGCCAAGAATCCCTCTCAATACGGGCTGGACACCGTCACGCCTGAACCTGAGATGGCCTATGAGACTGTAAAGATCAACTACCCCGTCGATCTGCGCTTAGTGGCAGGCTGCGTGGATACGTCGCCCGCGGAGTTGCAGGAACTGAACCCTAGTTTGCTGCGCATGGTCACGCCGAAGGGCCGATTCGAGCTTCACCTTCCCGTTGGGACCTCTGAAAAGTACCAGAGCGCCGTCGCCTCTATCCCTCCGGACATGCGGGTCTGGTGGCGATACCACACTGTTTCACCCGGTGAAACGATTATGTCGCTGGCGCGAAGCTATCACACGACTGGGCACGCCATTGCTGAAGCCAATCAACTTGATCTTCAGTCCAGCGTGGATACGGGTGCCAAACTTGTGATCCCGATTGCGCCGGGAAGACACTCGGCGGCTGACGTTCAGACTTACGCCAAACGGCTAACGGTCTATCACATTCGTAAGAAAGACACGCTGCAAAGCGTGGCCGATAACCTGGGCATCACACCTGCAACCATCAAGCGCTGGAATCGCTTGAAAGGCGATAGTCTGAGCGGGCATCGCGTGCTTTACGTGCATCTGCCGGTCAGTCCCGCATCTATTCCGAATCAAACCTTAACAGCCTCTAAGCCTAAACACGGAGGTGCCTTCTCTGCACGGAAAGGGGCCGAACCCGTCCATCACACCGTGAAGCGCGGTGAGACCCTCTATTCCATCGCAACCAACTACAGAACCAGCGTGGAAGCCATCAAACAGACGAACTCTCATGCCGCCACGTTGCGACCCGGCATGGTGCTCGTCATTCCCTCGTCTCAATAATTGATCAATAAATCTGCGCTTGTCTCGAATTGGGTTGCGGGGCCGCGTGTGACCCGTTATAATCCGGCGCCGTCGCAAGTTTTGTCTTTTTAAATTTTCCCGCGCAGCGGGGATTGCCGCTGCGAACAGCTGACCGCAACCCGGCCGCAACCGGAATTGAGGAGGAAAGATGATGTTCGAAGAGACCCTCTACCTGCGTGACGACGAAGCCGACGAGTTTGGTGACTCCGGTGCTTACGGCGACACGCTCGACCAGGAATACGACGAGGAAGAAGAGGAGGAAGAGGAAGAAAGCGAAGTTCCTTCCGCCATGAACGAGGAGCCTGAACCGGAGCAGCCGGAGCCAATTTCGTCGGGTGGTGGGGGTGGCGGACCATCTAGACCGGCCCGCAAAGCGCCTGCCCGCAAAGCGCCGAAGAAGGCGGCGAAGAAGAAGTCCCCGGCCAAAAAATCGGCGAAGAAGGCTGCAAAGAAATCAGCCAAGAAGTCGCCGAAAAAGAGCACAAAGAAAAAGACAGCAAAGAAAAAGGCAAAGAAGTCGGTAGGCAAAAAGTCCGCAAAGAAAAAAGGACGCCGCCGCTAGTTACGGTACGAGATTTTGGACGAGAGCCGCAGCACCCATGCTGCGGCTTTTGTTTTGACGTCAACCCGACATTATGGGGCGCAGGTATGTTGATGCTTGTCGCGTCCCAAAACCAGAGCTGGCGTATCGTGACGCTTTTCAGGCGAACAAATCTGTTGCATTCTGATTTTGCTCATCAGTAAGACAGCAGTGAGCACGAGCTAGCCGGCTGAATGCGCGAAAGTTCACACTCAGCCGGTTGAGCTCGCGATAGGTGTTTATGACTGCTCACTCCGCTTCGTTCCCCGCTCCCCATCACGCTTGGCGTGATCTCTACCTGCAAGCCCTGTTCGAAACGGACAAGAGCAAAATTTGCGTGCGAATTTCCGAAGCCGAACGGGCACTGCTTTCCCGAGAGCATGAATTGTTTGCCGGAATACCTGATCCTGCCGAACGGGAAGGGGTGAACACGGCCCTGCACGCGCTAAGCGCTCTTCGCACCTGTCTTTCGACATCCAGCAGGGCCCGCGCAGCTTAAGCCCCTGTTCTGCCTAAAACCAAAAATGGCGCATGTTGGCGCTTTCGTTTACCTAGCGAAAGACGATCATGTAAGCACCACGTACCCGCGCGCTGTCTTCCTGGAGGCCCGCAAGTTGCGTCGCCGGTCAGGCAGCGCGTGCTCCTAATTCAAGCGCAAGAAAAATAACGAGGGGAAGCGATCCGCATCATCCCGGATCGCTTTCTTTTTGCCCACACCGCCGAGAAGCGCTTCCACTCTCAATATCTATCATGCCGATCTTGTTCTAAGGACGATTCCGGGCATCCAACAGCAGACATGGCTAGGAGGAATATTGTCGTAATCGGCGCCTCGGCGGGCGGAATTGAAGTCCTCCAGACGATTCTCGCCGCCCTGCCGTGGGACTTTCCGGGCTCAGTTTTCATCGTCTTGCATACCAGCCAGGAGAGCCCGGGGCTGTTGCCTGAAATTCTGAATCGCTGTAGTAAGCTTCCCGTGCTCTACGCAGTACATGGTGCGCCAATCCTGCCTGCGCGCGTCTATGTGGCCCCGGCGGGAAGACGCCATATGATGTTGGACCGCGGAAAGGTGCGCATGGAAGCAGGTCCGCGCGAGAACCGGAACCGTCCTTCAATCGACGCGTTGTTCCGTTCGGCTTCGTACGCATATGGATCGCAAGTTATAGGGGTGGTTCTTACCGGAAACCTGGACGACGGGTCGGCGGGGGTCGCCGCAATTAAAGCTCGCGACGGCGTGGCCATTGTGCAAGATCCTGACGATGCTTTTGCGCCGTCGATGCCGGCCAGCGCCATTGATGCAACCGATGTCGATTACGTGCTCGCTGCCGAAGCGATTGGGCCCAAGCTGATTGAGCTAGTCACATCCAATGTAGCTGAAAATCTGCAGGCAATCTCTAATGGAACCAGAAATATCGCCGCCACCGGACACACATATTCCTGTCCGGAGTGCGGAGGGGTTCTTGAGGAAATTCAGGAAAATGAATTGTTGCGTTTGCGCTGCCGGGTGGGTCACATTTATTCGCCTGAGAGCTTTTTGGCAGACCAGACGGAAGCTGTGGAGCGGGCGCTCTGGGCGGCGATTCGAAGCATGGAAGAGCAGACAGAGTACGCCGACCGCCTGGCCACAAGTTCCCGCCAGAAAAACCGGGCAGCGCTTGCCCACCGTTTCAGCGACAAAGCCGAAACCAGTCGGGAAAATGCAGCGGTGCTTCGCGAATTGCTACAAAAGACCACGGACGAAATCTTTGATATCCCACAGCCGATTCCGGAAATGGAACCACGAACGAGGACGGAATAGGGCTCCCCAATCGCCTCACTCCTGCAGTTTTCCGGCGTACAATTGCTGCGCGTGGGGCGCAGTAGCTGAAATCCAAGAAGCGAAACCGTCTGGAATGTGAGCTGATCGCCATTGGTGCCTCAGCTGGTGGACTGACGGCTCTTAGTCAGTTGCTAGGAGATCTTGGCCCCCAATTTCCCGCGATTGTTGTGGTGCAACATCTCGATCCGCGGCATAAGAGTCAATTGCCAGGTTTGTTATCGCGGAAGACCCGAAAACCGGTGAAGCAAGCCGAAGACGGCGAACCGGTGCTGCCGGGCAACATTTATATCGGCCCGCCGGATGAACATGTCCTCATTTCCAAAAGTAAGATTCAGCTCGCCCATTCTCGATTGATCCGATTTTCGCGGCCATCCATTGACGTGATGTTTGTGTCGGTGGCGGCAACGTACGGGGACAGGGCCATTGGAATCATCCTGAGCGGCTCGAACCGCGACGGATCTGACGGGATTGCTGCAATCAAGCGGGCAGGCGGCATCACGATCGCGCAAGATCCAGCTACTGCGGAATTTCGCGTTATGCCGCAGGCGGCCATCGATACCGGTTGCGTGGACTTTGTGCTTCCACTCGGTAAAATGGGGGAAGCTCTTTCCGAACTTCTCGTGAAGGGCAACAGGCGTAAATGACAAAGGATGTCACGCTCAAGGACCTGCTGCAAGAGCTTGCGGACAAGCGGAGCTTCGACTTCCGCGGCTATAAAAGAACCACGCTGGAGCGCAGATTCCGGCGCCGGATGTTTCAGCTCAACATAGGCGCATATTCCCAATACGCCGAATACATTCGCAAGCGTCCCGAAGAAGTTACCGAACTGCTGAATACGATCCTGATCAATGTTACGGCGTTTTTCCGTGACCCTCCTGCGTGGGAGATTTTGCGTCATGAAGTTTTGCCATCGCTGCTCAAACGTGTGAAACCCGGGCATTCCTTTCGCGCATGGAGCGCCGGTTGTGCGAGCGGGGAGGAAGCCTATTCGATTGCCATTCTGCTGGCAGAATATTTCGGCCCTCGTATTCAGGATTACGACATCAAGATCTATGCGACGGATATCGACGAAGAAGCGCTGAATGCTGCGCGCCGCGGCGAATATTCAACCGACTGCTTGCGCGGGGTTCGTCCGGAGTGGCGTGAAAAATATTTCCAGGGCAAGGGCCTGTTTCGGATCAGTCGGGAGATTCGCCGGTTGGTTATCTTCGGGCGCAGCAATTTAACTCAGGACGCGCCTATCTCCCACGTAGATCTGCTGACATGCCGGAACGTGCTGATCTATTTCGATTCTGATCTGCAGAAGCAGATACTCTCCCGCTTGCACTACGCTCTTGAGCCGGGAGGAGTGTTGTTTCTTGGCAAGTCTGAATCTCAGCTGACAAAATCTCAGCAATTTCAGCGAACCAATGCGCGCTGGCGAATGTTTCGTCGGATCACGGGTTCGCCGTTGGAAGAGCTACCGGAACTACGTGAGGAAAATCTGGAACAACCGGCGCTTTCAGTGGTCAAGACTTCGCAGGAAGTGTATAGCCTGCGGCAGCAGCAGCGCTACATGCTGGACACTCTGCGCATCGGGGTGTTTGCGCTCAAGGCAGACGAAACCATCGCCCAGCACAACACCGCGGCTTTAACTCTTTGCGGGCTGCCGCCGACAAGCCTGGTGGGTCGAACGCTCGCCGACACTGATCTGTTTACGCGTATTCCCGACTTCGGCAGGCAAATGCAATCGACGCGGCTCAAGAATGACTCTTCACGGACGATTGTAAGAACGAAGATCGGCTCTGAGGAGAAGCTCCTCGAGATCACCATTCGGCCACTGCTGGATGAAGGCGGTATACGGAGCGGGACCCTCATCTACCTTGAAGACCAGACGATGCACGAGAAATTGCAGACCACGGTTGAGGAACTGGAATCCACAAGCGAAGAATTGCAGTCTGCAAATGAGGAACTCGAGACTACCAACGAAGAGCTGCAATCGACTAATGAGGAACTGGAAACCACGAACGAGGAGCTGCAATCCACTAATGAGGAACTAGAAACCACGAACGAAGAATTGCAATCCCTGAACGAGGAACTGGAAACCACCAACCAGGAGCTTGAAGACCGCACCAGGGAACTCGACCAGGTGAACAATGTCTATGAGCAGACGCTCGAGAAGATCCGCTTGCCAGTTATGCTGGTCAACCCGGAGCGTCGCATTGAGTTCTGGAACAGCATGGCTCTACGCCTGTTTGGGTTCAAGAGCAAGCCGCCGGTAGACCTGACTGTTGACCAATTGCCGCTGTCGCAAAGTCTAAGAAGTCTTCTTGTACGACGCCACCGCGCTGTTCTTTTGAAGCAGCAGCCCCAGGTCGCGCGGGCGCAGGACCTTGGCTCAAGATTCAATTCCGTTGCAGATATTCACTTCAGCGTGATTCCCCACGAAGACAAGACAAACAGCGTGTTGATTATGTTCGAATCAACCGCTGCACGGGAGGCGTCAAGAGATCACCGCCCAAACAAATAGTAGATTTGGATACCAACTCGCTCGTGGGAGAACAAGATTACTTCATACGTGATCGCATCTGCATGATGCGCTCCTGTAAAATCTCGGCCTGACGATGTTGTCTCACGCTGGTTTCGGCAATCGTCTGAGCCAGCCTGCGAGCGTCTGACAAGAGGCGGCGAGAGTCGTCGATAGGTTTGGTGTTGTTTCCCTGCGTCCGCTGCACCAAGTGCGGCTGGGGTTTCGGCGCACGAACTGCCTCGGTCGTGCTAATCCAGAAATTCAGGTCGGTAACGGTGGCGTAAACCGGGCTGCGCCTGCCTTTGCCAATTCGATGGACCGGCAATCCTAGATCACGTTCCCAACGCTGTACAGTCCGCACACCACGACCAAGATACGCAGCAATTTCCTTCCACGAATTCAACATCATGGGAGCGGTCGTAGCATTCTGGCGCATCATGGCGTTTTCTGAGATGCCGCAATTGGGCTACAGTGCTTACTAGGTCAAAATGCAGTATATGCTGTAAGGACTGCTGATTGCGAAATTTCTCGTTTTACAGGGGCTTGAATCAGCGTAGGGGGGCAACATGCTAGGAAATAACGATCGTGTACCGGAGATATGCCGGAAGATTAGTGAGGAGATGGACAGCGACAAAATGTCGGAACTGGTCCGACAGCTTAATCAGGAACTAGAGGACGGCTCGGGTAAGAAGGACTCTGAGAGCATCCCCGAACCAAAGCGGAAGATTGCTCGTTCCGCCTAGTCTCGTTGCTGCCCTAGTTTGGACTTGAGTCAAGCAATATCCCGCGCCAGAGGAAAAACCTACTTAGACCAATCTCGCGAGCGGCCCAAAACGTGCGTCACCCGACAGTCGTCTCTACCGGACTGGAAGATTAAGAAGCGCGTCCGCCTTGCGACGCGGCCCACCTGGGAGAGCCTGATCTGAGGCGATGCTTCGTATGATGGGACCGATGGCTTGGAACTCCCGCATTGATCGTCCGTCGGCGTGCGTCTGCAAACGGTCCAATTCACCCTCAAGACGATTGATATCATGCTGATGGAAGTGGGCGAGTCTTCGCCCGAACTCCAGGGTTGCGGAAATCTCCTCGAAAACAGTCGTCAGTTCCTGGATCTCCGAATCGGACGAGGAACTGTACGTAATCTGGTTGTGGAAGTTTGAATCGTGGTACGCCAATGTGCGCACACTGCTGTTTTGGGCCGAGTTCAAGGGCGCCTGGGGCTGCTGGCCAAAATACCCCAACTGGCGTGCGACGTTGAACGTAATCCTGCGCGTACGGTCGCTAACCTGAAACTCAATCGTGTAGGGCACGCCGCTCTTGCCTATGGAATCCGGCGCCGATGCGTAAGTGGCAGTGCCCGAAGCATCTATCGCGATGGAGTAGTAGGAAGGATCAGCTGACCAGAGCACAGAAGTGAAGACCACGGTGGGGAAGCGGGATCCTGAGCGCGTGTGGATTTGCGGGTTCTGGGAGAGAACTGCGGAGCAGACCACGAAAGCGAACACAAATGGCCCCAATCGGAAGCTATCGTTCGTGCTTGATTCCCGCTGTTCTCGTCGTGGCATTCTGTGACATTAAATGCGGTAAGTGCTAAAGCGCAACGTTGGGTAGTCCGTCGCGGCGCAAGAGACCGTAAGCAGCAGTAGCAGCAAACTTAAAAAATTTGATAGGCTTTGGAAGGTGGGATTCTCGCAGTCGCCGCACCCACCTACTCCAGAGTTGGGCGCTTAACTCAGCGGTAGAGTGCCATCTTCACACGGTGGAAGTCATAGGTTCGAATCCTATAGCGCCCACCATCTTCACAGATTACTCGAGCGGTGGACCATGATCGAGACAGCTTTCGGCTGAACCCTCTTGGTCCACTCGAATAACGGCTGTTTCGTCCGTACAAAACGCTCGTCTGCCCGTAGTGTTTGGTACTTTTGGGACGGCAGTGATTTGGAACTTCGAAATGGGGTCGCCGGCTCGGTTGGCATCACAACCCTGCAAGAAAAAGGCATAGCCGTTCTTAAAGCCCGCGATGAGGTCCGAGCTGATCAGTCCCGAGAGATCAGAAAAGTTGCAGCTGAAACCTGCAGCGTGGTGCATCATCTCGTAACGAACTTCAGCCGTGGAGAGTTCTCGCACGGAAGCAACTGCACCAGCCTCGTCCGCGGCAATCCTGGCTCGCAACAGATTCGGAATAGCAATGGCAGCTACGATGAGAATGATTGGAATGAATACGATACCAAGATAGCCCTAGATCAAACCCGCGAGCGCCAAGCCTTCACCCTTCAATCTACCCGAGCTTTTCTTAATCTCCGAAAGAGAGATGTGACCAAGAATAATCGCCACGACGAACAACGGAAATATGTGCAGAATGCCGCAGACGAGACTGGCAATGGCTTTGCCGCTGGTCTGAGGAGGACCGGCCAATGAAGGTGGTTTGGGAGCGGGCTGGGGCGCGACCTGCATGGGCAAGAGTGAAGTTTCACAGTTGGAGCAGAATTGGGTATTGTCGGCCAAATTGGCGCCACACTTAGCGCAAATCAAGATGCTCACCTCCGCAGGACTAGATCCGGGAAACCCCATACATAAACTGCACGAAACAGTACTTTGGCCGCCTCCTGCGGTCAAGGACTTTGGTCAAAAGAATGAAGAGTATGCCCGTCCTACATGATGGCAAGCTGCCTATTACTTCAGGGCCGAGTCCTCTGTGCGATATCCACCGCATGAGATCGGCATAGACTTAATGAAATGCGCGTGTTGGGGAAGTGATGTTCAAACAGAGTGAAGGTGTTTTGGCCCGCGTTAGCCAGCAACTCTCAAAGCTGGAAAAACGAGACTGGGAACTCTGGGTCATAATTTCTATTGCCGGTGTTCTGGTGAGTGGCGGTCTCCTGGCGATCTTGTTCAGGGCCGCATTCAAAGAAGATTCCGTGCACTTCGAAATAACCGTCTCGCGTCCGCTGGTGATTGGGCTGTTTGTCCTTCTGGCTTTGTTGAACACTTATCTCGTCACCAAGCGGTTTGAGGTCCGGCGCTTACGAGAACAGATCATTTCCAGCGCCTTACAGAATCAACTCACGGAACAGCAATCGTTCACGGATCCTTTGACCGAGATCTACAACCGCCGTTCTTTAGATCGAATCGCTGGACAATTCATCAGCCAGGCGCGTAGAAGGCAAACGGCCCTGACTTTTCTGATGGTTGATGCAGACAGATTTAAGCAGATCAATACCCGCTTCGGACATCTGACGGGCGATTTCGTTTTGGCGGAGATAGCCTCCGTTCTGAAAACCTCGATTCGAGGGTCGGATGCAGCCGTGCGCTATGGAGGCGATGAGTTCCTGATTCTGTTGGCAGAAACCACTTCCACTGGGGCCGACATAGTCGTACAGCGTATTAATGCCAAACTCCAAGAATGGAATGAGGCCGGCCAACTTGAGGACTTTCGCGTGAGCCTCAGCATCGGTGTCGCCGAATGGCGCGATGGGCAAACCTTAGACGAAGTTCTCGATGGGGCGGACCATAAGATGTATGAACAAAAAGATGTGGCAGCCTCTGCCAGACCTGTGTGAGCCGCAGGCGGACGGCTTCCAAATCTTGTTTCTCCTTCTCTCATTTCCGTACAAATTTCTCGGCTGTCCAGCCTTGCCACAAATACCAGATGATCATCACGCGGATGATCATCGCCAACGCGGCTAAGAAGAAGTGTGATGAAAAATCGCCGGTTTCGGCTGAGACCTTGGGGATCAGCAGGACCATGCCCAACATCGCAATTACGATTGCCCCCCGGCGCGCAAGACGGCTCAAGCGCAGCAGACCAAAGCCTACGACTGTGCCCACTCCCGCGGCGATCAGGAACATGTAGGGGCCCGCTACTTCCAAACCATGAAGGAGGGGGGCGCCGAGGGACAGCGAGACGGAATCAGGCCGCAACAACTTGGTCAAGCCCAAGATCGACAAATAGGCTGAGGCAGCAAAAAACAAGGCTGCAATTGCCA
>QHZW01000136.1 GCA_003224815.1 Acidobacteriota bacterium | reverse complement strand
CGGATAGTAGGCGCGGGCATACATTTCTAAGAACTGCCGCTTGCGATCCGGAGCCTGTTGAGCTTGGCCAGCTTCAGGGAGCGAAACGAGCAAACAAATCGATAGGCAAAGATGCAGCCAATTGATAATTCGCGGCCCTCGTCGACCACTCGACAAATTCATCCGCAATCTCCTTTGACCTCATCGAAGAAAGTGGCCATTGTTCGGCCATCTCGCACGCTCCAGCGTGGTCCAGAAGATCTTCACCCAAAGCGCCACAGCGGTCGGCGATCTCAACCAATACAGCCGGAAGATGCTGAGTAGCGCGCTAGTCGGTGAAACACCGCAACTAACTCACAACGCCAGAATCCGGCGGTTACTTGAAGAGTCGTCGGCAACTCGGAAGTTGGTGTGAACAAGAAATCAAAACGTGTTCACGATTTCAATTACCGTCTCCAATTGCGTATCTCTTCCATGTTTCAAGGCATCGCACGAGAGTTCGATCTGAAATTCGGAGGATGCCGCTATTCTTCAGCACGCGGCCCTGGCACGTCTGCCGTGGAATTTGTGCGGTCCAAGTCCTTCGGTGACCACGAGAATTGATTTTTCGACGAATGCATATCGGGCTGCAAGCCAGATGAGAGTGGCTTTGTGGGATGGAATACGTCCAAACCATGTTCTTCGCCCTGGTAACCACGCTCGCCGCGTTCTCGTGTGAAACTGACACCGCGTTCGACGCCTTCTGGATTGCTCATTACACATCCACGTGAATATGCGAGAAACACTAACCCATCGCCGTCACCCCTGCACAACGGGAGGCATAGCATGTCGTTCAGTCGCCCGTGCCCGCACACCGATAGTCATCAGCCATAGCATTACTGCCAACTCTGCGAACACGGCTGGCTGCGCTAGCTTAAACGCAAGGTCGTTGTAGCTCGGCGCCAGCAGCGCTATGATGCTCAGGCCCATCCAGGCGAAGCCGTCGAGCAGCAACCAGATGCCTAGCAGCCGTGGAATGAAGTTCGAACGGGCGATCAGCAATCCGAATGGCAGCAGCCACAGGCCCCAGAACATCTCGTTGACGGCATGCCCTTGGCCGTGAAGGCGCAGGAACAGCATAGCCAGAGCAGCGCGCTGCGGCTGCGCCAGGGTGCTAGCGAATTCGCTGCCACGCAGCACCAGGATTGCGGCGAGGTTGTTCAGCTCATTGAGAAAGCCAATTCCCACCGATAGCGCAACGAAGATGACCAGCAACGACGCGAGCGCCTTGCTGACGCCGTTGAATAAGCGATAGAGCGCCAGCGCCATCAGGATCCAAAGCGCCAGGCCAAGCAGCCAGATGACTACGCTCGTGCGCAGCAGCATCTCATGGGCAAGCACGTTTGCGGCTGTCGCTACCGCGTCGCCGCGGACCATTATTTTGTCCGGAACGTACAACAGGCAGAATGGGCCTGGGGCCGCAAACAGGAAGTAGAGCCATCCCGCAATGCGCGCATCGCGCTTGGTGGGAACCATCTCATGTCCCTCCCGGTTCGTTGTAGGGATGATACGGCAGTGGGAGCGCCGAAGTTCCGAATTCTCCGCATCTCCCGGCATTCGTCCGTATAGTCTGCAGACAAGAAGTTGGGAACCACAATCAGTTTTTGCTAATTCCTTACAGGTGTCTGAAAAAGAATGGCGGGGACGACGGGGACTCGAACCCGCCGCCTCTGCCGTGACAGCGCTGCATGAATAGGTTTTACAACAACTTACAAGACATGCGGGACTGCCAAACACAGCGCAAGTCGTACAAAACATATCAAACTGTGGGTTGGATTGTGGGTTGGGAAATTTGCAGCAGGTACGACGCTGCCTTGTGCGGGGAGTGACCTAGCCATGCACGAACTCCAACGGTGACTTCCAGTGCCCATGTTCGTCATCAGTCTTTTGAAATGAGCGACCGTTGAGATGTGGCTAGTCGCAGCAATGCCTTTCCTTCACTCCGTCTAACCCCTCCCTCAACACGATTGGGACCATCATCAAGGCTGCAACAGGATCTGCCCACCACCATCCAAAAGCCGCATTGAGCATGAGGCCGAGGAGCAAGATCGCCGAAAGGTAGAAACAGAAGTCCGTCTGCCGGGCATCGGCATTCATTGCTGCGCTAGCCAAGGCTTTGCCAACCTTCTTCTTGGCGCGTGAAAGAATCGGCATGACGAGGAGGGAGACGCACGCTAGAGCGATTCCGGGAATGCTATGCGCTGGTGCTGTTTTTCTGGCCAAGTCCAACATTGCTTCGTAGGCAATGTATGTGGCGAGCGCGATAAAGCAAACCCCTACAATTCTGAGACTCAGTTTTTCGTTTCGTTCTCGTCTTTCGAGGTCCTCATCGACCGACATTCTCCAAAGCAACGTGGCACCGGATGTAACCTCTATGAAGCTATCCATTCCAAACCCGACAAGCGAGATGCTCCCAGCGAGCAATCCCGCACCGACGCCGACTAGGCCTTCGAGGGCATTCCAGCCAATCGTGAAATATTCCAAACGTCGTCCGCGACGGACGAACGCCTGACGCGCAATTGTCATCTCACTCACAGCCCGAAGGATAACAAGCCATCACCGCGTCATCCAGCGAGTGCAGCAAATAGGCAATGCAGAGTGAACCAGAGGTGAGAAATTGTGAGTTGATCTTCGGCTAAACAAGCCGAGAGGAAGGAGGTCTAGCAGTATCTGTGGTTGGAATCGGTCGATAAGGCTTACCAGGACGCGATTCAGACCGTGGGGATCTGATCCGAGACTCCCTCAGCAGGTCCAATTCCTCTTGATTTTACGTGCCTTTGTTGGAATGTTGGAATTTAACCATAGCAGGAGACCTAATCAATGACGCTCGAATGCATCAATCCCAAGGATCTGCCTACTCCGCAAACGTACACCCAGGTCGTCGTTGCGACGGGAAGCAAGATGGTATTCGTCTCGGGCCAGGAGCCCGAAGACATACATGGCAAGCTTGTTGGCCCTGGTGATCTTGCTACTCAGGCGCGCCAGGTGTTTGGCAATCTCGGCCGAGCACTTGCTGCTGCCGGTGCGCGGCCGGCGCATGTCACCAGGATCACAATCTACGTCGTCAATTACAAACGTGACGAATGCTTGCCGATTATTGAAAAGGCCCGGATAGCGCTGTTCGGAGATCACAAGCCAGCGGACGTGGTGCTCGGCGTCGCGACGCTGTCCCCCGACTACATGATCGAAGTTGACGCGATCGCGATCATTGATTGACCATA
>QHZW01000135.1 GCA_003224815.1 Acidobacteriota bacterium | reverse complement strand
TAAAGATGGGAAGTGGCAGTTGAACCTTTTCGACCCCGACCAGACGCGAATTGAGCTTATGGAATTCACGCCCGCAGAAAAGCCGTGCTGTTCTGAGTTCCAGGGCAAACATCCGAGCGAGAGGGAATAGCAAAATGAACAGGCGTAGCTTTGCGCGTGCGTTTGGCGGCGCACTACTTTCAGCGCCGGTAATTTCGCGAACATTGGCTGGTGAAGTGGCCTCGGCCGCGAATGCCGGCGCGAAACCTAGATACAAACTCTCTGTAATGTTGTGGACTGTGTTTCGCGACCTGCCGTTTGAACAGCGTCTGGAAAAGGTCGCCGCCGCTGGATACACGAATGTCGAGCTCGTGGGCGAATACACTAAATGGAGCGAAGCCGATTTTAACCGCGCTAATACTGCGCGCAAAAAGCTGGGCATTAGCTTCGATTGCACTGCGGGGATAAAGCATAGCTTGTGCAATCCCGCTGAACGAGAGGGCTTGGTTGCGGAAATTCGATCGACGCTCCCAATCATGGAGCAGCTGGATTGCCCTGCACTCATTCTGCTCTCCGGAAACGTTGTGACCGGAATGAGCATGGAAGCGCAGACGCAAAGCTGCGTTGACGGTCTTCGCGCCACGAGCCAGGTGATTGATGGCAAGCGGATCAACGGCGAACCTGTGCGCCTACTGCTCGAAAATATCGATCCGGAAGAGAACCCGAAATATTTTCTGACTTCAGTTGCCAGAGGATTCGAAATCGTGAAGACGGTGAATCATCCGCAGGTGCAATTCCTGTATGACTTCTTTCACGAGCAAATTTCTGAAGGGAATCTGATTGAAAAACTGGAGAAGAATATCGAGCACGTCGGACTGGTGCACGTGGCGGATGTCCCTGGCCGCCACGCACCGGGAACGGGCGAGATCAATTACGGAAATATTTTCCGTAAGTTGGCGGAGCTCAAGTACGACCGCATGGTTGCCATGGAGTTTCTGCCGATAGGCGATCCGGTTGAGGAGTTGAAAAGGGCGAGGGAGATGGCGCTGGGGAACGGCGCATTTTCGTGGTAACGCTGCTTTTTACTAGGCCTTGATTCTTCTCCCCGCCTCGTCCCACGTTGCGATCGTATTATTGAAATATGCGTAGTTTGCCAGGTGGCAGCCGATGGCGGCGCGGTTGCCGAACTCTTCATTCTCGACGACTTTCTTGCGCGATCGGACTGCATGGAAGAAGTTGGCTTCGTGATCAACCAGGTCGCTGTAGCCTTCGGGAACGCCGAAGTTTTGCGTAGCTTCGGCAACTTTCACCTCGTACAGCGGATGCTCTTTGGCAAAATTCTCCAGGTACTCATCGCGCAGCTTTGCTGGCCAGCCATAGATTGAATAGCCCTCGGGCTGAGGACGCGTGTCCTGCGGAGTAAAGGTCAAACTCTGGCCGCGGATGATGGCCGTTCCTTTTGTTCCGTAGAAAGCGATGAACTCGCCCTGATCGTTGTTCAGGTTGCAGCGCAAATAAACGCGGAACTTTGGATAGTCATAGAAAGTTTCGATCAGATCGGGAAAGTCGCGCCCGTCTTTGAAGTGAAAAAGTCCGCCCGCGGATTGCGCGCGCTTGGGAACGGCGGTCGCGCCGGTGATGAAGTTTATTCCGGAAATCAGGTGAACGAACAAGTCGCCGGCTAGTCCCTCGCCGTAGTCGCTGAAGCAGCGCCAGCGGAAAAAGCGCTCCGGACTAAACGGACGCTTTGGCGCGCTACCAAGAAAAGCATTCCAGTCGATGGTCTGCTCGCTTGCGTCGGGTGGAATGGGATAAACCCAGGCGCCGCTAGGTGAATTGCGGTCCCAGTAGGCTTCGATGGAATAAACATCACCGAGTTGGCCGGAGTCGTAGAGTTCCTTGCACTGCGCGTACACAATCGACGACACTCGCTGGCTGCCGATCTGCACGATGCGATTCGCCTTCTGCGCGGCGGAGATCATGGCAAAGCCATCTTCGACGGTGTGGGACATCGGCTTTTCGCAATAGATATCTTTGCCGGCGGCGCAGGCGTCTTCAAACACATGACGGTGCGAATGGTCCGGAACGGCGATGATGACCGCGTCAACATCTTTGCGATCAAGAATCTCGCGATAGTTTCTCGTGGCGGGAACGCTGGGGTTCTTTACTGCCTCCTGAGCAGCGGCGTGCCGGGAGTCATAGAGATCGCAAACCGCTACGCACTCGATGCCGGGCACGCGGGTGGAGGCGCTCAGCAGTTCGCATCCACGGACGCCGGTGCCAATAGAAGCAAAACGGACGGTATCGCTGGGTGCGACCGGGCGGGGCGATGCCCACAGCGGCTTGGGTTGCAGAAGAGTGAACTTCGCTGCTGCTGCGGTTCCTGCCACGCCGGTTCCCACGCGAATGAACTGGCGGCGGATCGCACATCGCTGGATGATTTTGGCTTGTAGCGAGTTGTGCTTGGCGGTTCGACGCATTCCCCGGCGCCTCCTCAGCTTTGGTTGGATGGACATTCATCCTGACCAACTCTGCCCGGTTTATACTTGCGCGCTGTCATTTTTCCATTGCGGAGCATCCATGAAGACTGCTTTGCTATTTTTCGTCTTGTTGATTCCAGCCATGATCGCTGCTCAAAATATGAAATCGACTGATTCTCACTCTTCCCAAAGCAATGCAAAGTTCTCCGCGATGGAAGACCAGTTCGTGAAAGAGTCGCTGGCGCTGTCGCCGGTGAACGCCTCGCAGGCGGGATATCACAAGCATTTGGACAAGTCTGGCAAGGCTATCAGGCTCGATGCCCAACTTGATAACGTGGGCCCAGAGGGAATGGCCGCACAAATGAAGTTCTATCGCGAATGGCGCGATCGCTTTCGCAAAGAAGCACCGCTGTCTTCACTGAATGCTGAAGACGCTGCTGACCACCGGCTGATCGACGACCAAATTGCGCTCAACCTGCTGGAATTCGACACCATTCAGAACTATAAGCACAATCCAACGGTTTACGTTGAACTGCTGGGCAATGGATTGTTCCTTCCGCTCTCGCAGGAGTACGACTCGAAAGAAGCGCGTCTAGGCGATGTTGTATCGCGGATTGGGCAGATTCCGCGTTTCCTCGAGCAGACGAAGTCGCAGTTGGCGGATTCCGACGCGGTATTCATTTCCACCGCTGTTGACGAAAATGACGGCAATGCAGGTTTGCTGGATTCCATCGGCGACGATGTCCAATCGAATCCAGAGTTGAAGGCGAAATACGAACAGGTTGCACCTGCGGCGAAGAAAGCGGTTGCCGAATTTAGCGATTGGCTGAAGAACGACTTAGGGAAACGCCCGACGAATAACCGCACTTGGCGACTTGGGCCGCAATGGTATGCGCAGAAATTTCATTACGTCATGGAAACTTCGATCGAACCGGCGCAACTACTGGAGGATGCCGAGAGCCGGCTGAAGGAAGTGCGCGCGGAAATGCTGCAGATCGCGCTGCCGCTGTACAAGGACATGTACCCGGGGCAGGACAATGACAGCAATCTTGCTGCACACGAACGCGAGAACAAGATCATTACCGCAGTGCTCGACAAGATTAGCGATGAGCATCCGCAACGCGGACAGCTCATCGAGGCGGTCAAGGCTGATCTGGATGGCATCAAGCAATTTATTCGCGAGAAGAAGATCGTTGCGCTCAGCAGCCGGGAAAATCTGAAGGTGATTCCGACGCCGGAGTTTATGCGAGGAATCTATTCTGTGGCGGGCTTTCACAATCCGCCGCCCCTCGAACCCACTGCCGAAGCCCAGTACTGGGTGACGCCGATCGATCCGAAGATGCCCGACGCAAAGGCCGAGAGCAAGCTGCGCGAGTACAACAACTACACGCTGAAGTGGCTCACCATGCACGAGGCGTTGCCCGGACATTACATTCAGTTTGAGCACGCGGATGATGTCGAACCGGTGACGCGCCGCCTGGTGCGGGCTCTCTTCGGAAACGGCGCTTACGTTGAAGGCTGGGCGGAGTACATTTGCGACGTGATGACCGAAGCCGGATATCTCAATAACAGTCCGAAATTCCACCTGATGCGATTGAAGGTGCGTCTTCGCTCGATGGTCAATACGATCCTGGATATTTGCATGCAAACCATGAATATGTCCGATCAGGAAGCCCTCGATCTAATGATGAAGGATGCATTTCAAACTCAAGCTGAGGCAGAGGGCAAACTCTTGCGTGCAAAATTGAGCTCACAATCGCGCGCTTGACCAGGGACCGCTGCCACTAGAGTACCTGGAGAAGGTCATCGTTCCGGATAGCCATTAAACGCAATAAACGCCATTGCCGTATCTGCAAATTCGGGTTTAACATGGGCCGTCTATGACGATGCTCAAGTTTTTGCTTTTGCCCGCGATGATGGCTGCGCTTGCATTTCCGGCGGCAACGCAGGAAATTCAGAGACTCGACCCCGCTCTGGACAGACTTGTGCCCGCGAGCGCGAAGCTCGAACGCGTGGCGACGGGTTTCGATAAGTGGACAGAAGGACCGGTGTGGACGCGCTCAGGAAGTCTTCTGTTTGCGGTGATTCCCGCGAACAGCATCATGCAGTGGGCGGCCGGGAAGGACGCTTCTGTATTCATCCATCCCAGCGGCTACATCGGCGAAACGTCGTATGGAGGTCCTGAGCCTGGATCGAACGGAATGACGCTTGATCTGGACGGACGGGTCTCGGTTGCGGGACACGCGCGCCGAAACGTGTGGCGTCTGGAGACTTTGGATCCTCACGGGCAGATCACGGTGCTGGCGGATTCATACCAAGGCAAGAAACTGAATAGTCCCAACGATCTTGTTTATCGCTCTGATGGATCGCTGTACTTCACCGATCCGCCATACGGATTGCCGACACAAAGTGATTCGGACCCGCTGAAGGAGCAGAAGATTAATGGCGTGTACCGCATTCCGGCGGCGCGCAAGCAGAAGCCCGGAGCTCAACCGGACAGAGACAGCTTGCAACTGATTATCAGCGACCTGCCGCGTCCGAATGGGATCGCATTCTCTCCCGACGAAAAGACGTTGTACATCGCCGACTCCGGAAAGAAAGCCTGGATGTCATATCCGGTGAAGGCTGATGGTTCGGTTGGCGAGGGCAAGGTGTTGCTTGATGCGTCCGGCGAGAAAGAGGCCGGCGGCCCGGATGGAATACGCGTGGACAAAAAAGGAAATATCTACGGGTCGGGTCCAGGCGGAGTATGGATCATTTCGGCGGAAGGCAAGCATCTGGGAACCATCAAAGTTCCGGAGGTCGTCAGCAACGTCGCATGGGGCGACAAGGATGGCAAGACGCTATACATCACTGGCAGCACCAGCATTTTTCGCATTAAGCTTACCGCCACGGGCGTGAGGAACTGATCAGACCAATTGCAGTAACCCGGATCACTCCTGAACGGAAGTTACACTGCATGAGTGGCTGCCATCGTCTAACCACTCAGTGCCATCACTGAAAGTTGCGTCAAGCAGATAAGCCTTCGCCAGAGGCTGCAAAAATTGATGGGTCTGTGGCGAATTCCAGATTGCAGTTCGCTTGCCGTGCGACTTTAGCGCTATTTTATCGGCGAAGGTCTGCGGAAACCGGCGAGCTTTTCCGTTGACGTCAAAGAACGTCAATCCTACGTGGTAAGCCGTCACCTGTTTGCCGCTCGTATTCTGCAAGAACACCGAAATTTGAGATGACACGTTTTTTACAAGGACCGGCTGAAGTGGGCATGAGTTTGTCTGCGCGAGGGCGGTCACGCTCATCATCACCAGCAATCGCAACGTCATTTTCGCGGCACTCTTCATGGCAATGTCAATGCACCGTCACGTACACGGCCTGTTTAAAAACCTGATTAATGTTGTCAATGGCCTGCACCGTGACACGGTGAGTAATTCCAGTGGTCATTGAGATATTCGCGTTGATCGAACTGCCACTGATCTCCTTGACCTTCTTGCCATCCACCCAAATTTGAGTGAGCAACACAGTGTGGCTATCGGTTGTGAGCCCGATAACATGAACGGGATTGAGAACGGTGGAATTTGCGGTCGGCAAACACATGGTCACTGACGGATTCACAGTGCTTGCGACACACGTCGGAATTAAAGCGAAATTTGCGGACGTAGTCGCACCTGCGGTAACTGCCACCGTCTGGCCCTTACTTGTGTACCCATTGATCGATGCTGTTATTTTGATCGATCCTGCAGGAACATTGGCCAGCGAGTAATTGCCGCTGCTGTTTGTGACCGCGCTCCCTCCGGTATAGCTAACTGTCGCACCCGTGAGAGGCGCGGTGGTATCGTCTTTGAAAACTTGGCCGCTGATGATTCCGGTTCCCGGATTGGTTTTTGGCGGAGGCGGTGGCGGACTCGAA
>QHZW01000134.1 GCA_003224815.1 Acidobacteriota bacterium | reverse complement strand
AGGGTTAAAGCCCGAAGCAGACGCAGTTATCTGATACGTGCCAGCGGCAATTGGTCCGGAACTGTACGCGCCGTTTGAACCAGTCGTAATTGTCTCGTCTGACCCGCTGGTGCTTGCACTACCGGTCAGTTGCACGGACGCATTCCCGATCGCCACGCCATTGCCATCCGTGATGAGGCCGTTGATCTGTCCGGCCTGCGTACCCAAATAAAGTTTGCCGCTCGCAGCTATTGCAGGGGCCACCTGGATGCTCTTACTCACCGAGGTGTAGTTCGGATAAGTGGCAGTCATTTTGTAAGTACCGGGCGGTAGCGCAGTAAACGAATAACTTCCACTGCTGCTTGCCACCTTAGAACCGGCGGCGGAAGATACTGTCGCCGTGAGCGCGCTGCAAGTCGAAATGTCTTTTACGAGGCCTGCGACGCTACCGTTGCCGGTCCCAGTCCACTTGTGCCAAGGGATAGTGAACTGATTGTTCGTGTCAGTGAGAAATGCATTCAGGTATGGCGAATACGTGCTTACGTCGATAGTGTCGGTTGACGGATGGAATTTCATGATCCGCAAGTATCCGTTACCGCCATTGGTCATATTCTGATAGTTCGACAGAATCTGATTCACCATGTTGCCGTTCACGCCCAGGTCAATGCGCCGTCCGGCTGCATCCTGTCCAGCGCCACGTATTTCGTGACCGCTCAGCACCATAGTGATGTTGCTGTATTGCTTGACCAACTTTGCCCACATCGCATCGCCATCGTTGTCAGCCCCAAGGCCGTAATACTGAGCGTCGAAACTATTGCACGGCGAAATGCGGGTATTGTCGAAGTACTCGTAAGCATGCGTAATGATGATGACCTGCTTGTCCGCATTGCTCTGAATCACCT
>QHZW01000133.1 GCA_003224815.1 Acidobacteriota bacterium | reverse complement strand
CGCAGCCGAGGTTCGACCCGGTGGATGGTTGTTGTCGTAATCATGATTTCCGATGGCGGCGAAGTAAGGAATATGGGCGGAATCGAGCATTTTGTAAGCCGCGTCGGCGGTCGCCCACTCAGTTGAACTGCTGCCGTTGTTGACGATGTCGCCGACTCCGAGCACCGCCTGAACATTTAGACCCGATGCATTCGCCACGATCCACTGCATCTGCGAATTCAAAATATTCGGATACGACTCGGAGTAGTACTGCGTGTCCGGCAGAACAACGATGGTGAAATCGGGCGCGCTTTGACTTTGAGCAACGCCAGCGAAGGAAAAACAGAGCGTGTTGTAAACACAGAACCTGAGCAGAAAACGAACTGCTGAAGTCCTCTTGGCCAGAGACTTCATGACTGCACTTACCTGTGTGATGCCGAAGTGTGCGCGAAGGTGCTCGCAATACTACTCTGAGCACAAGGAATAGTGAACAAGGATCTACTTACGTTACAAAAATGATTTCAAATCGGGAAAGTACAGGAGAATGCTTGAGCTGGACCATTCGCTTGGCGAATCATCCAGCCGGAAGATCAACGGCGCCGGACCCATGCGTCTAAATGCGCATCCTTTCAAAGCATCAGCCTTGGGTCGGGTGCAGCACGCGGTAGGTGTTGCCACCCTGTGACCACACCAGCACGAGCGCGTCCTGTCCCTGAGGGATGTTGCCTAGGGCTTTCTGTACATCTGAAGCAGACTGGACCGGCTTACGGTTTACTTCGACGATGACGTCCCCTCGCTGAAGACCGGCATTCTCTGCTGAGCTGCCGGGTTCAACATTTTCGACTACCGCGCCGCGAATCTCACTGGGCGCTTGGAGTTGTTGGCGTGCATCCGAACTCAAGTCTCCGAGTGCCAGACCCCATCGCGGTTTTCCGGTTTCACTTGTGTTGCTGGCGACTTTGTCGCGACTGCCCATGGCTTCGAGCGTAATCGGAACGGTTTCGCTCTTTCCGTTGCGCATAAGATCCAGGTGAATGGTCGTGCCGGGCTGCTTTTGTCCGACTTGAACCTGCAGTTCGCCGGAATCCGAGACGGGTTTCCCGTCGAGACCAACGATCACGTCGCCATTCTTCAGACCGGCCTTTGCCGCCGGAGAATCGGGTTCCACCTGCGTGACCAATGCTCCTTCGCTCTTTGTAACATCGAAGAACTTGGAGTTTTCAGGCGTCACGTCACTGATGCCGATACCCATGTAGCCGTGGGAAACCTTGCCATTGCGCATGAGTGCGTCAATGGTTGGGCGCACAATCTGCGTCGGGATGGCGAAGCCCATACCGGAGAACGATCCGTTGTCGGAAATGAGGAAGGTATTGATCCCAATCACTTCTCCGCGCGCGTTAACAAGCGGCCCGCCGGAATTGCCCGGATTGATGGCGGCATCGGTTTGAATAAACTCGCCGGGCTTGCGACGATTGCTATCAGGATTCGGCCGGTTGAGC
>QHZW01000132.1 GCA_003224815.1 Acidobacteriota bacterium | reverse complement strand
CCGCGGAGTTGCGGGATTCGACGTTCCTTGATTGTAGTCACTGAAGATTACATCTGCAAGGATGGCGAGCGCGTGCGCACTTCACATCTCGTCGGATGAGCGTTTCTGCAATTCATGCTGAAGTTTATCGAGGACCTCATCTCGCCTGGGTCCGTGCAATTCACGTTCGAGTTCTTCAAGCGCGACCGCTACCACGTGATAATGATGAGCTCCCGCGAACCGGGGATCAGAGGTGATTTCAAGCCAGATCCGATGCAGCAGCTCGAGATCCTGATTGCGCAGTCGCGGCGTGTGCGGGCCAAGATAGTATTCGCGACCCACGCCGTTCGGCATACGGATTTCCATGACCAAGCGCGGCTTGGGTTCGGGCAGCCGCTCCCACGCATCACCGGTGAGCTTCGCCTGTTCGTCGGGGCTGAGTTTGTTGGAAAGACCGCAGACGAGTCTGCTGGATTCCAGCCTTTGAGCGGTAACTATGATCGCATCGAAAACGTTACTGGCAGGCACAACCAACAGCGAGATCGGCTTACCTTCCTTTTCCGCAGCTGCGACAGCGGCGGTGAACAATTCCTGCTCGTAGTGATCGAATACCTGATCGGCTTCGAGTTTGGCCTCGCCGAAAGAAGGTCCACCACCATACAGGCGGGCGGTCATCACGACCACATCCTGCTTGGCGGTGTCGGTTCGACGCAGCACCTCTCGCAGGTAGTAGAGATTTTTGGGATCGCGGACAGCGACCACAATGTTTCCGGGCCGCACGCCCAGCGTTTCGTTCTCCGGCTCTTCGTTCCCGTAGATCCGAAACTGGTCCAGGCCCTCAGGTTTGCCCGCGCGCTCTCGCGCAACCCGCCTCTCCGAATACGTAAAAATGGCAAAGAACACGATACTGAACGTTACGCCGCCAATCGTGGCCTGATACTTAGTAAAAAAATTGACGATCGCAGTAATGAACAGCACGGCACCGATGAGAATGACACCGAGCGGCAGCTCACGGCCATTCCCAAGCGGAATGTTCAACGGAACTTTCCATTCGCGTTTTTCCGGCTCGGTATAGCGGAGTACCAAGACGGCGAGCGCCATCAAGGCAAAGCTCCAGACGACACCGAACGCATAGAGCCCGGCGAGAGTAAACACGTTGCCGCGAGTAAGAATGATGGTGAAGAGCTGCATTCCTACCACAAGGTTGATGATGCGGTAGCTGGTACCGAAGCGTGGATGCGGCTTCTGAAAAGCATCCGTGAGCACGCCGTCTTCGGCTACGCGGTTCAAAACTCCATTTGCACCGACGATGGAAGTATTCTGTGCGCCGGAAAGAATGAGCACTCCAACCAGAACCACAAAGGCGTGAAAGATCAGCTTGGCCCATGCTGGGCCCCACAGATGCATGGCAATGCCGCTGATCAGATTGCCGAAGTACTCGGGCCGGACCTTGTCGGGAATGATCATCACCGCGAAAAACGAGGTCAGGGCGGTAAACAGAAGGGCGTAAATTCCAATGACAACCGCGGCTTTCTTCAGATTCTTCAGCTTGGGATGAGCAATCTCGCGATTCACCTGAGCGAGCGTTTCCTCGCCGCTCATAGCCAGCACAGAGTGTCCGAAGCCAACGAACATGATGAACAGAGTCAGATGGCTGATCCACTCGTCTTTGAACTGTGCCAACCAGCCCAGCGACTCGTGATTAAGAACAATTCCGGATCTCAACGGGTTCGGCGGGAGCTGAAAAGGCCCGTGCCAGATGCTGACCGTGCACCAGATGATCAGCATGACCACCATCACGGTGGTCACAATCATGATCTGGAGCGCCTTTCCGCTCGATTCGTGAATACCCTCAGTGTTTTTCCACCAGAAATAAATGGTGACCAGAATTCCGAAAAGCGCGGCAAATGCGTCGTCGGGAAAGCGGCGAAGTGGATGTCCCAAATATTGTGAGATGTCGTGGATGAACCCTGCGAGATATTGGCCTGCAACTACTGAACTGAGCGGGCCTGTTAGCACGTAATCAAATAAAAGCGCGGAAACCGAGAACTTAGCCAGCGTATTGCCCATGGCCCGCCTGACCACGCGATAGACGCCACCACGCACGAACATGCTGGTGGACTCGATATAGAGCGCGCGCACGCAGTTGGCGAAGAGCATGACCGCCAAAATGAACCAGGGAGCGCTCTTGCCGATGACTTTCTCAGCATCGCCGCCTACGTAATAAGCGGACGACCCGAGATCAGACAGAACGATAGCGGCGGCACGCCAGAACGAAATGAAACTGAGCAAAACAGTAGTCGCGACAAATACTTTGACTGCAGGCCGCTTCGAATTGTCGGGAGCTGTGGACATGCACGAAAATTCAGGGGGTCTTAGGAATTTAACACATTGAATTGGATCGGCTCAGTGCCAGTCATTCAGCAGGATGTTGCGCAGTTCGCGGGCGACAAGTGAGTTTTCGTGATGCGATCATGCCACGAAAGCTGGTCTTCATCGAGAAAGCACCACAAGTAGCCAAGTCCCAGAGCGGCGGCGGACATCACGGACGCGATCACTCTCCAGCGCCGCGTGCTGCGAGAGGCAGGATTACCGTCGAAGCGCTGAAGCTGCAATCCAGCGGCACGCAGCCCGGGGGTCCTTCCGCAATAAACGAGAAAACAGTACTGATAAAGCGGCCACATTGCCGCGACGAGTGCGGCCACAATCTCACGTTCGGTTCGCAAGGGCGGGGCTGAGCCGACAATCCGGAGCGCAATGTATCCGAACACTGCCGTGGCCGCGACGATCACCAAGAGGTCGGTGGCGCCAGCGAGCACACGGCGAGATAAACCTGCGGAGCGTAAGGGCAGGTCGAAGCCGGGGCGGCGCTCGGGTTCCGGCTGCTGCGGCCCTTCGATCAGAATGCCTCCCATCGCTGGTGGTGGGGGAAGCAATTCCGGCGCCTCCACGATTCGCGGACGATCAATCACAGGCTCGGCCAATTCATCCAGCCTGACCGGAGGCGCTGACGGCCGCCGAAATTCCAGCACCCGCGCGGTGGTTTCCAGAAACACAGGAGCCTTTAACTCAGAGCTGCGCGCTGGCGCTTCTGGTTGCTGCTCGATTTCCGATTCGATATACGATGCAAAACTCGGTTCGGTTTTTTGCGCCCAGTGCCCCGAATCGAGTGGAAGCTGGAGCGACGGGTAACGCGCCTGCTGGGGCCGCCGCGATTTATAGCTGTTTACCTTGGCGCTGACCAGGTTGCGCCAGTCCGATTCGCCTGTTGAACCGGGTTCATTGGTCGTGCTGTTGGTGGCGCCGGCACCCGTTTCAGCATCACTGAATTCCGCGGTCGTCGCATCTATTTCTAGTGATTGAATGGCCTCCTGCGTCACAGATACCGGCGCGGGATCTTCATGGGTTTCCACGACGAACTGAGCAGGAGCACTTTTCTCTTCTAAACTAACCGCGAACTGCTGTTCGCTGCGGTCGACTTGCTCAGGATCGAAATAGTGGGTTTCGGAACCAGAATCGGATTGGGGACCGGACGAATTCATTGTGGCGAAGTCTTTCAGAGCGCGGCTTTGCCTCCGGCATTCCGAACGTGCTACCTTCACGCCAAGTCCTGCTTTGGTCGATTTCGCTTGACCGAAGCACGTCGCAGCTACCGATGACAACCCGCACTCGATTGCTTATCACGGCAGCGTTGGTTTGTCATGTGTTAGTCGCTCCGCAGTTAGTTACCAGCCAGTTGCTTCCGTCTAAGCAGCCCGAAAATTCACGTTCGAGCAGTCGTGTAAATCGGCCGACGGTGCCGGTCACGATAGTGGCAGATCGTCAGGAGAAAGACGGCGCGGTTTACAAGCTCCGCGGCAACATCAAAATTGACTACGGCGTTTATACATTCTCCGGTGACGAGGGCACTTACAACTCAAACACAGGCGACGTCTTCGCGGAAGGGCATCTTGTGCTCGAAGGCGGACCCAATGATGAGCACATCGAAGCCACACGCGGCACCTACAACATCGAAAACGAAACTGGCCGCTTCGAACACGTAACCGGCAGCGTCGGATTGAAAGTCCGGAAAGGACGGAGACCGATTCTGACCGGCGACAATCCATTTTTCTTCACGGGCAGAGTCGTCGAAAAGAAGGGGCCGGACCATTACCTCGTCATCGACGGCGCAGTGACCACCTGCGAACTGCCTCGTCCGAAGTGGCAGTTCTATTCCCACAACGTGAATGTCGAGGTTGGGGGTTCACTCTGGGCGAATCTTTCTTCTGGGCGATCACGCGGAGCATGGACCTGCATGCGGGAGCGGAATATTTTTCCCGGCGCGGATGGGCGCCTGACCTGGAGTTTCGCGCGCGGCCTACGGAAAGCTCTTTCGTGGACCTCACGGTATTTACAGTCCTGGATCGCGGAGTCAACGGAGTGAAGCAGGGCGGGACCGAGGCGCACCTGAATTCTGAAGATCAATTCGCGCCGCACCTGCGCGGCGTCGCCAACATCGACTATCTGACTTCTTACGTCTTCCGTTTGGCCTTCAGCGATGTGTTCACCCAGGCCGTGAACTCCGAAGTGAAGTCGGCGGCGTTCGTTTCGGATACCGCCGGCAATTTATTTTTGAATGCAACTACGCGGCGTTACCAGGATTTTCAGAGCAGCACCAATCCCCGCGCCGTGGTCAACATTCTGCATGCGCCAGGGTTCGAACTTACCGGTATAGATCGCCAGCTTGGCAACCTTCCGTTCCACGGAACTCTGGACGCTTCCGCCGAGGGTCTTTCGCGCAGCGAGCAAAACTTCAGCACAGCGCCGCTGCTAGGGCGATTCGATCTCAACCCGGCTGCATCTCTCCCACTGCTGTTCAAAGGCTGGAGCTTGCGCCCGGAACTCTCGCTTCGTGACACAGTCTATACGCAGCAACTGGTCCCCTCGTCCAGCATCGCGCCCGACATTGGCACAGCAATTTCGAATACGTTGAATCGGAAGTCGCTCGAAGGTTCCATTGAGCTTCGTCCGCCGGCGCTTGATCGAATCTTTGACCACGAGTTTCTGGGCAGAAAGTGGAAGCACGTGGTCGAGCCCAGGATCATCTACGATTACGTCACTGGAGTCGAGAATTTCCCGCACATTTTGCGCTTTGATGACCGAGATATTCTCAGCGATACGAATGAAGTCGAATATGCGCTGGTGAACCGTTTTTACGCGAAACGGACGTCCAGCGATTCCGACGAATGTGGCACTCAGGGGATGCCCGCGTTATTAGTGGGCGCCGCGCCTCCACCCACCCACATTCCATGGGAGCGCACCGGAAGGATTGCAGAACAACCCTGCCCCAAGCAGCCGACCACTCGCGAAGTAGTGACTTGGGAACTGATTCAGAAGTATTTCCTCGATCCAACCTTCGGCGGATCACTGGTGCCTGGCAGGCGAAACGTCTTCACCAGCACCGTCGACCTCACGGGAATTGCTTTCCTGACCGAGCCGCGGCACCTCTCCCCACTAATTTCAAAGCTCCGTGTCTCGACCGGGCCGCGCAACGATCTGGAATGGGACTTGGATTACGATTTTCAATTCGGACGCGTGAACACCAGCACCGTTCTGTTTAACCATCACATAGGTCTGTTTACCCTGGGGGCTGGTAATGCCTTTTTGCACGTTCCCGGCGCGATCTCTTCAACCGGACAAGCTCCGAAAGACATAAAGTTCAATCAGTATCGCGCGGTGCTCGGGTACGGCAGCCTGAACAAGCGTGGGTTTAGTGGTGCGTTCGATCTGGGACTCGATTCGCGGCTCGATCGCGTGCAATATGGGTCGGCGCAACTGGCTTACAATTGGGATTGCTGCGGAGTGAATGTGGAGTACCGGCGGTTTTCGCTGGCGCAAGTGCGCAAGGAAAATCAGTTCCGGTTTACGTTTGCGCTGGCCAATATAGGCGCCTTCGGAAACTTACGGCGCGGCGAAAGGCTGTTCTGAAGGAACAAAGCTTCAAATAAGCACTCATCGGTGGAATCGTCATAGACTAATTGCATGGCCGTCGCACCTGATCTTTCCGCGACACGCGACGCTCTTCGCGAGCGACTGGTCTCATTGCGAAGCACGCTGGTCGCCTACTCAGGCGGCACAGATTCCGCATTTCTTGCGTGGGCGGCACATCAGGCATTAGGCGACCGCATGCTGGCCGTTATCGCGGATTCCCCAAGCCTGGCACGAATTCAGCTCGAAGACGCCGTCGCCTTCGCGACAGAACAAGGCATTTCTTTTGAAGTCGTAAACACGAACGAATTCGAACGGTCTGAGTACGTCCGCAATGACGGTGCCCGCTGCTTTCACTGCAAAGATGAGCTCTTCTCTGTGATGGAGTCATTTAGGAATGCCCGTGGTTTTGAATCAATCGCTTATGGCGTGAATGTGGATGATAAATCCGATTTCCGTCCCGGACAGGCCGCAGCGGCGCAGCACGGCGTGGCCGCTCCGCTGCTCGAGGCCGGGCTCAACAAACTTGAAGTCCGCGAACTCGCCCGCGATGCGGGTCTGCGCATCTGGGACAAGCCCGCATCGGCCTGCCTTTCATCACGCATTGAATACGGACGCCCTGTCACTCCGGAGGCGCTCAGCGTTGTTGAGCAGGGTGAAGATGCTCTGCGGGCGCTCGGATTTCGCCAGTTTCGCGTCCGCCACCATGGCGAGATTGTGCGCATTGAAATTGCGCGCGAAGAGATGCCGCGCGCGCTAAACGCTGAAATGGCTTCTGAATTCAGCCGCATCTTTCGCTTACTGGGTTTCAAGTTTGTAACGCTTGATCTGGAAGGCTTCCGTTCCGGGTCCATGAATGCCTTGCTGCCGCTGGAGCACATTCGCAAGACGGGCTCCTAAAAGCTTGTAAATACCTTGTCAACCTTGGGTTGCGGCAGCCTGCGGTGCTGCGCGGTGTGAGATAATCACAGCAATTCCCAATGTTCAGGCGGTTTCTCTTGATATCGTGCCGTCGCACGTTTCTGCTTTTCCTGCTGGTCTGTCTCGGCTGTTCAGCCCAGATGGCTCCAACCGAACTCTCCCAACGCATTGAGCGCCAATTGCGCGTCACCTATAACGTTCCGGGAGGCGTGAAAATCAGTATGTCCGCGCCCCGGGCCAGCGAGTTTCCAAACTACGACGCCACCACTGTCACCTTTGACGGCGAAGGCAAAAAGCAGAATTACGAATTTCTCCTTTCAAAGGACCAGAAAACTCTGATGCGGTTGACCAAAATCGACATCACCAAGGACCCGTACCAGGAGGTCATCAACAAGATCGACGTGAAGGCACGGCCCGTCCGTGGGAATCCGAACGCGAAAGTGGTGATGGTCAACTACGACGATTTCGAATGCCCATTCTGCTCGCGCGTGCACTCGACGCTGTTTCCGCAACTGCTCAAGGAATATGGGGACCGCGTGGCATTTATCTACAAGGATTTTCCTCTTTCCGAGATTCACCCTTGGGCGATTCACGCCTCGGTGGACGCGAATTGCATTGCTGCACAGAATGCCGACGCATATTGGGATTTCGCTGATTACATCCACTCCAATCAGTCTGTGGTGAACAAGGAAGCCAATCGCGATGCACAGTTTGCCGCGCTGGATCATATTGCTTTGAATGAAGGTGTCAAGTTCAAGCTGGATTCGGCCAAGCTGCAAGCGTGCGTGAAGGATCAGAAGAGCGATGTGGTGACCGCCTCGGTCAAAGAGGGTGAAGCCTTGGGCGTCACCGGCACGCCGACGATGTTCAGGCGTCCCGCCTGGATCGCAAAAGCCGGCCTCGGCTGCGCCCGCAGCTCCCCAGCCGTCTGCGTCAGCCGGTTCGGCGGCGCAAAAGTAAAGCATTTGAATCGGAGGCAGGTTTGAACCTTAGCGGACTCAGGAATTGGTTTGTTCTATTGCTCGCCATCGGTTCCGGCGCCTTCACCGCCTGCAACATGAAGACGTCCGGCGATGAAGTTGCCGCGACGGTTGACGGGAAGAAGATCTACCGCACCGATCTGGAGAAATATGTCCAAAACCAGATTGCCGGATCGAACCAACCTTTGAGTGATGAGCAGGCAACCAGCATGCGCCTGAGAATTCTGCATCAGTTGATCGAGAACGAAATATTGATTCACCGAGCGGAAAAGCTGGGACTGCTCGCTACTGATGACGAAGTCGAGCGCAAGCTGAACGAGATCAAGTCCCCCTACACGGCCGATCAATTTAACCAGCGATTACAGGAACGGAAGCTCTCGCTCGATGATTTCAAACGTGACATCCGTCGAGCGCTCACTGCCGACAAGGTCCTGCATAAGGAAGTCACCTCGAAAATAAACATCACCCAGCAGGACATCACAAGCTACTACAACGGCCACAAAGCCGAATTCAACCTGATTGAGCCGCGCTATCACCTGGCGCAAATTCAGGTGACGACTGCTCTCGAGCCGCAGGGCGGCGCCAACAGCGCCAAGGCGCATAACGAGGCTGAAGCACGCAAGAAAATTCAGACCGTGCTCACGCGTTTGGAGGCAGGTGACGATTTCGCATCCTTAGCGATGAGCTTTTCAGAGGACACGACTACGGCGCCCAATGGTGGCGATCTGGGGATCATTCCTGAGCAGTCGCTGAAACAGACTGACCCAGCTACGCGTGAAGCCGTGATGAAGCTCAAGGCCGGGCAATATAGTCCGATAATCTCGGTTCCGAATCCGGCCACCAAGCAAGTTGGAGCGTTTCGCATTGTGAAGTTGATCGCGATGGAACCGTCGGGCCAGCGGGACCTTTCCGATCCTCGGGTAGAGCAGGAGATCCGTTCACAGCTTCAGGACCGTCGCGAGCAGTTGTTGCGGGACGCCTACTACGAGGTCATGGACGATCAGGCGAAGGTCGAGAATTTCTACGCACAGAAAGTGCTCTCCGAGACTGGTGCCTCCAAGTGACCCTCACTCTATAACCGCGAGAACTTCGCCAGGATTGACATTGGCGCTGCTTGAACGTTCTCGCCCTCACGCGCCAGCACACGCACCACTTTGCCCGGCATGGATGCGGTCACCTTTTGCGGCCCGGTTTGGCTAAGAACGCGACGTTTACGTCCTTGCCAGGAGCGCGGGTCTTCAACAGAGACCTCGAACCGGTCACGCCCAACAGAGATGCTCCCGCCAGGTTCACGCCTGACCTCGTAAGATTTTCCGTCGATCAGAATTGAAGCAGTATCCGAGTTGATTTGTGCAAAGTCGATTGCCACGTCACGGCCGTTCAGGCGGCAGCGCCAGCGGCCCTCAGACTCGCTGAGTTCAACATCATAGACCTGGGCGCCGATCGAAACCGAGTAGCGCACTATCGCAATCCTTCTGTGCGCGAGGATTTCTTCCATGCGGATGCTTCGCTGGAAACAATTGCGGCGGCAGGATTGACTGTGCGTGAATCAAGCATCTGAAACACTGCCGCAGCAATCGCGGCACTTTCAGTTTGCGAATTACTTATCAGAGCCGGTTTAGTCATACGAGCCAGCAAACCGGTATCGGCATCACCTGCAACGAACTGATTGTTGGCCAAAATTTGGTTGAACAGTTTTAAGTTTGTCTTCACGCCTGCAACATAATATTCACCCAGAGCACGACGCAGTTTGCCTATTGCTTCATCGCGTGTCTCGCCGTAAGCGATCAGCTTCGCAAGGAGCGGATCATATTCGAGCGGAACGTTCCATCCTTCGTAAACTCCGCTGTCCACGCGGATCCCCGGGCCGGACGACTCATTCAGGCCGGTGATCTCTCCCGGGCTTGGGAAGTAGCTGTTCTCCGGATCTTCGGCATAGATGCGGCATTCGATCGCATGTCCACGAATATTGATGTCCTGCTGGCGGAAGGAAAGTTTCTCGCCGGCGGCAATGCGAATTTGCAAATGCACGAGATCCATTCCGGTTACCAGTTCGGTTACCGGATGCTCGACCTGCAAGCGCGTATTCATCTCCAGAAAATAAAAGTTACCGTCGCGGTCTGCCAGGAACTCGATGGTGCCGGCGTTCGTGTATCTCGTAGCTTGGGCGGCTTTCACCGCGACCTCGCCCATTCGCTTGCGCATGTCGGCATTGACCGCTGGCGAGGGGCTTTCTTCAACAACTTTCTGATGCCGCCGCTGAACAGAACAATCGCGCTCGCCAAGATAGACCGTGTTTCCGTGTTCGTCCGCGAGCACCTGCATTTCAATGTGTCGGGGATTAATGATCGCTTTCTCGATATAGACTTCATCGTCACCAAAGGCGCGCTGGGCCTCGCTGCGGGCTGCATCCAAAGAAGAAGTTAATTCGGCGCTGGACGCGACCAGGCGCATGCCTTTGCCACCACCTCCTGCTGCAGCCTTCAGCATCACGGGATAGCCAAGACGATCGGCAGTCTCTTCCGCCTCTTTAGTGGATTCGAGTCCGCGGGATGTGCCGGGCACGAACGGCACGCCGGCTTTTTCCATCTGCTGGCGTGCGCGGGTCTTTGATCCCATCAATTCCATGGACTCCGGCGTGGGTCCGATGAACTTGATTCCAGCTTCGCGGCAGGCCCAGGCAAATTTCGGGTTTTCAGATAAAAAGCCGTAGCCGGGATGGATGGCGTCTGCGCCCACGCGCTTCGCCGTTTCGAGAATTCGCTCGATGTTGAGATACGATTCCGATGCCGCAGCCGGTCCGATGAAATACGCTTCGTCGGCCCTCATGACGTGCAGTGCAGTGCGATCAGATTCGGAATAGACGGCAACTGCCGTGACGCCTAACTCGCGGCAGGCGCGAATTACGCGAACCGCAATTTCTCCGCGATTGGCGATAAGGATTTTGTTGAACATGGAATCACGGCCTGAAGAACTAAGAATTCTATTCCAGCTCGAAGTTGTGCGCATCGAGGATGCACTGTGCGCTCGTTTATGATGAGTTCTCCGTATTCGAATGGCATCTACAACTCAGAGCGAAGCTCTCGCGCCAAGCAGTTCAACGTTATTGAATTCACGCGTGGCAGCGCCATTGTCTCTATTGCTTTTCGGCCTAGCCATCCGGCTGTACTTTGCGCGCGCGTTCTTTCTTAATCCCGACGAAGCGCTGCATTACCTGCTGTCATTGCAACCGGACCTGCGCGCAACCTACCAGGCGACATTACCCACTTCGCACCCTCCGCTCTATATCGTGTTCTTGCATTATTGGGGATACCTGGGGAGTTCCGAATGTTTTCTGCGGCTTCCGTCGGTTCTGGCCGTAACCGCATTCTGCTGGCTGGTTTTCCGTTGGGTTAAGCTCGTCGCCAACGATTCCGCCGCGTTCATTTGTCTGGCTCTTCTGTTGTTCTCTCCGTCTCTGATCTATGTCTCGACTGAGTTACGGCAATATGCCTTCGTCTTGTTTTTCAGCAGTGCTGCGCTCCTCTTTTTGGAACTGGGCCTGATCC
>QHZW01000155.1 GCA_003224815.1 Acidobacteriota bacterium | reverse complement strand
AGACATAATTCTGGTCGAATGCCTTGACGTCGAACCCATGTGCGCTCGGACTCTTCAACCAAAACCAATAACCAGAGGTCACAAAGTCCTGGTTCGGATATACCTCAGTATAGATCGGGTTCGGACTTCCACTCATGAACTGGAGAGGCCTTCTTTGCTGATCCATCGCGAAATACTTCATGACATCGATCTGACCCGCTGGGCATGTAAAAGTCTGCGCGGATGAGGGTCCGGCCAGGAGTAGGACAAAAGCTACTAGACACCAAAAGATAATCGGGAGCGCTGCACGTTTATTCATAAACACATCCTGTAGTCGTTTTCACAACCGCGCAGTTGGCACTCCTTGCGTGGTACCAGCGATTATGTTCGTCCAAGCGTCGGTCGGCCTACCTTCTGGTATTCCGTTCGCATCTGACAGAAGCCACGTTCCGTTCGCCCCATCACCAGGAATGATGTCAAGAGCAACTAACTTTTCGCTTCCTTGGTCGTAGCCAAACGTAGATACGTCCCCAGCCGGAGCTGGCGTTCCACTCGGAGACAGAGCGGTCCACATTACGGTCGGAGGAAAGGATAATGGATTGAGTTTTCCAACAAAGGCGGCATTGCTATAGCCACAGCAACCCCCGTAAAGACTGACACGACCGAACGTCGGGTCATACCCAATGGCGAAGTGCCCAACTGGTGAAGGCACGCTGCCAGTTTGAGAAGCGAGCTGCCAGATGGGTTGATTAGTGACATCATTAGCATGTAGAAGTAACCAAACATCGGACCAGGTTTGAGTACCAGCAGGGTTCGACCCGAAGAAAATGGTCATAGCGTTGTTGCTAATGTCGTAGATTGCTCCATGCTGTGATCGTGCGTCAGGCGGGCCTCCCATCGGCGTACGCTGAACCCAATCTGAGGAGCGGCTATCATCGCTCATGCAGTCGGCTGTGGTGCGGGCAGAATCTGCTAACTTGCCGTTTGCGTTCTTCAAAATCCAGACATCATTCAGGAATGGGCCATCGCTAGGGCCACTAGTCCCGCCAAAGATAATCATTCTGTTAGTGAACGGATCGTAGACTGCACTATGCCTGAAGTGGGCGGGTGGGTACCCGTTTCTGCTGTGCAGTCGTATCCAAGTTGGGGGTCCGTTAACTCCACTTGCGTTGGCGAGAACCCATGTCTCTTGCGTTACGGTAGCTTCATCGATAGGACTTATCCCGCCGAAAACGATCAAGCGATCACAAACGGCATCATAAGCCGTCTGCTGCGAACCGTCAGCACCAAACTGAGGAAAGCCGTTCGGAGTAGCTGGCGTGATTGGTAGCTGCCACTCTCGCTGCGCAAACGTGAAAGGTGTACCAGCAACTAGCATTGCCAGGAGAAGGAATGTTTACATGCATCCTCCGCGCGGACGGATGAGAGCCGCGTCCCTTCTTTCGCGGAACGGGGTTCAACATTGTTTTTGGGTTGATGTCCGAGCAGCTCGGGCCAACGCCTCCGAGGGTGTGCAACAGCTTTGCGAAGGAGTGCTCTTCGGAGAGGCTAATTCAGCGGAATTCTGCTCCTAAAAAACTCCGCAGTCAAGCGAAATCGCCGGGATTGTCAAAGCTTTTTAAAAATGTCCCCATCGTTAACTCATTAGAAATGTCCCCTTTTTGTGTTGTCGTGTTCTCGTTGGAATGCGCACTGAAGCGAAGCCCTGTAGTTAGGGCGAAGCGGAAGTGCGTATTCCAACGAGCGGCGCTGCGATCGCTGGGTTGGAAGACCATGGCCTCATCTTCTGCCAACCCTGGCGCCACGGATGGTCTTTCTTAGGCCTCCTCACCACGATTGCTCTGGCCGCAGGTGGAAGTAGCTGAGAGGTTTTCCGTATCGGCTCCTTCAGGTCGGAAAAAGCGATCCTTTCCCCGCGGTAATACACCTCCCTCGCTCCGTTCTCCCACTCGCATACCAGAGCCTTGCTTTGGGTGGGGCCGTAGCGCCGCTGCCCAGTAGCCTGCAGTTGTAGATCGCGGCCTTCGTGCCGGATCACCCAGTCGTTGCTGATCCTGCGCTCGGTCTCTAAGCGGAAAATCTGACGCAGTTCGCGAGCCGTCGGTTTGCGCCGGTGATAGTCTTCTGGCTTTGCCGCTGCCCGAGCAAAGCGTCGGTTGTGCTGGGGCAGATACTCTTTTTCCAGAAACTCGTTCGCGCCTTCGTAACCAGCGATCCCTTTTCGCCGCAGCTTCTTGATCATGCGATCCTGATGGATCCCGTGGTTGCGCTCCACTCGTCCCTTGGCCTGCGGCGAACGGGCAGCAATGATTCGAATCCCCAGTTTCTGACACATGCGTCCGAACTGCGTGACCGGGACTTCTCCCCGTAGCTGCTCGGCGGGCGTCATCTTTCGTTTGTAGACGTTCTTCCAATCTGTATAGAGCGCGCGGGGCACGCCATACTTACGGATCCAGGCTCGTAAGACGGCCACTGCCGCCCAGATCGTCTCTTCTTTGCCCAAACGAGCCTCGATCCGGCTCGTGGCATCATCCACCATATCCATCAGGCAGCCGCGCGGACCACGCCCCTCGAGCCAGTCATGGAAACTGCCGTCCAGCTGCACCAGTTCGCCAAAGTGCGATTTGCGTTCCCTGCGTTGGCAGTGTTTCTTGCGCTTCCGTTGCCGGCTCCACAGCCCTTCCTCCAACATCCATAGGCGCAAGGTCTCGTGATCCAACACAATGCCGTCTTCTTCCCCCAAGTGCTCGGCCGCCAACGTCGGCCCGAATCTCTCCTCCTCCGAACCAGAATATTTTTTTCTGATTAAGTTCAATACTCGGCGTCGAAGTTTCAACGCCTTGCTGCGATTCGAGGGCCGGCCGGCATTCCCATGCTTTAGCCCTTGGCTGCCCACCTGGCGATAGCGCCGCCACAGTCTTTTCGTCTGGCGATAGCTGAGCTCAAGCATGACCGCTGCATCGCTGAGCTTCAGGTCCCCACTCCCCACTCGCCCCATCACTTCCACTCGCTCCAGCTCACGACTGCTCATGGCTGTCCTCTTCAACAGACCTCCTCTGGCTGGAGGTCTTAGTCTAAGGGGACATTTCTAAATAGTTCGGAAGGGGACATTATCATTAAGTTTCAACAGCGAAATCGCCGGGACCAGTTCATCGTGAGGGGTTCGGAACACGGCTCAAAATGCTCTGCGAGATGCGTTCGGTTTTTAGTGGCCCTCTTTAATAGTTCTGGGGAGCACGCAACTGCGTTCCGGCAGGAGGCACAATTGATGGCGATCATCCCTTTAATTAGCGAATCACGGATGTGCAGGTTGGGCGCGTGGCAGACGAGCAATTCGCCACAACTCGCGTAATTGCCATGCGCGATTCTAGATATTCGGGAGAGACCCAGTTTTTGGCGCGTGAAGCAATGCCCGCCCCTACTGGACGTCAAACTACTGAGTGGTAATGGGCCCCTGAATGACAACGGCGGACACGGTGCAGAGTGCCTCACAAAAGTATTCGCCAGCTGTCGTTTGTTCGTTTACCGCAAGCGAATGATTCCTAGAACTTAAAGGAATCGTCGCACTCAAGTTGTAAATTGTCAGGGGCGAAAACGCCTGAAAAGCATTCGGCGTCGCACCCGTGGTAGTGTCGGGCACGAAATAGGCTTGGGAAGGAATCAAGCGTTGCCGTGTTGCATCTTGGCGTTGTTACCTCAGCCGCAGCCGCAGTCAGAGCGGCACTGGTGCAGGAGTTTAGAAGCCTTGATTCAGAGCAAGCGTAAAAAAAGCGGGCCGTCCAAAATTGCCCAGAGGTCAGGCAATGGGCAAGGTCATACAGGTGCGTTTCACGCCAGACGATACAAAGGCAGTCGAGGCGGCTGCAAAGGCCAGTAAGCAAACCGTCTCAGAATGGGTGAGAGGCACGCTTCATGCCACAATCCAACCCTGAGAAGTTCAAATTAG
>QHZW01000100.1 GCA_003224815.1 Acidobacteriota bacterium | reverse complement strand
CGGAGACCGAGCCAGGAATCAAGGGCGACTCATCAAGCGGCAGCGTAACTAAATCAGCCCGACTGGAGACCGGCCTCGAGATTCGGGTTCCACTGTTCCTCAAACCGGGAGAAAAAGTGAAGGTGTCCACCGAAAGCCGCGAGTTTGCCGGTCGGGCATGAGCCGTTACAGAACTAACATTTCTACTCGCGCGGCTGTGACAACACATGTACGCAGGCCAACAGAGCAAATTTCTACTCTGGACGGCAAACTAGCTCGGCATTTCCCTGTCACAACCCAAGCTTGGCAATCAGTTGCCTGAATCTTGGATCATCCGCAGCCCGTCATAGACAGGTTTCACTTTAAGGAACTGCAGCCCATCGCAGTGTTGCTGGTAGGCTAGTTCTAGCTGCTGGATTGCCTTGTGCTTCTCGCCCGTATGGGCGTAGTAAAAGTCGTTAGTTATACAGATTTCAGGACACTCGGTGATCGATCCACTACATTTCGTTCAATAATTCGCCGTCACATCGAGCAAATCATCGCCCATTCCCTTTGCTACGGCTCAAGTTCCTCGTGGTATTGTGTTCGATGGCATTCACATCTGGGTTGCGAACTCCAACGACGACTTCGTCAGTAGGTTCTAAAAGACTCGCATTTCCACATCGAAACTGAAGCACGATTCAAGAAAAGCACAGCGCCATACCAAGTCAAGTCGGAGACAAGATACGCGAGGCTTATATGAAAACAGTAGCGGGTATCGGAATCATGCTTTGCATCCTGGCACTCTCTGTCGCAGTCGCCGGCGAGAACATCGAAAAGGCCCAGAAGAAAGAACTCGAAGCTCAAGCGAAGGCGATTATCGGCGAAGCAAAGTCGCTCGAGAAAAGCGGCGAACTCGTCCAGGCGCGAGCCAAATACACCGAATCCCAAGCGATGATTGAAACCAACGACGCCGCCGATGCCATCAAGCACCTGGACGATCAGATCCACAAGCGCGTTAAAGATGCGCTGGGCAATTCGCGCAAGCTGTATGAGGCGCGTAAATACAAGGAAGCGGTCGCGATGTTGGAAGAAAGCGCGAAGCTCGGCGCGTTCGAAGCAACAGTTTCCTACAACCTGGCGCTCTGCTATCACCAGCTAGACGATCGAAGCAAAGCAGTGGAAAATCTCGGCAAGGCCATACGCGGCACGCCCGGGCCAAAAGAAAACCTCAAGCTCAAGCAGCTGCTCACCTTCTTTGCGACGGGAGAGAACCATGGGACGGTGGTCAGTACCGACAAAGATCGAATTGGTGCGCTGAATCGCATGCTGGAGAGCGTCGGGCTGGATGCCTCTTTGGAAGATGAGCTGGGAGCGGAGATGGAAGGATCATTTTCAGATGCCGACAGTCCTCCCACAGTAGCGCCGGTTTCACTGAAGGCATCCATTCCTTCCACCACAAACAGTCATAGCGTTGCCGGTCATCGCGCCAGTTTGTGTACGGCGCTCGAGGGGCTCAAGGAGAATCTGGTTTCGAGTGCGGCCGCGACTTTCAACCGGGCGAATTGCGCAGAATCCAACGGACGCCCCACCGAAGCCGTGCGCCTTCTCCAGCAATATCTCGCACTAGCGCCGGACGCTCTCGATGCGAAGCAGGTACAAACGCGGATTGCGGAATTGCAGGCGGAATTGGCCGTGTCCGGCCCGAGCGGCGCCGAAGTGCGTCGGCTCTATGCGTCTGCATACAGCTATCTGGCAGAAGGTAAGTATGACCGGGCGCTCGCCGCATACACCAAGTCAAGAGACTTGGCGCCTGATTTCGGTCTCACCTACTGGAAATTGGCGTTGCTGGATGAAGCCATGGCCGATGTGGCCCCCGCGCGCGAAAATTTCACGCATTATAAGGAGTTGATAGCTGAGCAGGCCGCGAAAGACGAAGCTGACCTGCATATTTCGACGCTGGAAGCCAAGAAGTCCAAGTATGACGAAGAGGTCGGGGAGGCGGAAGACATTCTCACGGACTTATTCAATCGTGGTATGAACCTGACCTTCAATTCGGGGGAAAGTCGAAGTGCGATCCATGCCAAGCGCGCCCGAATCAAGAAGAAACAGGACCGCAAGAAGAACATGTACCGGGTGGGCGGCTTCGCCATTCCGTATCCTTACGCACAGCAGCAACTCGCGGCGGCAAGTGAACACCTTGAAGTCGCGCTGGCCTTATTTCCGCTTGGCCCCGAAGCCAATGAGTTGATGGGATTGGTTTTCCTGCAAGCCAACGACGGCCATGCCGCAACCAAAAGTTTTGACGCCGTCGCCAGCCAGCGCCTGCCGGTCTCGTTTTATGCAGAGATGCGCGGCGGTCACAAGTTTGACCATGCGGTGAAGTGCGAGTTGACCTACGACCGCGTTCGTTTCGTCTTCCTCTCTTCATACGACAAGAAGGGAATGCCGATTCCGCCCGACAAGAACGCCGGTGAGGACGGACTCGGCGACCTTACCTTGGCTCCGGGAGACGAGCGCCATCCCTTCGATTCACTTGAGCTGAGGATCAGCGACATTAAAAAGGTGGAAACCAATAAGGGCATGATGATCATCAAGCTGGCGAAAGAACAGTTCGCCCTGGCGCCGATTTACCTTCCTACATTCACACCAGTGGAAGGCCCGCCCGCGCGTCGCTTCGCGAACAACTACACCCGGCTGTTCATTCGGTATCCCGGACTGGAAGATTCCAAACTGGGGGCCGAGGGCATGACTGGAGGTGAGAAATTTGCGATGGGTTACAACCTGGCTTCGGCGGGCTTTAACATCGCGACCAGCCTCAACCCGGTTGGCGCGATTCAGGCCACGCAGAGCGCCATTTCGATAGCCCGCATTATTCACTCCGCCGTGACCTCGCTGAATGTGAGTTTTGCCTCGTGGGAAAGGACGGTGGACGATCAGCAACAACTCCTCGCAAGGCAATCGTTCAAATTGATCCCCACCGATCCGGCGAGTTTGGCATTCGTGTACGAAGTGAAGTAGGAAAACTGCGGGATTGATGGTCCCCTTGTTGTCCGTGTAAATGGGGTAATCAGTTCTGCGGGTAAAATGGCGCAGGCTGCCGGTTGAACCCAGCTTTCGCGCGCTCCTTTGAAGGGGTCACGGAGTCAGAGTCACGAAGGCACCCAGGAGACTGCCAAGTAGACGAATGAAGTCGAAAATCGTCTGCTGGTATTTCGTTTCGGGCTAATTGCTCTTCCCTTCCTGGTCAAAACAACTGCGTATCCAGTGCCGCAATGAACTGGATTCCCGGCACAAATTTGCCGACAAGCTTTCTGTCATTGGTCAAGAACAGATCGGCGCCGGCTTCCGCAGCGGCGGCCAGATGAATCGCATCCGCCGGTGCAATGCCCAAGGCTCCTCGAATACGCGCATAGTGGTCGGCAGTGTCGGTAGTAAATGGCACTACCTCCGCGACCACGCTCTCCAACAGACGCTTCGTTTCATCCGCGAGTTGCGGATTCCCGTTTCTGTAAACCCCGGCGAGTATTTCTCCGAAAGTGAAGGCACCAGTGATTAGTGTGTCGTCCCGGTCCTCCATACGGGAACGAATGGCGCCAACTCTCTTCGCAAGCTGCGGGTGATCTTCCAGCCAATAAATGAAGAGCATTGTGTCCCAATAAATTCGGCTCACTTGCTCTCCCTTGTAGTCGAGCGGTCGGCTGCGTTAAAGCGCTCCCGCTCATCGCGCAGATACGCTTCGCCGCCGCCCAACTCAGCGAATACATCTTTCAAGGCACCGCGCAGGCGATTCCAGGGGTCCTCTCGACGCGAAGGAGAACGCTTCGAATCTAGGAATTCGTATGTGTACGTAACAGTCGTGCTTTGTCCGGACGGCGGGCCAGTCCTCGATATCAGTTTGAGCTCGTTCGCTTGCAAAAATTTTTCAGATTCTAATGCCTGACAAACCAAAGGTACGCGATTGCGCAAGGCAACAGCTCTGTGCACCTCGCCCACATTGATCGAGAATATCTGTCCGCCCCGACGTTGTGCAGGACGAACGTATGTATTCGTCGCGTGCTGTCTAACCGAATCAGAAACAGACTTTAACGTGGACTTATTCATACTGTAGCTCCTTTAGAATGCTTATGCTTGCTATTCTTGCTTGTACGAAGAACATCTGTCAAGCCCAACGATTGCAACTAGCAGCCGTCCGTGGTGCGCAACATAAGAGTCGTTTGCCAGACCACCCCCGGCCATGCAACTGTTATCAGTGCCCGAGCTTCCGGACATCTCCGCTTATTTAACTGCGCTTGAGTCCCGCATCGTGGGACAACCCATCCAGCAGGTACGGCTCGCGAGCCCCTTTCTACTACGCACGGTGGAACCGCCACTCGCCACCATCGAAGGAAAAAGGGTTCGCGAATTACGCCGCATTGGAAAGCGCATTGCGATTGGCGTTGAGGACGACTTATGGCTGGTGTTGCACCTGATGATCGCTGGCCGCCTGCACTGGCGCGCAGTTGGAGCAGAGCTCGGCGGCCGGAATTACCTCGCCTCTACCGACTTTCCGAACGGGTCCCTTGTGCTGACTGAGGCTGGCGCGAAGCGCCGCGCTTCGCTGCACGTCATCAAGGGTGAAGAAGGGCTGCATGAATTGGATCCGGGTGGAATTGATGTGTTCGCCGCCAGCCTGGCAGACTTTCGGGCGGCACTCACCGCCGAGAACCGTACGTTGAAGCGGGCGCTCACCGACCCGCGAATTCTGAGCGGAATCGGCAACGCGTACTCAGACGAAATTCTGCACGCAGCACAACTTTCTCCTATCAATCTCACGCGCAAAATAGCGCCAGAACAGTGGGAGCGCCTCTTCACCGCAACTCGCGAAACCCTGCAACGCTGGATTGATCAGCTGCGAGCCGAAGCTCGCAGCAGTTTTCCTGAAAAAGTCACAGCTTTCCGCAAAGATATGGCAGTACATGGACGCTATGGGCAGCCGTGTCCCCGCTGTGGCGAAAAGATTCAGCGCATTCGTTATGCCGATAATGAAACCAACTACTGTGTCCGCTGCCAGACTGGCGGCAAGGTGCTCGCGGACCGAAGCCTTTCGCGCTTATTAGGAGATGACTGGCCGCGCACGCTCGATGAACTCGAAGCTTTGAAGCGAAAATAGGCACAACGGTAAACGCAAATCACGCCGCTCTTCTCCATACCTGCCGCCGCCGTGATGAAGAAGCGCTGAACAGCGTGGCGCCGAGCGCGATACTCACGATACCGATTGCCGCAAACCCTGCCAATAACTGAGTATGAGTTGCTCCCCACAGTTCAAGGCTTCGCGCATGCGCTCGGTCGTCGAACTGTCCATGCGCACCATGGTCTCCGGCTACTGGTTCGTACAAGTTGTTTGGACGATTCGGATCCTCGGCGCCGTCGTGCTGCTGTGAATCGTAACCAGCGCGTGCCAGGTAGTGGTCCGCCAAAGAGGGCACAAGCTTGTTTCCGAAAATCGCCTTAACGGTTGACCATCCCGCGTAGTACTCGCGCCTGTGAGGATGATGGGCGGCGTAATAGATCGCCCGGGCCGCCACTTCGGGCTGAAAAATTGGCGGCACTGGTTGGGCCTTGCGCGGCAATCGACTCTTCACCCAGCCGAACTGCGGAGTATTCAGCGCCGGCATCTGCACCATAGTGGTGTGTACGTTGCTGTGGTCGTGCATCAGTTCCGTGCGAAGAGACGCAAAAAATCCGAGTACCGCGTGCTTCGAGGCACAATATGCCGCCTGCAAGGGAATGCTGCGATACGCCAGTGCCGATCCCACATGGACGATGGATCCTCGGTCGCGGGGCAGCATATGCTTTAAAGCAGCGAGTGTCCCGTACACGTAACCCAGATACGTCACTTCTGTCACCCGTTTGAATTCGGCGGCGGTCATTTGTTTGATCGGGGAAAAGACCGAGGTCATGGCATTGTTGACCCAAATGTCGATTGGCCCCAGTTCCCTTTCAACCTGATCGGCCGCAGCTTCGACTTGCTCCGGATTGGCAACGTCCACCGGCAGAACCAGCGCCTTCCCGCCCGCCGCTTCAATCTCACGGCGCGCGCCTTCAAGCCCATCACGACCTCGGGCAATCAGACCTATCCACGCTCCATGTCGCGCGAACTCCTGCACCGTGGCACGCCCTGCGCCAGCGGATGCGCCCGTGATCACAACCACTTCCTGCTTTGTCATGTTTTCTCCTGCCGCTCTGCATTTTGGATGCAATGGTTGCAATTGACTTTGCAACTTACGAAGATAGAAGCTGAGGCGTATCACAATCTTTCTCACCACAGAAGCAGAGACAGCTAACCACACTGGCACTGCAGCCATCGAAACGTGAGGGCCGGAACACGCGACATTGAACTTTGAAGATTTAAAGAGCTGTTCTGGATGGGGCGCCTTCGATGTTGATCCATCCGAAATCCATCTCTGTCGAAAGCCTGAACGTATCCAGCTACACCATACCCGCAGATTTGCCTGAATCGGATGGAACGATTGAGTGGGACCACGCAACGATCATCATTGTTGAGACTGGTGCCGCCGGCCAGCATGGAATTGGCTACACCTATGCCGCGAACGCAACGGCAACTTTGATCCACGATCTTCTCGTTTCCGTTGTCACTGGCATGGACGCACTCTCTCCCGGCGCTGCTTACATCGCAATGTGGCGCGCCGTGCGCAATCTTGGCCGTCCCGGCATTGCCTCAACCGCAATCTCTGCCGTTGATTGCGCATTGTGGGACTTGAAAGCGCGATTGCTGCAAGTTCCTCTAACAACATTGCTGGGCCAGGTGCGAACAGGAGCGGCTATATACGGCAGCGGGGGATTTACCTCTTACTCGGATCAGCAACTCGCAAGTCAGCTATCCGGCTGGGCAGAGCACGGTATCAGCGCGGTCAAAATGAAAATCGGTCGGAATGCAAGCAGAGATCCGCATCGCGTGAAACTCGCCCGTGGAGCGATCGGCGACGATGTTCAGTTATACGTCGACGCCAACGGCGCGCACGACAGAAAACAGGCGTTGGCAGCGGCTGAAAGATTTTCCGAATACAACGTGAGCTGGTTTGAGGAGCCCGTTTCCTCTGACGATCTGGAAGGACTCCGCTTAATTCGCGACCGCGCTCCTGCAGGCATGGACATTGCCGCTGGCGAATATGGCTATGACATCTTCTACTTTCAACGAATGCTTGCGGCTGGCGCCGTCGATGTCCAACAAGCGGACGTGACCCGTTGCGGTGGAATTACTGCATTCCTGCAAATCGCGGCGTTGTGCCAGGCGCACAACATACCCCTTTCATGTCACACCGCTCCAGCTCTGCACACTCATCTTGCGTGTGCCATCACGCCCTTCAAGAACATCGAATATTTTCACGACCACGTACGGATCGAGCAGATGTTGTTCAACGGACTTCCGCAGCTTGTGCACGGAGAGTTGCGGCCCGACTTGTCCTCTCCAGGCTCCGGCCTAGAATTGAAACGCGCCGACGCTGAGAAATTTGCGGCATGAGGAGAATCGCTGGTCTGCTAACCGCCTTCAATTCATTGCTCCCGAAGAGCTCATCCCGCGCTACACTGGTGCCGTGAATCTGACAGAATTTCGTAGATCACTGTCCCTCGACGCCCCACCTGATGGGTTGACCCTCGCCCTCGGCGGCTTGTGGTGGGATGCGAAGGGCGATTGGACCAAGGCGCACGAGTCGGCCCAGCAGGATGAAGGCTTTGCAGGCTCGTGGGTCCATGCTTACCTTCATCGCAAAGAGGGAGATGCATCGAACGCGGCGTATTGGTATGGCCGTGCGAAAGTCCCGCCCTCGCGAAGTTCATTCGAAGAAGAATGGGAAGAGATTGCCAGTTCGCTTCTAAGCTAGATCACTTCAGCGCCCCTCGGTTCCTGCCGAAGGTCTCATTCAATTAAACGCCGCAAGTAATCTGACCATTCCCGTTTTCGGAAAATAAAACTTCCACCGCAAGTTTCTTCTTGACTTGCTGATTCCTCGGGAACAGAATGGCTGCCTACCCCCTTCCGACAATCTGTCGCTGTTCTCACTTCAGGAGGGACTATGTCCAAAGAGGTAGTTTCACATCGCACTTGCTTTGACCGCGTTGTACCCACGCACCTTGATCCGCACGCTTTAGCGCATCAGGCTGCGATTTCGAAGTATGTTTCAACTGTAAAAGCCGCCAGTAAAGTAGCCAAGCCTGACGCCACATTTCGTGATCATGTAGCAGCTATTGGAAATATTGGCGAACTTCATGCCACGCACCCGATCACCATCGCGCGTATGGCAATGGTGGATCGAAGCAAGTGGGAGCCGGGCCATACCCTTACCTGCCGCTTTCTCGACGGAGATGATTTTCAAAAAGGCAAGGTCATCGAAAAAGCCAAGATTTGGGAAGATCACGCAAACGTTCACATCGACTTCGGCAGCGCCGCTGACGCGGAGGTGCGAATCTCGTTCGTGGCCGATTCCGGATCATGGTCCGCGGTTGGAAAAGATTGTCTGCTAACAAGCTACTTTCACAAAAACAAACCCACAATGAATTTTGGGTGGCTACGCGATGATACTGACGACAAGGAATACGAGCGGGTAGTAGTTCATGAGTTTGGCCACGCGCTCGGGTGCATTCACGAACATCAGTCGCCCAAGGAACATCTGCACTGGGATACTGCGGCGGTATATGCGGAATTTTCGGGTCCGCCGAACAACTGGAGCAAGGCGGACATTGACTCAAACATCCTGGAGAAGTATTCCCCGGAAGGAATCACGGCGAGTCGCTTCGACCGGAAATCGATCATGTTGTACCAGTTCGATGCCTCGCTCTTTACCGACCATAAAGCAACTCCGCTCAATTTTGAGTTGTCGAAAGAAGACAAGATCATGATTGGGCAACTGTATCAGTCGGCCAAGGCGGTTAAAGAAACAGCCTGAAGAGATTTTCTTCGGTTGTACACGCCAAAGGCGTTTGTAACCTTTGCAAATTGGCGCCGTTGTTACAAGCGAGGGCGAAATGGCGGACTACACTTTTCAAAAAGAGATTGCAAGAGCTTTGCTTTCGGCCGGCAGTGAAGAAGTCAACTTGCGATCCCAACCTCCGGTTGCGGCCATGGCTGCTGAAGTCATGGCTGCGCCGAAACCACCCATTCCCTTTCCTGCTGGTCTTGCTCCAAAGCCTTCGGTGATCAGTCCAGCACCGCCTCCAACCGACGCATTACCTAAAGCCGACGTGGTCGTCGTCACCTGGACGGTAGACGAAGCTCACGCTCTCGCGGATGTCTTGACGTCAGGTACTACTCGGGAGCACTGGTATCCGTATAGCAAGAATTTCGCGCACTATGACCCGCTGATTAGAAGCGGCGCTCCTGCCAAAAAAGCAAAGCGTCTGGGCAGCTACTTCGTGACCAGAATCGGAACGAAAAAGGTATTGTGTTTCAAGTCAGAGCTGCACTTGAATCAGGATGGCATTCGATCAAAGGAAACTCCGGGCACCTCGACCCTACCCGTCAAGGACCTGCTCAGCCAGATTGTAGATGAAGCGAAACCTGACGTTTTAATAACAGCCGGCACGGCGGGGGGTGTGTTTACGGATCAGGACCTCGGTGACGTGGTGGTTACTCGGGCGGCGAAGTTCCGGTTGCAAGACGAATTCAAGAACGAACCATTCAATAACAAGAAGTACGAATCCCACTGGCAAATTCCGACCAAACACTTCGCTGACGCTGTACAACTCATGGCAGGATTCAAAAGCCAGATTCAAGAGCCTGCCGAATTCCTGCCGCCCACGGTCAATTTCACCAAGCCGCAGGGTGGATACCCGAAACCATTGCATCCTTATGACCCCGACATTTGGCTTGATGGTCAAGTCGTAAACGGAAGCACCAGAATGCCCGCCTTTCATCCTATTCTGACTACCGATTATTTCGAGTACGGCACCTCCACTAATCATCTTGATAAAGAAGGCTGCGCCGTCGAGATGGGAGATGCGGTCCTTGGGCTCGCTATGGAGGAGCCAAAGGCAGCCGGGAAATCCGTTCCCAAGTGGGCAGTCGTGCGCAACTGCTCCGATCCGCAAATCAATGGCCTGTTGCGGGACGCGCCCAAAAAAGACAGCTTGCAGATCATGTGGGCGGTGTACTACTACACCTCCTTCGGGTATCTCACCAGCGTCATGAGTTCCCTTGCCGTCTGGGGAATTATCGCGGGATTGTAATGGCTGCTTACCTGTGACTTGCGGGAATTCAAATTCAAATTGTTCGGGACAAAAAAAGGCCGGAGCAGATACCGCTCCGGCCAGGTGATTTCGGCGCTCTTAGAAACCGAAGATGGTGTCAAACTGTAGCCGCTTGAGCCAGCGCTCATCGGTCAGGCTCTGCGCCGTTACGATCTGCCGCCCAATCAGACCCGTAAATCCAATCTGAACGTGCGGATAGGCTTGGTAGTAGGCCTCAATTCTGTGCTCGATCACATTCGTTGCTTGTCTTAGGTCGCTGAAGTTGAAGGCACCGACTACGGCGTCCCGTTCGATGCGAGCGAAGGTGTAACCGAGCATGAGATCGCCCTTGCTTTTGGTTTGCCCAAACTTCAGTTCCGACCAATAGCCGTGCCGCTGGTGAGGATCGCAAGCGGGCGCCGCCACGGCCGCCACAAAAAATACACCCAGGTTATCGCAAGCTTTTGTGTTCTGGGCAAAGTCAAACAGTGCATAGATCGGCCACCGCTTAATGCCGGTATCAATATCGAGCCGGGCGATCGCGTCGAGGATGCCGAATTGTGAGGCGTAGAACCGCTTACCGTTGATCACACCAAAGTTGTTGGTATTTCCCGAGCCGCCGAAACCAAAGGTGCCTCCGAAATTCGGTGGGGTCGGGAGGCCTTGGGTAGCGGACCCGTTAGCACCGCTACCGTTCACTTGATTTTGCGCAATCGAGTCCGCATTCTCGAAATCATAATAGGCGGCATCGGCACTCAGCTTCACGCGTGGAAGCAGCTTCCAGCCGGTTTGGACCTGTCCGCCGTACATGTAATTGTCTGCCCCACCGCTTACTTCCAACATAGTGGTGCCAAAAGAAACGACGGCAAAGTGGTTCAGGAAATTATTCTTCCAATCCCACGCAACCGCGGCACTTCCGCCCTCTGGATTAAGATCGTTGTCCCATGTCATCTCGGTGCGCAGCCAGGTATAGCCGAATTTTCCAGCGGTCAACGTAAATGGTTTGAAGTAATGCGGGTTGTAGGTCCCGAACGCCTTATCGATGGCGACCGGTTTGCGTGTGTAAAACCCCGTCAGGGTTGAATTGGTGGAGATAGGATCGCCGAGATCCCCGGATGCCAGAGTCAATCCAGCAGCGAAATCACTATCGATATTGGTGTTTACATTGAAACGCAACCGATAACGCTCGCGGTTACGGGTTTCCGGTTCAGCGGCATTGACTGCCCCACCCCCAATGAATGGCTCATATCGAAGCCTTAGGTCGCCACTGAACTTCAGCTTGCCGAGGGCCTTAATGGCGTCAAGGGTTTTCTGGCTGTCCTTCTGAGTTTCCTGCAACGTCAGGGCGGAGTTCGTATTGTTCGTCTTCAGATCAGTCACATCTGTTTTCAAAATCGAAACATCCTGCGCTTGTTGCGACGATTGGGACGCTGCGGCGTCCGCCTTAGCCGAAGCCTGCGACGTTGCCGACTGGCTCTGGTCGAGCTTTTGCTCGAGGTCTGAAATCTTCTGGTCGCGGCCTTGCAACTGATCACTCAGTTGCTTGATCTGCTGTTGCTGGGCATCGAGCGCCTGTTTCAACTCAGAAAGCTGTTGCGCGACTGCCGGATCTGTCTGCGGTGCCGCCGACCTCTTTCTCTTGGCGGACGCTGTGGTTTGGGCTTGTGCCTCGACGACGCTTATCGCAAGCGCGAACGAAAGCGCCATAGCCATGGCTTGCTTCATTGTTCCTCTCCTGATCAGCG
>QHZW01000099.1 GCA_003224815.1 Acidobacteriota bacterium | reverse complement strand
GCGTCCGGCTGCGTAAAGACGACTTGGCCTGAAGCCATCAGAATCATGGCAGGTAGCAAGGAGTGATGACGCCTAATAACCGTTGCACTCTGGGCGTCAAGGAGTTCCGGATAGCCGTCGTGATTGTCACTCATGCTCCGGAGAGATTAAGACGCCCGTGGGGGTTGTTGAAATACATCCATTAGACTCATCGACTGCGCCAAGACAGCTTGTTCTCTACGCAGTCTGCAAAAGATTTGTTTAATGGAGTGGAGGATCTTGTACAGACCAACCGATTTTCAGGTCGTTCTGTCAGGGTGTTATATGGTGAGCGCGGCAGGATTCGAACCTGCGACCCATGCCTTAAAAGGGTCGCCAACCTAAACACAAACAACAACTTGCACGTCCAGCTTACTCCAAGTACGACACAACAAAGTCAGATAGATAGAAACAGGGCATCGGTCGGGGTGTCCGGATGTCGTCTGAAGATGCCGTCATCGAAAACAAGAATTTCCCTTTTGTGTTTCAGAACCACCCCGAGGAGGATTCTCTGCTCAGGAGTGCCACTTTAACGGAACTAGCGGATTTACGCTGCGCAAAGAGTGAGGCAAGGTTGGCACTGCAATTGGCTAGACTCGCGGCCCCTTCGTTGCCCCTGCAGGACTGGACCGGGCAATTAAAACAAAGTTCGCACTTCTTCGGTCATTGAATGCTCTAGCCAGGAAGAATTGCCCGCGATTTAAGGAACCGAACTCCGGGCTTCGAGAACGGACACCTGGGCGTTGGGAGCAAGCAAGCGAGGCAAGTGTCGCTCACAGCGTCGAGTGGGTTTGACACTCCGATAGTCTGATCAGAAGCTCCGGACAACTGTGGTCCTGAATGAAGCCATCCAACAACTTCCAAAACGAGCCGGAGCCGGAGTGTGGACATTCCGGGATTTTGGTTCGAGGGCATGCGACTAGCAGGCCAGCGATTTTATAGGGCCTTTCTCACAAGCGCCGATGTAAGTGAGGGAGCGAAGCTGTGCTGCGAAATCAACGCTTGAATCCTGCAAACAAGAATCCGGTACGAGTGGTCGAGCGCCCGTCCGAGGCGGAGCCGGAGCACGGGCATGCGATCGCACTTTCTCCAACTCCAAATGAACATTCGCGTCGCGCGGAATGGATGCGGCTGCTCTGGCAGGAACGGAGTTTCATCGGACGGACCACGATATTGGGGTTGATTTTCTCGTTAGTGGTCGCGTTTCTGCTGCCCGTTCAGTATAAGTCGAAGATGCGGCTTATGCCTCCGGAGCAGCAGTCCGGATCGGGCCTGGCGATGCTCGCGGCCCTCGCCGGACGCGGATCAAGCACTTCAAGCGGCAGCGGAGTTGCTGGTGCGCTAGGTGGAAGCCTGGGAAGCGTGGCCGGAGACTTGCTCGGAGTGAAGAGTTCGGGCGCGCTTTTTGTGGACATGCTCGATGGCACGACGATTCAAGATGACCTGATCGAGAGATTTGATCTGCGCAAGGTTTACCACACTACCTACTGGGAGGATGCACGTAGGGCTCTTGCCAAGCAGACTGATATGAAAGAAGACCGCAAGAGCGGGGTTATCACCATTACGGTTACAGATCATGATCCGAAGCGCGCGCAGGCTTTGGCACAGGCCTATGTCGACGCACTCAACAGGATTGTCGCGCAGGTTTCGATTTCTTCAGCACGCCGCCAGCGGATCTTCATCGAAGGCCGGTTGCAGACCGTGAAACAGAATCTTGATGCTGCCCTACAGGACTTCAGCCAATACGCCAGCAAAAATGGGACTTTCGATATGCCCTCGCAGACCAAAGCCATGGTAGACAGCGAGGCCGGACTGCAGGGGCAGTTGATCGCTGCAGAAGCGGAACTGGAGGGACTGAAGCAAACCTACACGGATAACAATATTCGCGTGCGCACGCTTGATGCCCGGGTCGCTGCCTTGAAACGGCAGGTGGAAAACATGAGCGGGAACAAGGCTGATCTCAACTCGGACCAGTCAGAAATCGCCGGAGACTTTCCTTCGATACGCAAACTGCCCCTGGTGGGGGTGCGCTGGGCAAACTTGTATCGTGAGAGCAAGATCCAAGAGACTTTGTACGAATTGCTGACCCAGGAGTACGAGTTCGCAAAGATTCAGGAAGCCAGAGAAATTCCAACCGTCAATGTACTCGATGCTGCCTTGCTGCCCGAAAACAAGTCATTTCCCCCTCGCACGGTCATTGTCGCGGGAGGCGCACTCTTGTCTGTGCTGTTTGCTGGTGTTCTAGTGATTACCGCGGCCATGTGGAAGCGCAGCCAGTCCCCAGAGAAACAATTGGCAACGGAGATTTGGAGACAAATCGGAGCCGAAAATACCAGATCGCGAGCCAAGGTACAGATCATGTGGAGCAGGTTCGGCGGACGTAATGGGACGCATCACGGCCATCCCTGACGCTACCGAACTCCTGAGCATTCCGAGAATTGAATTGAATGAGTGCTCCAAGATTTGCGCAGCATTTCGGGGCTGTCCACATGATTTCGTAAGTACGAATGCGATGCTTCGGTGATCCTTACTCGTGGTTTCGCGGAATTGGCGTAGGCACGAATGTATTTCGAGCATCCATTTCCGGCTTTCGGGGCGTCCGATGATGATGGTTCCGAAGCAATAAGTGACCGGGCATAAGTATGAGCGATTCTCCTATCCTTGTAACTAGCTCGACAGAAACCGAAACGACATCGCCGGGCTTGGCAACTGTCGTGTTTCGGAACATCAGCGCGAACCTGGCCCGAGCGGCTGCAGTATCAGCAGTTGCCATTCTGCTGCCCGCCTATCTGACGCATCACCTGCCGGTGAAGGTATACGCCGCATGGGTGCTCATAATTCAACTTGGCGCATACGTTTCTTATTTTGATCTCGGGATACAGACTGGGGTTTCAAAGTTCGTTGCCGAGTACGAGGCCAGGGGCAAGCAATTAGAGGCGGGACGCTATGCAACAGCAGGGCTCGCGCTCATGATCTTGGCCGGCACGCTTGCCGGCGCGCTCACGTTCGGCCTCGCCTGGCAAATACCCAGGCTCTTTTCGGCTATGCCCGTAAACCTCTTTCCCGAGGTAAGGATCAGCCTGATGCTTGTCGGGCTTTCTCTGTCACTTGGGCTTGTTTGCTCAATTTACGGGGCCGTTTTCCTTGGTCTTCAACGCTATTGGATACCTACTCTCATCATGATTCTTAATCGCATGCTATTCGCGCTGGCAATTTTCTTAGCCGTAAGCGCTCGTGGGAATCTTGAGATCATGGGAATGGCCGCAGCCCTTGTAAACGTCTTCACCGGTGTTCTGCAATGGCTCGCATGGAGAAAATGTGCTTCGGATGTACTGGTATCGCTGCGGTTGCTGGATTTCCGCATTCTGAAGAACGTCACCCGATATTGCTCGCTACAGTCTGTTTCAACCATTGCGATGTTCTGCATCACTGGGTTAGACATCGTCATCGTTGGCCACTTTGATTATGTGCAAACGGCATACTATTCGATCGCCTCGCTGCCCACGAGCTTCCTGCTACTAATGATTTCTTCTTTGCTGGGCCCATTGGTGCCCGCCTCGTCGGCATTGAGCACGCGGTTTTCGCCATCCCAAATGGGAACTTTTCTGGCCAAAATCACCCGCTACAACACCATCGCTCTGCTTCTGGTCGGTCTCGCCCTGGTCGTGTTCGCATTTCCCATTCTTCGGCTGTGGGTCGGCTCCGACTACGCAAGGCATACGGCTACATATCTGCGAATTCTGGTCCTTGCGAATGTCGTGCGGAATTTATGCGCGCCTTACGCAACCATGATTACCGCGACCGGCAGCCAGAAAGCAGGAATTGCATCTGCCATCTCGGAAGCTGTCGTCAATCTAGGGAGCAGTTTCTACCTTGCGTTGCAGTTCGGGGCAATCGGCGTCGCCGTTGGAACGGTAATCGGCGCTTTCGTCGGCGTGCTTGTGCACTTTGTAATCAGCATGAGACTTACTCGATCTGTGATTTCAATACCGCCGCGGCAAGTATTCCTGCGCGGAATCTTTGGTCCCAGTCTGATCTGCCTGCCATCTGCGTTCCTGCTATTTCGTTGGTGGCCGGCGTCCGATTTGCACCTCATATCAGCTATGTCCGTGTTTTGGGCCCTGTGCACTGGGGTACCGGCTTACTTTTGTTTAAATCGTGAAGAAAGACAGAATTTCAGCCGCCTCATTTTTCCTTCTATGCGTCGCCATGCTGGCACGATTTTTTCCAGTTGCGTTTGATTTCTGAAAGCCGACGCTAACCTTATGACTCTCTGGTCTTATGCCCTCAACAACGATAAGCGACTGATACATAAATGGAAGCACTATTTCCCAATTTACGAGCGGCATTTTAATGAGTTCGTCAACAAGCCGGTCACCTTCATTGAAATCGGCTGCGGGCTGGGTGGTTCGTTGCAAATGTGGAAGCAGTATTTTGGCCCACACGCTCGAATCGTTGGTATCGACATCAATCCCGAATGCAAGAAGTTCACCGAAGATCAGATCGAAATCCATATTGGTGCTCAACAAGACACAGCTTTTCTCCAGGGCGTGATCGACCAGGTCGGCATTCCAGACATCGTTGTGGATGACGGTAGCCACGTCATGAGTCACCTCGCCGCGAGCTTTGATTTTCTCTACCCCAAAATGCTGAAAAACGGCGTATACCTCGTTGAGGACCTGCATACAGCTTATTGGGAGGAATATGAAGGTGGCCTCCGCGATCCGAGAAACTTCATTGAGATTTGTAAGAGCTTGGTTGATGAATTGAACGCGGACCACAGCCGCGGCACTCTGCCGCCCACGGAATTTACTCGGTCCACAATGGCGATGCATTTCTACGATAGCGTGGTCGTGTTTGAGCGCGGGACGACCACGAAGAAATTCGGGACCGAAACCGGCCGAGCGTTCGACAAGTTAGCGGCTCGCGTGAAGCGGAAGCTGGGAGTGGATCATTCTCAGTCTCGTCGATCGAGTTCAACCTCTTCGAATGGATCCGCGATCAAATGACTCAGAGCGTGTTGCATCAGAGCACCTTACAGGTTAAGAGTGCTGTTCGGATTGCGGCCCGGAATATCCTCGGTCCGCGATTGACAGCGCTTGTGCGGCGCCCATCTTTTGCGAAATATCGGTCCGAACTGCGATTGAGACGAGGTCTTGAGATAGGCGGTCCCAGCGAATTGATGAAAGATGAAGGACCGATACCTATCTATGATGTTCTGAGGTCCCTGGATAATTGTTTGTATTCGGGAAGCACAATTTGGACCGGGGAAGTACGGGAAGCGGATGGATTCGTTTACCACCCAGCAAAACCGCCTGGCCACCAAATCATTTCTGACGCCACCGACTTGCGGTGTATCCCGGACTGCAGCTACGACTGTGTGCTGGCCTGCCATTGCCTGGAGCACATCGCCAATCCGCTTCGTGCACTCGCCGAATGGAAACGCATTTTGAAAGATGAGGCGCTGCTACTGTTAATTCTGCCGCACAAAGATGGCACATTCGATTGGCGCCGCCCGACCACAACCCTCGCTCATATCATCAAGGACTACGAGAATGAGGTAGGCGAAGAGGATCAGACCCACGTTCCGGAAGTTTTGGAGCTTCACGACTTGTCTCGAGATGAAGGGGCCGGAACAAAAGAGCAGTTCCGGCAACGCTGTCTGGCGAATCATATGCATCGCGCTTTGCACCATCATGTGTTCGATACCCTGACGGCCTTAGCCACGGTGAATTGCGCGGGATTGCAGATACTTCGTGTCGATAATCTCAAGCCATTCCACATCATCATTCTTGCAAGTCGTACGAATCGGGCGGTGGACAATCGGAGATTCATGGAAAAGGGTAGCCGGCACTGGAGCCGGAGCCCCTTTCCTTCAGACCGCCGGTATGCAAAAGCCTGAGTCATGCAACGAGGAGCATGCAAAATGAGAGTGCAATCAGTGTGCGCCGTGATTGTCACTTATCACCCCAGTGTCGCAATGCTCGAAAACTTGCACAAGGTGCTCGCTGAGGTGCAGGGGCTGGTTGTTGTTGACAATGGATCGAGCGCCAATGAATTGGATTTACTGAGAACTGCGAGCCGGGATTTCGGCTTTCATCTGATTGAGAATGGAGAGAACCTTGGCATCGCCGAAGCTTTGAATCAAGGCGTGCGCTGGGCGAAAAATGAAAAGTATCCGTGGGTTCTACTCTACGATCAAGACAGCAGAATGCTTGATGGATTTGTCGATGCGATGTTTAAGGTGTGGCTCTCTCATCCCAAACGGGACAAGATTGCTACCATTCACCCTCGATACATGCGCGCGGGATTCGGATACACTCGGCTAGCACCTCGCGCTCCCGATGGCAGTCTGTTGTGGTGCATAACCTCGGGATCGCTGATGCCGACGTGGATATTTGACAATATCGGCTGGTTCGCCTCAGAGTTTTTCATTGATTGGGTCGATATCGAGTATTGTTTCCGCATCCGGGCGGCTGGATACATAATGGCAGAGTCCGAAGCAATTCTCGTGCATGATCCAGGCGATCCAGCGCCAGCTTCCGTTCTCGGCTTACGTTTCTGGCCAAGTCATCACAGCGCGATCCGCCGTTATTACATGTCGCGAAACCGCATCGTGGTTTTCCGAAAATATCTATTTTCTCTTCCCCTTTTCACCCTTAAACTCATGTATGCGGCTTTGCGCGACACAGCAAAGTGCTTTCTTGGAGAAAAGCAGCGGCCCCAAAAGCTTCGTAGTTTTGTTGTTGGCACCTGGGACGGACTAACGGGGAAAATGGGTATGCGACAGAGTTTCTGAAAGGATGCCTCGAACTCTCCGTCTCAATGACACACAAAACAACAACTGAGTTCTCCGCTGGACTCGCTGCGCCACAGCCCCGAGTGTTGGTCTCGCCCGCTGCTCACATTGCGCAGAATCAAGCGCGCGTGTACATCGTGCTCCTGAACTGGAACGGATGGCAAGACACTCTGGAATGTGTACGCTCGCTGGAGCGCATGGAGTATCGAAACTGGCACGCGGTCATTGTGGACAATGGCTCAACAGATGATTCCGTTGCGCGACTCAAAGGCGCTTGCCCGGACGTAACAGTCGTGGAGACCGACAAGAATCTGGGCTTTGCGGCGGGTAATAATGTCGGAATACGTTACGCGCTCAAGAACGAAGCGGATTATGTTTTCGTTTTGAATAACGACACCACAATTCTTCCCGACACCATTTCCGCGTTTGTCCAATTCGCTGAAAAGCATCCTACAGCCGCTCTCATGGGGCCGCGCATCAATCGTCGCAATCCCCAACGAGAGTGGCCGATACGCAGAAAACTGGACCTGCTAACGCTGCTTTGTGCTTTTACTCCCTTGAGACGACTCATTACACGAGTCCCAGTGATGCGTAGGATGTTTTACTGCATCGCCAATCACCCTTCAGTGGTCCAGTTCCTCTCAGGAAGCGCACTTTTTTTTCGAGCTGCAGCGATCGAGAAAGCCGGCCTCTTTGATGAGAACACTTTCCTGGATTTTGAAGAACTGATCATCGCCGAAAAGATTAGGCAGTGCGGATTCTGCGCTTACTTCATCCCTCAGGCCAGGATTTTCCATAAGGGAAGTGTTTCGGCCGGCAAACTCCGAGCCAGGAGGTATATCGAGAACGCAAAGAGCGAAGAATACTTTCTTTCCCGGTACGTGCGGCTCTCGCCATTGGGGAGGTCTGTCGTCAAGCTGATTCGATTTCTCACCTATACGACGCGGGCACTCCTATATCGAAATTACCGAGAGAATTTCCTCGAATTCATGAACGCGTTGCGGCATACCACTTCGTACTCGTGAAACTAACTTGTATCCGTTGCTGGAAGGTTCACGAGTGCTGTGGGCGAGCGCCTTAGCAAATCCGTGTCTATCCGGGAGCCCTGAGAGTCCACATCACTCCGAACTACTTTGAATCATCGATCCCCGTCACACGCTCCCCGAAGGGAGTGCAATGACTTATTGGAAGACTCTACTCGTTCTGGCCAGCATAACCTTGCCACGAGTAAGTGTCAGAAGCGCTCGGGCTAAAAGTCGGCAGGGCTGACCACCGACCAGGAATTTTATGGACGACGCCAATATTAGCGTTAACACCACGATGAGTCTGAATACCCCGCAGCGTTGGTCCTGGCACGTTTGTGTCCTGATTGCCGTGATTGCTGTCGCTCTGGATATTCTTTTCGTTGAATCTCCCTTGCCATGGCTGGTTGGTGCGGGAGTAGTAGCCGTTCTAGCGCAGTTCAGAAGTCCCGTGAGCGGTCTCGCGGTAGTGATCTTCAGTTGCGGGCTTCTAAATTATTCGCCGTTCGAGACAGGAATTCTGTCGCGCCTTTACCCCGGCAATATAGCCATTGGCATGTTCATTCTTGCATGGCTAATGACCAGCATGTCGGTTTCGGCAAGGAGCCTCTTCCCGACAACTCTCCTCAACCGACCTTTGCTCGGAATAGCTCTGCTGACGCCAGTTTCAATGTTGTGGTCGCGTCTTAATCCTGACCCTGAGGTGACTTACGCCTACCCGCACTCGGACGTTTCCTGGAGTACCGCGCAACTCTCCCAACTCCTGTTGCTGGGGATGACATTGTGTATCCCTTTTGCCGTCGCTGCCGGGATCAAACGCTGGAAAGATGTTGAAACAGTGGTGACGATAATGGGCATCGTGGTGGCCATCGGGACCCTTATAACAGCCGGAGGCTTGATATTTGGCTACGGCGGCACCTATGTCATCCTGGGTGCCACGCGCGCCTACTGGGGACAACCCTGGGATTCCTCAATCGAACTCAGCGCACTTTGTCTTCCTTTTCTCTTTTCCGGAGTGTTATTCGGGCGCCGCTCGCTTTCCCGCTACTGGCTCGTTTGTGGGCTGTTCGTGTTGTGCCTGCTAGGCCTAGTGCTTACCTTTTCGCGTGAGACCTGGCTGGTTGGTTTTGTCGGGCTATTGCTGGTATCGGCCTCCTGGCTTCGCTCGCGCGTCAACCCTGCCTTCGGACTGATACTCATCATCGTCGTCTCGGCTGCCATTGTTTTGTCAGGCGTAATAGGGCTCGTTTCTGCCTTCTACAATCCCGACCAAGTGTACGGATTCGAGAGGATCTACTACTACGCAACGGCTTTGCAGCTGTTTACAACACATCCTCTGTTGGGAGTGGGAGCGGGCAACTATCAATTCTTTGACCGAAGCTACGAAGGAGAGGCGGCCGGAGGAATCGCCCACAACCAGCTGCTAACGATGGCAGCAGAAACTGGCCTTGTCGGCCTAGCCTTCTTCTTGTGGTTGGTGCTCAGGCTAGCCAGATTCCGCAGAAAATTGCATTTTGATTTCGAATCTCTCGATGGTAGTTATGAGTGGGTGAAAGTGGCGGGTTCTGCCTTCATACTACTGTGGATTGCCGAATGCTTTTTTCAGGAGGCTTTCTTTGCCACGGCTGCCGCTGGTGGAGGAACGCGTGTAATGACTGTCATCATTTTTCCCTGGACCCTGGTTGGTGTTTTGCTGGCCGCATGTAATCTAAGTCAAGGTGCAGGGTCCGCGGAGAATTAGAACCAGAGAATGGCTGCCCGAATTTCCTGCCCGCAGGCAGCAGTCGCCATGAAAATCCTATTCGTCATCCCCAATGTTCCTTCATTTATTCGCCCGCGTCCATTGAACTTCATCCGTGGCCTCTCACAAATGCACGAGGTCTCGGTCGTCTGCTTAGCTAGCAACCAGGCGGACGAGCGTTTCATCTCCGAGTTGCGTCAATATTGTCACAGGCTGGAGGTCATCAGAGTCTCGCGGTGGAAATCGCTATGGAGTTGCCTGTGCGCTCTCTTCTCTATGACTCCCTTGCGCTGCGCGTATTTTTATTCCCCGCGCCTGCGGGATCGCGTAAAGATGTTGGTCGAAGCTAAGCAGGTGGATCTGATTCACGCTGAACATTTGAAATCCATGCCAATGGTCGAAGATGTTGTTGGAAAGGTGCCGGCCGTATTTGACGCCGTCGATTGCTTATCTATGCTTGAGTCGCGCCGCCGCAGCTTCACGAAAAATCCCTTAGTGAAACTGTTTTCGTGGACCGAATCAAAGAAGTTTGCGCTGTCTGAAGCGAAAGTCTCGCGCCGGTTCAGCCGATTAGTGATTTCCTCACCCGTGGATCGCGACGCGTATCCAATTCCCCATGACTTGCGGGAAAAAATGGACGTAGTTCCCAACGGTGTCGATCTTGATCATTTCCGTTTCCGAGAGTTCGAAGCACAAAGGAACTTGCTGGTTTTCTGCGCCAAGCTTGATTATTTCCCAAATGCGGATGCAGCCCTCTACTTTTCTCGCTCGGTGTGGCCGCTAGTCAGGGCGCGGCGACCGGAATTGCAGTTGGAAATCATAGGAAGCAGGCCTCCTAGGACCGTACGGCAGCTCGATGGTCAAGACAATATCCGCGTGATCGCCTCGGTGCCGGATGTGAAACCCTATCTCGGACGCGCCTGGGTGGCTCTCTGCCCCATTCGGATCCGCGCCGGGACTCAACTCAAGATCCTCGAGGCCATGGCTGTTGGGGTTCCAATGATTGCCACCTCAATTTGCTGCCAAGGCTTGAATGTCGAAGCCGGAAAGCACCTCTTGGTTGCGGACAACCCCGAACAGTTTTCTTCTGCGATTGAATTGCTTAGCGATAATGCGTCGCTCAGGGAAAAGTTGATCGAGGCGGGCAGGAGTTACGTCGAGCGACAACACAATTGGGCCGACTCTGTCAGCGTATTGTCGAATTCCTACAAGGTCGCAATGGCCGGTCTTGTGGAGAATGGGGCTCGCTCGAATCCTCGTTCTCCCTCTCCTAGGATTTGACACAGGAACCCGTGAGTCCGATCTGGTGCTCAGGGTAGATTTCAGTTAAGTTTTGGACTGGTCTGGGAACGATTCGGGAGTTTTAGGGAGGGGCAATGCCGAAAAGCTCAGGATGGAGATAGTGTCCGCGTTCGGAAGGAGGCTTCTGTTCTTCTATCGGAGATTTATGTGCCTCTGCGAAGGCGTCGTGGCGAATTCCAGTAATTTGCCAGGACACCTTCAATCCAGAAGATCCACCTGCAATGCGGAACCGGTTGTTCTCGACTTCTTTTGATATATAGAGAGGGCAAATCCTCCGATGCAAGTAAGTTGATAACGTAGATCTCGATTGAGAGCTTCGAACCAGTCAGGGAGCTGCACTTCGGCTTCGCCATTCCCATCGAGGACTGCAATTCCGTCGTAAAAGTCCTTCATGTCCGGTGACTCCACCGAACTGTGGTACAGGAACTTATTTGCGGGGTCGAGCGGGTGATCGATTTTGAAGTTCTTGACATTAGCGGTGAGCGTGCCGTTTACAGTCGCAAGGCCCGGCGTAAGAGACAATACGTTACTTCCGGGATTCGGCTGGAAGTTAATAGCCTTCGTAACCGGGTGCCCCCAAATGTATGTGGCGTTATCGCCACCCATGAAAATAACATTCTGAACGTTGCCAGACGCATCTTTCCAGTACAGTCCGTTGTTGTTAGGCAAATAATTGTGCGGCCCGAGGCGGGAAAAGCTTGATGTCCCCTCACTGTTAGCTGCGAAGTGGCTCTGGTTCGCGTTTCCATCCAAATAAAGCCCCGTCGTAAAGCCCGCATTGAAAGAGTTTCCGGTTACGGTAGACGCAACCGCTCTTCCTGAAACTGTCTCGGTCAATTCAAGTCCATACTTCGACAGGTGCCCTCCGGTACCAGAATTGAACCAGTTACCGACAATTTGATGTTGGTACCCATCCTGAACGAACACGTCTGGATAGGTGGCATTTGCTCTGAAGCCGGAGCCGATGAAGCTGTTACCCATAATCGTGCTTTGCACGGCCGAGTAATTGAGAGGAATGGCCACCCGCAGCCGTTCCGTAGATTTTAAGACCCTTGCCACCTCCTGAGCCGTTCGTACCGAAATCGGAGTGAGTAATCCGCGCGGCCGGCGAATTGAACAGTTCTACGCCATTGAGCGTATTATTCTCAAATTCGGAACTGATGATGAATACATCGCCTACATTCGAAACAAACAACCCATCGCCTACGTTCAGGGTAGAAAATAGGCGGTCTATTTTTCCACAGCACCCTCCATTTATGTAAACACCGTCGCCAGAACTATTTTGAACAGTAACGCGCATCAGCTCTTGACGACCCCCAGAACCGCCTATCCTGAGGTCGGCCGCGACACCCGTTCCGCCACTTGTTCCGGAATTTGCTCTGTTACCATCAATGGTCACGTCCTGCAGGAAGGTAATGTTGCCAGGCATCGACACGACCGTCGAAAGCGCGGCGCCGTTGGCGGCCTTTAATGTACAAGTCCCGGATGCTTCACCTTGCGGAGTTCCGATGATCCCAGCGCCTCCTCCAGCCAGCGTGATCGTATGAGTTGTAGTGTAAGTCCCACACTGAATTAGTCGCACTGTATGGTTCGCGGAGAGCGACACCGCCGACGTCCACGCAGTTCCGCAGTTTTGATTAACCCAGATTTCCCCTGCCGTGCTACCGAGAGCTGAATCGGCAGCATTAATCTTAGCGCCGCAATCTGCTCCCGTGAATTGATCGGCAAATAAAACGTTCTCCAGGTTCATGAGGTGCACGACACCATTATCTGTAATCTGCGAATTGATAATCTCACTCGCCGATGAAAATTTTGGAATCGTGTTTGCAGTACCCCCAGGAGTCGTGACGGTTAGAGAGCTGGCCGGTGTTACAACAGTGGCCTTTCCCGCAGCCGATAAGGTTGTCACGGACGAGTCCTCTCCAGAGCTTGAGAGCGGCGCTTTCAAAAACGCTGAGGCTGGCAATCCCCCGAGAGTGTCTGCGTCCCCCGCTTTGAACGCATAAGGCACGGTCGTAAGGAGGGTTCGCGGCTGCAGTTCCTCTGCGCGCTCCCCTTGCGAAACAACCTTTATTCCCATCCATCGCAATTGGCCCGACGAGAAGATGGATGCTGGAATACCCTCACTGAGGGTCTTACCCAAAAAAACCGTGTATCTTCCTTCTGATACTTGGACGTCCTGTGTCTCTTCCCAGAGAGGTGTTCCGCCTGATCGTGCTGCGTACACCGCGAAATTGATCCGCAGAACACCGTCCGAAGGACTCCCACCTTCATTCAACACGCCGCTGAATTTCATGAGGTGAGGTATCCCCGGAGAACCTTCAACGCCGGCGCTTTGGCTGCATATTGGCTGGACATCGGCAAAAATTGCTACCAGCAAAGCAATCGAACAAAATACTTCCTTGCTGACGCGCGACCGTGTGCGAAGCTGCCCGAATTCGGTATGTTGAACTGATTGAAATCTTGTAGTCATGGGTGAACCTCCTTACAGAGCAGTCGCAATATGGAAGTTCCGTTATTTCGAATTGAGAGACGCACGTCGGCTCCCTACAGAGCCAGTCACGAAAAACGACACTGCTGATCTCAAACGGGGAGAACGTAAAGGTCGCACAGTCGCAGCTTCGGCACACAACGCCGAAGATAACCCTGGAACTCTACGCGC